>NZ_JBEZLW010000038.1:0-59024 GCF_040652395.1 Streptomyces sp. NPDC048269
GGTTCCGCGCCCCCGGCCCCCGCCGGCGCGGCACCGCTTCGCGGCAGCCGCCTTGCCGCGGCTTTGCCGAGCAAGGCCGGCCTTCGGCCGGGGTCCTGCGCTTCGCTTCGGACTGCCCGGGTTCCGCTGCGCTCCACCCGGGCGGGGCCCGCTGCGCGGGCCCATGGGCTCCCGCGCGGAGTGCAGGAGGTGACCCCGTTTTACGGGGTCCAGGCCTTCGGCCTGTTGGGGCGTCCGTCCTCTCCTGAGCGCTGCGCGCTCAGGAGAGGAGCCGCCTCGCTGCGCTCGGCCGGAGGCTCCTTCGGAGCCTGGCTCCTCCGCTTCGCTCCGGAGCAGTGAAACGCCTCGCTTCGCTCGGCGGGGCTCGGCTTTGCCGAGCCAGAGCCAGGCCTTCGGCCCGAAGGGCCCCGGCTCTCCGCTTCGTTCCGAGCTACGGTCGGCCCTTCGGGCCGGAGTCCTGCGCTTCGCTCCGGACTGGCTCTGGTTCCGCTGCGCTCCACCAGAGCGGGCCTGCTGCGCAGGCCCCAGACCTCCCGCGCGGAGCGCGGGAGGTGACCCGTTTCACGGGGTCCGGGCCTCCGGCCCGTTGGGCGGGTCTGCTCCGTTCCCCCACTCAGGGGTCCTTCCGGCTCTGCCTCCAGGACCACGGCCCGCTCCCCGGACCAAGCTGGCAGCAGTAGGAAAGCTGGCTGTCGGGCCCTGCGTTCCTCTAGTCGAGGCGGCCAGCAAGTGGGTGTCCTTCGCTTCGCTACGGACCACTCGAACCGCCTCGCACTGACAGCCTCGGGGCTGCGGGTCGAGGAAGCAGGACAGCCCAGCTTCGCTGGGCTGTCCTGCTTCCAGCGAGAAGCCCTCCGCTTCGCTGCGGGTCCTGTAATGCTGCTCGCCGGGCCGACAAACCATCTTGCTCCACTCGACGCCCCGGCTTCCGCAGACCAGGGTCAAAACCTTCTAGCCGTAGTCTTCCGCCTCTCTACGGTCAGGCGGTTCCGCTTCGCTTCACCGGCCGTGCTGCTGCGGGTGAAGGGCAACGTTCTGAGTGGCCATGACGACTTCGGGGTTGAGCCTTGCACTGTAGTTGGCAGCCACATCACTTCACGTAGTGACTAGGACCTGAATGCCGACCCAGGACGTTCGGGTCCTGTTGCCCAGCGTCTGTCTTGGGTGGTGGTCTTTCGGGTCGACGGTGGGGACTCACTTGAGAGAGCTGGGGCTGACAGGGGCTGGTGGCTTTGAGAGGGCTGTTTGGAGGGAGAGGGGGGCTTGGGGGCTGGGGTTGTTAACGGCGTTAACGGCGTTAACGGCGTTAACGGCGTTAAGGGGTGGGGAGCGCTCGTGCTTCAAAGTGGGGTGTGGATAAGGATGGGAATCGGTCAGATTGCATGGGGTGTTGGGGGGTGGGTTGGGAGTGGGGTGGGTGCTTTTTGGGGTGATGGGGGGTCAGGGAGTGGGGCCGGGGGACGGGTTGGAGGCGGCGTTCAGTTCGCGCAGCGCGGCAGGAGACGGGCCTATATAAGGTACGGAGATGCGTTGCCGCAGGTCAGGGGGGGTTCGGGGGGAAAGTTATGTCCCTTCAGGAGGGACATAACTCGGGGGATGTGTCGCTGCTAGGGGGACAGAACGCGTGTAAAACGTCAGCGAGACTGACGGTATTTGGGCCAAAACGTCGGGGTGGCTGACGTTTTGCGGGGGATGTGTCGGCGAACTGCTGGAGGGCTGGGAGGGGTTGGGGGGAGGGTGGCGTGAAGCCGACGCGGAGGCGGTGGCCGAGATGTGTCCCTGCTGGGGGGACATAAGACACGCCGAACGTCAACGAGCGTGACACTTGTGTCACCCTTGTTGACATACTCTCCCTGCAGATCAACGAAGTGGAGAGCAGCCTCGTGTCATCAGAGCCACAGTGGCGTCGGCGGAGTCCGGCGGGTGCGCCGCGTCCTGATCTCCCCGTTGATGATGCGATCTCGGCGTGGAGTCAGCCGCTGGCTCCGGTCAAGGACCTGGACAGCCTGGCGAAGCGGTACCCGAGCCGGAAGCTGACGCTGGACGGCGAGCGCAAGCCGCTGGAGTTCTACGGGACGCAGAATCAGCCGAATGCGTTCTCGATGGACAGCCTCGAGTTCTTCCTGGTTATTGCCCAGTACTTCCGGGAAGCCTTGCCGCTGAGGCTGATCCTGCTGCTCATCGCATGCCAGCGAGCGGGGGGGCGGATTCCTCTTACGCAGGAGGAGATGGCTACCATCCTGGACGTCAGCCGGACAAAGACGTCGGAGGCACTGCACACCGTCATGTCTCATGGGATCGTCTTCAAGGTGCGGCGGGGTGTGTACCAGTTCAACCCGCCCTACAGTTACCGGGTGGCCGAGTTCATCCCGGGGACGGAGATGACGGGTGAGTTCGTGAAGGTGGAGCAGCACAGCACCATCTCGCAGATCCGCAGCGATACGAGCCTGCCCGACCTGGTGCGGTTCCCGTCGCTGGACCACATGCGGCAGGCCATCGAGGAACTGCGGGCCGAACGGGCCAAAGAGCGCGCTGCGCGTCGGCTGAGCCGGGCGAAGCGCACGGAAGAAGGGACAGCTCAGTGAGCACCTTGCGATTCGCTGCGGTCAACGCCGACGGGCTTCTCTCCGACCTTGACCTTCCGCCTGCGGCCTACCGTGTGCTGCTGAAGCTGCGTTCGCTGAGCGAGCCGGGCGGGCGGATCCTCATCGACCAGGCCACCGTGGGTGGGCTGCTGGAGCTGAGCCGGCCGAGTGTCAACGCCGCCCTGCGGAGTCTGGAGCTCGCGAAGCTGGTGCGGAAGGTCCGCAACGGGGTGTACCAGATCAACCCGATGCTGGCCGGGTACAACTCCTTCGAGGACGCTGTCGCCGCCGTGAACGACATGGCGGCGGAGGAGCGGCTCGACGCGCGGGGGTATGTCGCCAGCTACCACCAGGCGGTGGCGGCGTATCAGGACCAGCTGGCCGAGCAGCGGAAGAAGCGGGCCGCGCAGGCCGCGGCGAAGAAGGCCGCGGAGTCGAAGCGGCGGAGGACGTTGCACGCCGTGGGGTGAGGCGCCTCAGCCGGCTTGTGAGGGGTAATTGAGGGTCCCGGGGTGTCCCGGGACCCTTTTGGGGTTTGCGGGGCCTGGAGGGGCCGTTGAGGGGCTGGGGAGGGTCGTTGGCTGGTGTTTCCGCTGCGTCCTCTAGAAGGCGAAGTCCACGTAGTCGATGTCCGTGAACTCGACCAGGAGGCTCGTGGCACGGGCGCCGTTGTCTTTGAAGTAGATCTCTTGGAGGGCTTCGGCCGCGATCTGCCGGAGTCGGGACTCGGCGGCGCCGGCTTCCTGGGCGGCGAAGAGGCGGCCCGCGTACTCCGGGGGGAGGTGCTGGGTGATGCGGCGCATGCGGCCGTCGTCGGTCGTGCCGGGGGCCGCGGTGAAGCCGAAGCGGGCGCGGGTCTCGATGACCAGACCGGTGGTCCTGGCCGCCCTGTCGCGGGCGCGCTTGCGGACCAGGGGCTGCCAGCGGCGGCGCACCTCGGCCTCCAGGCGGGCGGCGAGTTCGGGCTTGGGCTGCTTGATCTGGTTCTTGACGTAGCGCTCGACGGTGCGTTGGGAGATGCCGAGCGTCGCCGCCACGGCTTTCGTCGACTTGAGCTGCTTGACGAGGAAGCGCATCTGGGCACCCGCCGACTTGGGGATCGGGCGGGTGAAGTGCTGTTCGTCGGCCTTGGTCAGGCTGTCGGAGATGTCGGACATGTGTTACTCGCCGTCTGCCGCTGCGTCGTGGCCCTTGATGTGGCGGGCGGGGTTGAGGCCCTCGTCGAGCATTCCGACGGCCCAGAGGAGGGGCTGGGTGCCCTCGTGCTTGACCATGCCCGGGCTGACGCCGAGGCGGAAGCCGCCGGGGAGGGGCTTTCCGTCGGGGGTGCGCGGGAGGAAGTCGAGGGGGCTGGGGCCGTCGGAGAGGTACACCGCGCAGTCGGAGAGGACCGCGATGGGGTGCAGATCCGCTGTGGTGGCGAGCTTGTTCATCTTGCGGTGCATGTTCACGCGGGCCGTGGAGATGACGGCGGCGCGGATGTCGGGGCGCCAGGTGGGGCGTTCGAGGGCGGGCCAGCGCTCGCCGGGGCGGTAGCCGGCGCCCTGGGGGCGTTCGCGGAGCTTGCCGATGCCGCCCTTGACGGTTGACTTGATCGCCGAGAGGACCGCTGTGGGGATGGGGGCGTCCTGTTTGTGTGTCGTCATCGCCTTGAGGAACTCGGGTTCGGGCATGGCCGAGGTGACGCCGAGGTCCGCCATCGTGGCCATGTAGGCGTCGCGGAGGCGGGTGTACCAGGCGTCGAGGTACGGGCCGCACTCGGGGCGGAGCCAGGCCTCGGTGGGGTGGACCTCGTGGCCGAGTTCCTGAGCGTAGGCGAGGGTCGGGGTGGCGTACCAGGCGGGTCCGGTCGGGGGCTTGCCGTGGGGGGTGAAGGGGCTGGGGAGGCGGGGATCGAGGGAGATCGCGGAGAGGTCCGCCAGCCAGCAGCCGGGGGTCGTCGGGTCGAAGCGGGGGCTTTTGGTGTGGGTGGCGGGGCCGAGGCCGACGGTGAGGCGGTTCGCGGCGGCGGCGAAGGCCATGTTGACGTCGATGCCGACGGCGTGGGTGCGGGTGCACTCGGCGTCGGTGAGGAGCTCCGGGTCGCGGATCCAGTCGTAGGCCTCTTCGTCGAGGACCTGGTCCGGGGTGCGCTGGTGGGAGCGGGGGTAGAGGGATGCGACCACGGGGTGCTCGTCGGGGGCCTCCGGGGGAGCCGGGTCGACGGGGCGGGTGAGGGAGCCGGGGACCGGGGCCGATTCCCAGGTGTTGGTCTCGGGGTTGCGGGCGGCACGGGTGGGGGGACGGAGGGCCGTCATGAGTTCGAGGCCGGTCACTGCCGTCGAGCCGCGGGGGGTGAGGACGCGGGTGGCGTAGGTGGTGAGCAGCTCGGCGAGTTCGGGGGCCGGGAGGTCGGGGGTGTCCTCGCCCCAGGCGCGCGGGTCGAGGGCGCCCCAGGGGAGGATCGCGAGCTGGACGCACTGGCGGCCGGTGGTGGGGGTGGCGGGCCGGTAGATGCGGGCCCAGGGGCCGAAGCCGCGGCGGGTGAGCTGCCACTTGCTCTTGGCGAGCTGCTTGAGGGCCGGGTGGTTGTCAGGGAGGCGGAGGGCGCGGCGGTCTTCGAGGGTGAGGGGCAGGCCGAAGGCCTCGGTGGCGGCAGCGGTGAGCACGAGGAGGGGGTCGCCGTCCTTGCCGTTGCGGTGGAGGCGGGGGGAGCGGAGGTCGGCGTCGGGGCCGAGGGCCCAGGTGACGAGGGCGGGGAGGCCGCCGGTGGTGGGGTGGTCGAGGATCTGGCCGCCGGCGGTGTGGGCGTGGCCGGTGCCGTCCAGGACGGTGAGGGGGCCGTTTCCTGCCGGGCGGGGGCTCGCTGTGGGGGGCTGGGGTGTTGCCCCAGGGCCCCGGCGGGGGGTGGGGGGTGTGGTGCGGGCGCGGGGTGCGGGGGTGCGGGTGGGGGCCTGCGGCGCTGATCCCCTACCCGCTCCTTCCCGAAACTGGGGCTCTGCCCCAGGCCCCGCGTGGGGGATGGGGGTGGGGGGCACGGGCTCGGTGTCGTTGGTGGGCGTTGCCGGGGGCGGCGTCGGGGATTGGGGCGTGCCGGAGGCGGGGGCCTGCGGGGTTGTTCCGCTGCCCGGTGCTTCCTGGACCTTGGGCTGTGTTGCGGGATCAGGGTGGGGGGTGGGGGTGGGGGACACGGGCTCGCGGGTGGGGCCTGCGCCTTCGGCGCGGGCCGTGGGGTCAGGCGTTGAGGCCTGGGACTGCGCCCCGGGGCTCGGTCGGGGGGTGAGTGCGGGGGTCTCAGGGGTGGGCTGCACTGCGCCTTCGGCGCGGGCTGCGGAGGTGGGGTGGGGCTGCGTCTCGGCTGCCGTGGGAGTTGGAGATGCGGGCGTGCCGCCGAGAGGCCCTGGGCCTTCGGCGGGGAGCGCGGCGTTAACGGCGTTAACGCCGTTAACGGGGTGGAGGGTGGAGAGGCCCTCCAGGAGGCGGGCGTAGGCCGCGCGTTTGGGGGGACGGGGGGAGGTCCGGCCGGTTTCCCAGGAGGTGACCGTTTCGCGGCGGACCGCCAGGGCCTTGGCGATCTGGTCCTGGCTCAAGCCGGCGGCCTCGCGCAGGCGCTTGCGCTCGTCCGGGTGGGGGAGCGGGTCCTGGGCGGCCTCTTCGAGCAGGGCGTCGACCGCTGCGAAGAGGCCCTCCTGCTCGTTGGTGTCGGGGCGGGTGTTTCGGTTGTTCGGCATCGGTACCTCCACCGGGAGCCTATGCGAATCGCACCGTTGAACGCACCTGAAACGCACGTGGGGGCGTTAACGGCGTTAATGCCGTCAGCGCCCCCGGCGTGGGTGGTGCCTCAGATGCCCAGCTCAGATGCGCAGCATGAGGAGTTCCGTGACGGCCTTGAGGTCGTCCGGGGTGAGGTGCGCGGTGAGGGCGTCCGCGATCGTTTCCGGGGAGATCGTGGAGATCGTGATCCGGGGGGAGGGGGAGGGGGAGGGAGTGGGGGAAGGAGTGGGGGAAGGAGTGGGGGAAGGAGTGGGGGAAGGAGTGGGGGAAGGAGTGGGGGAAGGAGTGGGGGAAGGAGTGGGGGAAGGGGAGGGCGGGGGGTTAACGGCGTTAACGGTGTTGGCCGGCGCAGTGCGTTGGCGGGGGGGATTAACGGCGTTAATGGTTTCGTCCGCCGCAGCCTGCTGGACCTCCTGGGGGAGGCGGCCGATGCGGCGGGCCGGTTCGACCTTGAGCTCGCCCGTCTCCACCTTTTCCTGAAGGGTGGGGGTGAGGTTCAGGAGGGTCAGGCGCTGGGAGACCCACGCCGCCGTCTTGCCGAGGCGCTTGGCGACCTGGGCCTGGGAGCCGTGGACGTCGACGAGTTCCTGGAGGGCGCGGGCCTGGTCCATGGGGGCCACGTCGACGCGGTGGACGTTGGCGATCAGGGCCGATTCGAGGATGTCCGCCGCGGAGGTGGAGAGGGAGTCGTTGACGTGGATCTGGATGGTTTTCAGGCCTGCCAGATGGGCTGCCGCCAGGCGGCGGTTTCCGTCGATCACGACATACGGGGCGCGGCCGAGGCCGTCGGTGGTGCCTGGGTGGGCCTCCATGAAGGCCATGCGGGTGGCGACCGCGAGGGGTTGGAGCTGGCCCCGGGCGGTGAGGGATGCCGCCAGTTCTTCGAGTTCTGTGAGGTCCTCGCGGAGGTTGAACGGGTTGTGGGCCAGGGCGTCGATGGGGACTTCGGAAGGGGGCACCACTCCGGAAGTGGGCGCGCCGGTGGCCTCCGCGATCGCCGCGCGGCGGGAGCTGACGCCCGCCGGCTGGGCCCGGGCGAAGGATGCCGAGACGCCGAGCTTGTCGGCCTTGCTGCTCATGAGATCTCCCGGGCGAGGGCGCGCAGGGCGACGGCTTGGTCGCCCTTGGGGGCGTAGACGAAGAGGGGTTGCTTCACGCGGACCGCTTCGCGCTGTTCCTTGAGGTCGGGGACGACGGCGACGACCCGGGGATCCTTTATGTCCATCCAGGCCTGGAGGGAGGAGGTCGCGATGTAGCCGCGGCGGCCGTCGTAGAGGTTGACGACGAGGCCGAGGTAGTCGATGTCGAGGCTGAGGTCGTCGCGCAGGTCGTTGATCTGGGAGGTGAGGAGGTCGTAGGCGTCCGCCGAGGAGTCCTCCGCCTGTACGACGATCAGCGCGCCGGAGGCGCCCGGCTGTTCGGTGTCGCGGCGGCGGCCGTAGTAGATGGCCGCGTCCATGCTCAGGCCGAGGCTCGGGGGGCAGTCGACGAGGATGACGTCGTAGTCGGACTCGATGGGGGCCAGGGCGCGTTCGAGCGCGGCCTCGCGGGCGCGGACGGTGGAGAGGCGGACGTCGAGGAGGAAGGCGTCCGTGCAGGCGGGCAGGATGTGCAGCCGGTCGCCGAAGCGCTCGTCCGTGATGGGGACGATCAGGTCGGAGAGCGGGCCCTTGGCCTCGCCGGCCATGTGGCAGGTGAGGCTGTCGCCGCCGATCGGGAGCGGCTGCTGGCCGAGCTGCTTGGTGAGATGGCCCTGGGGGTCGAAGTCGATCAGCAGGACGCGCATGCCCAGGCCCGGGAGGTCTTCCAGGTCCAGGGGGGTGGATGCCGGATCCGGCTGGGGGTCCTCGTCCGACGTGAGGCGGGCCAGTTGGCGGGCGACGCGGACGGGGTGGAGGGTCGAGGGGTCCTCGGCGAGGGCCTCGGCCGTGCCGGCGGTGATGGCGGTCTTGCCGACTCCGCCCTTCTGGTTGCACACGATGATGCGGCGTACGACGGAGGGCCGCTTGACGGTGGGGGCCGGGTTCATCTCCAGCCAGAGGCTGACGGCCTGGGCGAGTCCCTGGATGAGGGAGACGCCGCGGTCCTTGGAGTCGGTGCGGAAGGACTCCCACTGGCCGGCGGGCAGCCAGGTGGAGAACGATTCGGCGCCGGAGGTGTCGACGGGGGAGGGGGCGGAGGCGAGCGCGCTCCAGTGGGAGATCCCCTGGTGGACGGCGTCCTGGATGTCCACCCGCAGTTGGGCGGTGCGGATTTTCAACTCCTGGCGCAGCCACGGGGGGAGTTTGGAGACGACCTTCTCTCGGTCGCTCTGAGACGAGGGCGAAGTCATGAGAGGGACTTTACTAACGTTCTGGGGTGCGCGTGGGCGCCACGCTTGAGTTTTGCTAACGAAGTGGCGTGCTTCCGGTTCCGGGTACGCGACAGGGCGGCCTCGCACACGCCGTAGCGAGCACCCCCGTGGTTCGCCACGGCGTGTTCGAGGCCGCCCTGGATGCGCCGGTCAGGCGGGCAGAACGAGTTCGGCCCGGCACTCGGGCGAGCCCGCCGGGTCGAAGTGGGGGATCCGGTGTGCGGGCACGATCCCGGGGAGGAGGAGGTTCCAGAGGTCGATGACCCGGGTGTGGAGGTCGTCGCGGCCGGTGCGGACGTGCGAGGTGACCTGGATGCCGGTGAACGAGCCGACCAGGAAGGTGGAGAGGTCGTACACATCGAGCGACGGGAGTACGTCGCCGCGTTCCTGGGCCGGTGTCAGGCAGCCGTGGCAGGTGTCGATCCAGGTGTTGTACGGGGTCGGGTCGGGGTTCGTGAAGGAGCCGAACTCGATGACCAGGCGGATGCCGGCGCGGATGCGGACGTTGGTGCGCAGCCCGAACGCCATCTGGTGGGTGAGGTCGATGACCGTCTGGAGCCCCGGGTTCTCGATGGCGGGGACGCCCTCGGAGACCTGGAACTGCTCGTCCATCAGGGTGCGGGCGAGGGCTTCCTTGGACTGGAAGTGGAAGTACAGGGCGCCCTTGGTGACTCCGGCGTGCTTGACCACGTCGCTGAGGCTGGTGCCGCCGAAGCCGGCGTGGTCGAAGGCGATCGCCGCGCCGTCCAGGATGGCCTGCCGGGTGATCTCGGCCCGTTCCTGCCTGACCCTCGCCACGTGTGCGTCTCCTGGTCGGTCGGTGTGCGGGCTGGTCCCGCGGGGGGTCAATCTAGTGGGCGGGCGGCGAAGAAAACCAGTCGACCAGTACTTTTTTCTTGGGTCGGGTGGGTTGGTGGGTTGGGGGAGGGCGTGGGGCGTTAACGGCGTTAACGCCGTTAATGGTGGGGGGCCCTTAACGCCGTTAACGCCGTTAAGGGGCCCCTGGCGGGGCGGGCGTCGCCGGTCAGGCCCAGGGGTGCGCGCGTTCACTGTGATCTCCCTGGGTGGTGGTTCTGATGTGGGCCTCCGGTGGGGGGCTTCACTGCACTGACGGAGCAGCGGGCGGGAGTGTGACCGCTCTCGGGAAGATTCTTTTCAGCGAGTCGTTCGCATGGCTCCGGTGCTCTCGCGGGCGGTCGTGTAGGTGGGGAGGGAGAGCGTGGTGACGTCCGCTCCGGCCTTCAGCATCCAGTCGAGGACGCGGCGCCGGCTGAGCAAGCCGTTGCGCAGGCGCAGGCCGAGCTTCGATGACGGGGCGAGGAAGGGGCCCGTACGGTCGCCGCTCTTCTGGCAGCCCTGGGCGTAGGTGCGGAGCAGGGACTCGTAGCGGGTGAAGGCGGCCCGGTGGTCGTGGGGCGAGCGGGAGAGCTCGCCCGCCAGGACGTACGCGGCCACGATCCCGGTGCCGGTGCCCATGCCGCCGATGGTCGCGCCGCAGGCGGCGTCGCCGACGAGGGCGATCCGGCCGGTGGACCAGGTGGGGACGTCGGCACGGCTGATGGAGTCGAAGTAGAGGTCGTCGGCGTTGGTGAGGGAGGCGAGGAGGTGGTCGACCTTCCAGGGGAGGCCCGCGAAGGCCCGCTTGAGGATCGCCTTGTGGGCTTCGGGGTCGTGGCGGTCGTACGTGAGCTCGGGGGACGCGAAGACGAGGAAGGCTCCGGCCCGGGTGGGGTCGGTGCGGGAGGCGCCGACGCTGGCCAGGCGGCCGGGGGCGTTGTAGCCGATGGAACCGGTGCCGGGGCGGAGGTCCAGGTCGTTGGGGAGGGTCCAGGTGGCGGCGTAGTGGCCGAGGTGGGTGACGTGGTCGGACTCCGGGCCGAAGGCGAGGCGGCGGACGTGGGAGTGGAGGCCGTCGGCGCCGATGACGAGGTCGAAGGTGCGGGGCGGGGAGTCGAGGAAGGTGACGTCCACGCCGGTGGCGGTCTCGGTGAGGGAGCTCACCGAATCCCCGAAGACGTACTCGGTGAAGGGGAGCGAAGCCTCGTAGAGGACGCGGGAGAGGTCGCCGCGCAGGACTTCGACGTCGCCGCCGGCGAACTCGGCGGGGAGGTGGAGCAGCTGCTTGCCGTCGGCGTCGACGAAGGTCATGGGGGAGCCGCCGGTCTGGATGCGGCGGAGGTCTTCGAGGACGCCCATGCGTTGGAGTACGGAGAGGTGGGTTTCGCCGCGGAAGTCGACGGCCTGGCCGCCGGGTCGGAGGGCGGGGGAGAGTTCGACGACGGTGGGGCGGAAGCCGTGGCGGCCGAGCCAGTAGGCGAGGGCGGGGCCGGCGATGCTCGCGCCGGAGATGAGGACGGTGCGGGCGCTGGCCGCGGGCTGGTGGGACTGCTGGGGCTGGGACATGGGGCTCCTTCAAGTAACTGTGTCCGGCGGACACTGAAGCAATACCGTGTACGGTAGACGCAGTTTTGGCGCGAGCGCAAGGGGATTCCGATGACGAGTGAGCAGTGGGGCGCGGCCGTGCGGTTGTTGTGGGGGCCGCCGGCCGTTCCCGCGCGGGGGCCGAAGCGGGGACTCACGCTGGAGGGGATCGCTCTGGCGGGAATCGGGATCGCCGACGCGGAAGGGCTGGGCGCGGTGTCGATGCAGCGGGTGGCCGGGGAGTTGGCGGTCACGAAGATGGCTCTGTACCGGTACGTGCCGGGGAAGGCGGAGCTGGTCGCGTTGATGGTGGAGGGGGCGATGCCGTTGCCTGCGGTGTCTTTGCCTGTGGCGTCGGCGGTCGGTGCGGGGGCGGAGTCCGGTGGGGAGTGGCGGGAGCGGTTGGAGGCGTGGGCGCGGGAGTTGCTCGGGGGGTTCCGGCGGCATCCGTGGATGTTGGAGGCGACGGTCGGGGTACGGGTGATGGGGCCACGGGAGCTGGGCTGGATGGAGCGGGCGCTCGCGGCGCTGGAAGGGTGCGGGCTGAGCGGGGCGGAGGCGATGGACGCGGTCGTGCTGCTGGCCGGGCACGTACGGGGGATCGCGGAGCAGGAGCGGGCAGCGGGTGCCGGTGGCGGCGACGGGACCGGGGACGGGGTTGGTGAGGGGGCGGGGCCCGATGCGCAGCTCGCGGTGATGCTGGGTGAGGTGATGCGGATGCACGGGGCGGAGTACCCGGCGCTCGGGGCCGCGTTGGCCTCGGCGGCGGAGCACGGGGGGCGGGACCAGGCCCTGGAGTTCGGGCTGGAGCGGATCCTGGACGGGCTGGGGCTGCTGATCGCCCGGAGGGCGGGTGGGGAGTAGGGGCGTTAACGCCGTTAACGCCGTTAACGCCCTGGGCCTTACGGACGAGCGCGGGCGACAGCGTTAAAGGTGGCGTTAACCGCATTGACGGTCCCTGGTCTTCGGGGCCCAAGGGTGGGCGGTAGTCCTACCGGCGTTAGCGGTGGTGTGCAGGTGAGCATGGGGTCGGCCGGTTGGCGTTAACGGCGTTAACGGTCCCTGGTCCTTGGGGACCGGGGGGTGGGCGGCAGTGTTAACGGCGTTAACGGTCCCGGCTCCTTCGGGGCCCGAGGTGGGGCCGGCGGCAGGGCTAGTGGCGTTAACGGTGGAGCGTGGGGTGGGCGGGTTGGCGTTAACGCCGTTAACGCTCCCAGCTCCCTTCGGGGGAGGGCGGGGCGTGGGGCGGCAGGCTTAACGGCGTTAACGGTGCTTGGTCCGCCGGCGGAGGGCGGGGCCTGGGGGTGTTAACGGTGCCTGGTCCGGCGGGGGAGGGCGGGGCCTGGGCGGCAGGCTTAACGGCGTTAACGGCCGGGGTCCTTCGGGGCGGGGCGAGCGAAGCGTTAACGGCGTTAACGGTCCGGGTCCCTCGGGGGAGGGTTGGGGCGCAGGTGGCGGCGTCAAGGGTGGTTCGGGTGGAGTCGCGGTGGACGGGTCGGCGTTAACGCCGTTAACGCCGTTAACGGGTTCCGGTCTTCGAGGGCAGCCTCGGTGGTGTGGGCGGCAGCGTTAACGGCGTTAACGGTCGTCCGGTAGGGCTGGCGGGTGGGGTGGGGTGGGGTGGGCGTTAACGGCGTTAAGGGTCACGGCTCCTTCGGGAGAGGGCTGGTTCTCGGCGGCAGGGTCAACGGCGTTGACGAGTCCGTCGAGGGAGCGGGGGCCGGGCGGTGGCCGCGTTAACGGCGTCGGATGGTGGGGCGTTAACGGCGTTAACACCGTTAAGGGGCGGGCGGAGTGTCCGGTGGGTGGGGTGGCGTTAACGGCGTTAACGGTGTTGAGGGTCTGTGGGGTGGGCTTAACGGCGTTAACGGCGTTAAGGGGGCGGCTTAGCATGGCCGGTCTATGAGCGATCTTGGGGAAGGGCTGCGCGGGTTTCGGCTCGACGTGGCGCAGGCGGAGTTGGACGACCTCGACGAGCGGCTGGGGCGGGTGCGGTGGCCCGATGAGCTGCCCGGGGTGGGATGGGCGTACGGGATGCCGCTCGGGGAGGTGCGGGAGCTCGTACGGTATTGGCGCGAGCAGTACGACTGGCGTGCGGCCGAGGCGCGGCTGAACGAATGGCCGCAGTTCACCACCGTCATCGACGGGACCCGGGTGCACTTCGCGCATCTGCGGTCGCCCGAGCCGGACGCCACCCCGTTGCTGATGACCCACGGCTGGCCGGGATCCTTCGTGGAGTTCCAGCGGGTCGCGGGTCCGCTCACCGATCCGCGGGCGCACGGCGGTGATCCGGCCGATGCCTTCCACCTGGTGCTGCCGAGCATCCCCGGCTTCGGGCTGTCCGGGCCGACGACCGAGGCGGGCTGGGAGTTCAAGCGGGTCGCGCGGGCCTTCGGGGTGCTGATGGAACGGCTCGGGTACGAGGCGTACGGGGTCCAGGGCGGCGACTGGGGGGCCGCCGTCTCGAGGGAGCTGGGGCGGTTGCGGCCCGGCAACGTGGTCGGGGTGCATCTGAACCTGCTGCCGGGCGGCGGGGCCACGGCCGAGCCGGGTGCCGAGGAGCTGGCCGAGCTGAGTCCCGCCGAGCGGGAGCGGACGCTGGCCTCCTGGGAGCGGTACCGGGGGTGGGTGCGCGAGCGGCAGGGGTACGCCGACATCCAGGCGACCCGGCCGCAGACCCTCGCGTACGGGCTGAACGACTCGCCCGTCGGGTTGCTGGCATGGATCGGGGAGAAGTTCGCCGAGTGGAGCGATCCCGGGTGCCCGATCGACCGGGACCAGATGCTGACCAACGTGATGCTGTACTGGCTGACCGGGACGGCCGGTTCCGCCGCCCGGATCTACTACGAGCGGGCGCACGCCGACTACGCCGGGCAGCCGCCCGAGGTGTCGCGGACGCCGACCGCCATCGCCGACTTCCCGCGGGACAACTTCATCCCGCTGCGGCACGTGGCCGCGCGTACCGACCGGGTCGTGCGCTGGACCTCGTACGACCGGGGCGGGCACTTCCCCGCCATGGAGGTGCCGGAGCTGCTGGTGGGGGACGTACGGGAGTTCTTCCGGCAGCTCGGGTGAGTTCCGCGGGCCGGCGTCCGGCATGATCAGCCGATGATCGATGAACAGCGGACCCGGCCCGTACTGGTGGGCGACGAGCGTGCCACCTTGACCAGCATCCTGCAGTGGCAGCGCGACACCCTGATGATGAAGTGCGCGGGGCTGACCGCCGAGCAGCTGAGGCGGAAGGCAGTGGCGCCGTCCGGGTTGAGCCTGCTCGGGCTGGTGCGGCATCTGGCGGAGGTGGAACGCGGGTGGTTCCGCAACGTCCTGGGCGGCGAGGACGTGCCCGGCTACTTCCCGAAGAACGAGACCGGGGAGTGGACGGAGTTCCACGTCGACGACGCGGATCCGGCGGAGTCGTTCAGGATCTGGGAGGAGACCTGCGCGCGCTCGCGGACGATCGTCGAGGCCGCCGAGTCCCTGGACGTGACCGGGCACTTCGGCGACCAGCCGTACTCGCTGCACTACATCCTGGCCCACATGATCGAGGAGTACGCCCGGCACAACGGGCACGCGGACCTGTTGCGCGAGGCGATCGACGGGACGACGGGGGAGTAGGTCCCGCTCGCTAGGCCGAGGGCGTGCCCGCGCGGCTCACGGCGTCCAGGGCGAGCTGCCAGGGGAAGTGCGGCGACTCGTCCTGGCCGGCCGGGCCGGGGACGAAGCCGCCCTCGCCGTAGAGGACTTCGACTCCCGCGCCGCGCAGGACGGCGAGGGACTGCTCGAACTGGGGGTGCGCGGCCAGGGCAGCATTGGTGCAGGGCACGGCGACGAGTGGGATGCCCTTGCCGATCGCCTCGGCGGCGACGCCGACGGCGAACCGGTCGGTGAGGCCCAGGGCCCAGGCGTTCACCGAGTTGAAGGTGGCCGGGGCGAAGAGCAGGGCGTCGGCCGGCGGCCACACGTCGGGCTCGCCGGGCAGCTTGTACTGCCAGCGCACGGGATGGCCGGTCAGGGCGGCCAGGCCGTCGAGGCTCCCGGACAGCCAGTGCGCCGCGGTGGGGGTGAGCCCCAGGCACACGTCCCAGCCGCGGGCCTGGGCGTCCTCGATCGCGTGGGCCACGTCGAAGACGGGCGGGGCGGCGGAGCAGAGCAGGTAGAGAGTCCTCGTGGTCATGTCGCCATATGATCATATTGCTTGACCTCAACCATACTTGAGGCAGCACTCTCGGGCGCATGGACACCGAATTCACGGCGGAAGCCGCCGCAGCGGTCGAGGCGGTCGCGCAGGTCGTCGCCACCGTCGAGCGCACGCAGCAGACCAAGGACGCGGAGGGGTTCCTCGCCCTCTTCCACCCGGACGCCCTGTGGACCACCGCCCACGGGAAGGTCCTCATCGGCTTCGACGCGATCGCCGAGTTCACGCGGGCGGTGCTGCCGGCGGCGAGCTGGGACGGCGAGGTCACCTACGAGGTGCTGCACACCCAGTTCCTGCGGCCGGACGTGGCGGCGGTCAAGGTGCGCCAGCGCTACCACGGGGCGGACGGCGACCACGGTGAGGGCGCACCGCTGTACGTGATGACCCGGGAGCCGGACGGGCGCTGGCTGCTGACGGCATGCCAGAACACCCAGGTGGTGATGGACGCCGGTGAGGAGCATCCCATTTCTCCTCGCGGTGGGCGATGAGTTCGGGGCGGGGTCCGGGTCTACCCCTGTGACTGTGGGGAAGAGTTATGTGGACGCCGTCCACATTCTCGGTTAGGCTGCGGAACGTCCGATGTGGACGCCGTACACATACAAGGGGAATCGTCGTGCGCAAGGTCATCGCCTCCGTGTTCATCTCGCTCGACGGCGTCATCGAGGACCCGAGCTGGTCGATGCCGTTCTGGAACGGGGAAGCGGAGAAGTTCGCGGGTGAGCAGCTCGCCGCGAGCGACGCCCTGCTCCTGGGCAGGGTCACCTACGAAGGCATGGCGCCGGCCTGGACCGCCCGCGCCGAGGGAGCCGACGCCGGCACCGAGCGGATGAACGCGATGCCGAAGTACGTTGCCACCAGCACCCTCGACACCCCCGAGTGGAACGCCACGTTCCTGACGGGCGACCTCGCCCACGAGGTCACGGCCCTCAAGCGCCAGGACGGCGGCGACCTGCTGGTCTACGGCAGCGGACAGCTCGTCAACGCCCTCCTCGCCGATGACCTCATCGACGAACTGCGCCTGTGGACCCTTCCGGTGGTGGTGGGGAAGGGCAAGAAGCTCTTCGGGGAGGACTCTCCGGCCAAGACCTTCCGGCTGGTCGGGACCACCGACCTCGGCAGCGGTGCGCAGGTCCACGCGTACGCCCCGGCCACGCCTTCCGCCTGAGGCTGACCCAGAGCCTCACGCAGAGCCCAGTAACCAGTAACCAGCAAGCAGCAAGCAGCAAGCAGCAAGCAGCAAGCAGCGGGACGAGATCACGCGCAGAGACGGGACACGACGACATGACCGAGCCGGTGAAGGGCCCCGCCAGCTACTTCCCTTCGATCGAGAAGAAGTACGGCCGCCCGATCGCGGAGTGGAAGGACCTCATCCGGTCCTCCCCCCTGACCAAGCACATGGAGCTCGTCTCCTGGCTCAAGACCGAGCACGGCCTGGGGCACGGCCACGCCAACGCCCTCGTCGCGCACACCCTCGCCGAGGCCAGCGGCAAGTGAGCCGTCGTCGGGTCGCCCGGCAGCGGCGGGGGCGGGCTTGGGGGAGACGGTGCGAGTGCTGAGACGTGCGCGTATGTAAGTGAGCTTTTCGGCTATGTTCCGTCTCGTGCGGCGGAGCTTGACTGTGCCTATGACGCAGACGACGAAGAACCCCACGCACACGCAGACCACCCTCGTCATCGGGGGCACCGGCAAGACCGGCCGGCGCGTCGCCGAGAAGCTGAGCGCACAGGGCCGCCCGGTGCGGGTCGGATCCCGCAGCGGCGAGCCGCCCTTCGACTGGAACGAACCCGCCACCTGGCTCCCGGCACTGGAGGGAGTGGACCGGGTGTACGTCACCTACTACCCCGACCTCGCCTTCCCCGGAGCCGCCGAGCAGGTCGGCGCCTTCGCCCGGGTCGCCGTGGCGGCCGGAACGCGCCGCCTGGTGCTGTTGTCCGGACGCGGCGAGGAGGCGGCGCGGCGCAGCGAGGATGAGCTGAAGGCCTCCGGCGCCGACTGGTCCGTCGTCAGGTCCAGCTGGTTCAACCAGAACTTCGACGAGAGCTTCTTCCTGGAACCCGTACTGGCCGGCGAGATCGCCCTGCCCACGGCGGACGCCGTCGAGGCCTTCGTCGACACCGATGACGTCGCCGACGTGGTGGTCGCCGCCCTGACCGACGACCGGCACATCGGCAGGACCTACGAGGTGTCCGGACCGCGTCTGCTCAGCTTCTCCGAGGTCGCCGCCGAGCTGTCGAAGGTGACCGGGCGCGAGATCGCGTACGTCCCGGTCTCGGACGCGGAGTACCGCGCGGCGCTGCGCGAGAACGACCTGCCGGAGGACTTCGCCGAGCTGTTCACCCTGATCCTCGACGGGCGCAACTCGCACCTGGTGCACGGGGTCGAGGAGGTACTGGGCCGCCCGCCCCGGGACTTCGCCGACTTCGCCCGCGAGGCGGCGGCGACCGGCGTCTGGGACGTGCGGTCCTGACGCAGAAGGGGAAGGTACGGGGAGGATGGACGCATGGACACGCTGACCGGTCTCCTCGAAGGGCCAAAGGCCCGGAGCGCCTTCCTCCTCAAGTCCGTCCTCAACCCGCCGTGGGCCGTGCGCATCGAGGACCGTGCCCCGCTGTCGGTGGTGACGATGGTGCACGGCTCGGCATGGCTGCTGCCCGACGTGGGGGAGCAGGTGCGGATCAGGCCCGGGGACGTGGCCGTCATAAGGGGGCCCGAGCCGTACACGGTCGCCGACTCCACGGACACTCCGGTGCAGATCACGGTGGGGCCGGACCAGCGGTGCAGCACGGAGGGAGGCGTGGACGTCAGCGACTCCATGGCGCTGGGCGTCCGTACCTGGGGCGCGGCCTTCCAGGACGCCGGGTCCGCGGTGATGCTGAGCGGCACCTACCAGGCGCCGAGCGAGCTGGGCCGTCGGCTGCTGGGCGCGCTGCCCACGATCCTGGTCCGGCAGGCGGGGACCGCGGACACCACGCTCATCACCCTGCTCGCCTCGGAGATGTCCCGGGACGAGCCGGGCCAGGAGGTCGTCCTGGACCGGCTGTTGGACCTGCTGCTGATCGGCGTGCTGCGCACCTGGCTCGCGGCGCCGGGCTCGGGCGCCCCGGCCTGGCACCGGGCGCAGGGCGATCCCGTGGTCGGCCCGGCACTGCGGATGCTGCACGAGGACCCGTCGTACGGCTGGACGGTGGAGGAACTGGCCATGAGGGTCGGTGTCTCCCGGGCCTCGCTGGCCCGGCGCTTCACGGAGGTCGTCGGCGAGCCGCCGGTGGGCTATCTGACGGGCTGGCGGCTCGCCCTGGCCGCCGACCTGCTGCGCGAGCCGGACGCCACCGTCGAGACGGTGGCCCGGCGGGTCGGCTACAGCAGCGCCTTCGCCCTGTCGACGGCCTTCAAACGGGTACGGGGCGTCAGCCCCCGGCAGTTCCGCTCGGGGGAGGCCGCGCCGGCCGCGGCGATGCCCGCGGGACCGCCGCGCACGGTGGTGCTCACCTAGTACCCGTCCCGGCCGGCGCGTCCAGGGGCAGGACGCCGACCCGCTGGTCGCCGCTGAGTTCGCCGGTGGGGCGGAAGCCCATGCCCAGGTAGAAGGGCTCGGGGCTGCCCTCGCCGGTGTGCCAGCTGACGTACGCCGGGCCGAGGCCGCGGCGGCGGACCTCCGCGACGACCGCGTCGACCGCGAAGCGGCCGTAGCCCTTGCACTGCCGGCCGGCGGAGATGTTCAGGCGCCAGATGCCGGAGCGCCGGCCGGCCGGGTCCTTCGCCGGGTCCCAGACGATGTCGAGGAAGGCCATGACGAAACCGACGACCTCGTCACCGTCGACGACGGCCCGGGGCCAGGCGACTTCGCCGTGGACGTACGCCTCGGCCAGGGACTTCGTCACCGGGGAGACGAGGTGCCCCTGGTCGGGGCGGACCTGTACCGCACAGACCGCGTCGAAGTTTTCGGCGGTGACGGCTTCCAGGCGGAGAGATGGGCTGATCATGTGGTGAGCGTAGGTCCTGTCCGGAGCCCCGCGAAGACCGTCCGTACCGTCCCGTTTCCCGAACTCAGACAAGGACACGTCAGCATGAGCCCCAGTCCGACCGCCGGAAGCACCCGGCTCGCCACCACCCTGGTCCTCGTCGCGACGGTCCTCGTGGGCCTGATGGCCGGTCTGTTCCTCGCCTTCGACCTCTCGGTGATGCCGGGCCTGGCGGCCGGCGACGAGCGGACCTACGTCACCGCGATGCGGAACTTCAACGCCGCCATCGACGGGAACCCCCTCTTCGGCGCGGTCTTCGTGCTCGCCCTGGCGGCCGCCGTCGCGTCGGCGGTCGTCGCGTACCGGGCGGGACGGCGCGGGACCGCCCTGTGGGCGGCGGTGGCCGCCTCGGCGTACCTGGCCGCCCTCGTGATCACCTTCACCGTGAACATCCCGCTCAACAACGCACTCGCGGGTGCGGGGACGGTGGCGGACATGACGGACTTCTCGATCGTGGAGAAGTTCAAGACCACCTGGGTCACCACGAACATCCTCCGTACCGTGCTCTGCACGGCTGCCCTCGTCGCGCTCGTCGGCACCCTGGTCCGCTACGGGCGCGCTACCGCCGCTTCTTCCTACCGGCCCTGACCGTGCAGGACCAGCGCCCAGGCGAGCAGGCCGAACGCCACCGTGCACAGCACCGTCCGCCACACGTTGGCCCGCACCCAAGGCCGCTCGAAGGCAGTGCGGACGGCGGCCGGATCGGGGATCCGGTCGACCGGGCCGGCCTTCTCCAGGGCGTTGTTCAGCGGGATGTTCACCCGGGCGGTGACCGCCAGCGCGACTACGTAGCAGACGAACGCGCCGATCAGCTGGGGCAGTGCCCCGCGGCCGCCGGAGGGGACGGACAGCCCCAGGGCCAGCCCGGTGAAGACGAGGGCGCCGAGGTAGCCCAGCAGGAACCATCCGTTGAGGATGGCCACGTTGATGCGCTGCATCACCTCGATGACCGTGCGGTCGCCGGTGCGCCGCAGGCCCGGCATCACGGATACGGAGAACCCGTAGAAGAGGCCGCTGACCAGGCCCATGGTGATGGTCGCGGCGAGCAAGGACACGAACCGTGCCGTTTCCACGTCGGTCTCCCCCCGGAGTCGGCGAACCGTCAAGTCCCGCCGATCATAGGGGGAGAACGGTCGTAGGCTGGCCGAAGCGTGCAGGTCGTGTGGGCAGGTGTGGGCATGTGTGGGCACATACGGGCACGTACGGGGTGTACGGGCCACCCGGGCCGTCCGGGCCGCCCGGGCCCTCCGGGCCATCCGGGAAAAGGAGCTGGCGAACGATGCTGACCGCGCTCGACGGGGTGTACGGGGACCGGCCGGACGCCGTCACCGTCGCCGGCCGTTCCACTTCCTACGAGGGCCTGCTCGGCGCGGCCGGCGCGGTCGCGGCCGACGTCGCCGGGGCCCCCGCCTTCGCGGTGACCGCCACGGCCTCCCTGGAGACCGTGGCCGCCGTGGTCGGCGGGCTGCTGGCCGGGGTGCCCTGCGTACCGCTGCCGCCCGACGCGGGGCCCGCCGAGCGCGAGCACATCCTGCGGGACTCCGGGGCGGCCCCGCTCGAGGTGGACTTCGCCCGGCGCTCCTCCGCCTGGCCGGGGAAGGCCGCGGCGCCCGAGGAACCCGCGCTGATCCTCTACACGTCCGGGACCACGGGCGCTCCCAAGGGCGTGGTGCTCAGCGGCGCGGCGATCGCCGCGGACCTGGACGCGCTGGCCGAGGCCTGGCAGTGGAGCGCCGAGGACACCCTGGTGCACGGCCTGCCGCTGTTCCACGTGCACGGGCTCGTGCTCGGTGTGCTCGGCGCCCTGCGCACCGGCAGCCGCCTCGTGCACACCGGCCGGCCCACGCCCGGGGCCTACGCCGAGGCCGGCGGCAGCCTGTACTTCGGGGTGCCGACCGTGTGGTCCCGCATCGCCCGCGAGCCGGAGGCTGCCGCCGCGCTCTCCGGGGCCCGGCTGCTGGTGTCCGGGAGCGCCGCGCTGCCCGCCCCCGTCTTCCGGGACCTGGAACGGCTCACCGGGCACCGGCCCGTCGAGCGGTACGGGATGACCGAGACCCTGATCACGATCAGCGGCCGCGCGGGCGGCGAGGTCCGCCCCGGCACGGTCGGCACACCTCTGCCCGGCATCCGTACGCGCGTCGCCGCCGAGCCGGGCGCCGAGATCGGGGAACTCCAGCTCACCGGCCCCACGTTGTTCTCGGGGTACCTGGGCCGCCCGGAGGCCACCGCCGCCGCGTACACCGAGGACGGCTGGTTCCGTACGGGCGACATCGCGGCCGTCGACGAGGCGGACGGCGTGCACCGGATCGTCGGCCGTGCCTCCATCGACATGATCAAGTCGGGCGGCTACCGGATCGGCGCGGGCGAGATCGAGAACGCGCTGCTGGACCACCCCAAGGTGAGCGAGGCGGCGGTGGTCGGCGTCCCGGACGCAGACCTCGGCCAGCGGATCGTCGCATTCGTCGTCGCCGAGGGGGTCACCGGCGCCGAGCTCACCGACTTCGTCGCCGCGCACCTGTCGGTGCACAAGCGCCCGCGCGAGGTCCGCTTCGTCGCCGCCGTGCCGCGCAACGCCATGGGCAAGCCCCAGAAGAAGCTGCTGCTGGCGGACGAGCAGGGGGAGGAACGTTGACGCGGCGCGGCCCCGCCGCGGACGTCCGGCCCGACCCCTGGATACGGCGCTTCCACCCCGCACCGGAGGGGCACGCCCCGGTGCTGGTGCTGCTGCCGCATGCGGGTGGGAACGCCTCCTTCTACCTTCCGTACTCCCGGGCCCTCGCCGCGTACGCCGAGGTGCTGACCGTGCAGTACCCGGCCGTCAGGACCGGCTGGGGGAGCCCGCGGCGGACACTGTCGACGCGCTGGTCGAGGGCGTGTGGGGGGCGCTGCGGCCGTGGAGGGACCGGCCGTTGGTGCTCTTCGGGCACAGCATGGGGGCGGTGCTCGCCTTCGAGCTGGCGCGCCGGATGGAGGCGGACGGGGAACTGGGTGCGGGCTGGGTCGGGGACGGGCCGGTCGGGGACGGGCCGGTCGGGGGCGGGCTGGGTGGGCTGATCCTGTCCGGGCGGCGCTCCCCGCTGGTCCACCGCGAGGAGGACCGCCACCACGTGCGGGGCGACGAGGCGTTGCTCGCCCAGGTCGCCGCGCTGGCCGGCACCGACCCGCGGCTGCTCGCCGACGAGGGTTTCCGGGAACTGATCCTGCCGGCGCTGCGCGGGGACTACCGGGCCGTCGAGACCTACCGCTACGAGCCCGGGCCGGCGCTGCGCGTTCCGGTGAGCGTGCTGAGCGGCGAGTCGGACCCGCGGGTGAGCCCGTCCGAAGCCATGGCCTGGCGGGACCTGACCGAGGGGGCGTTCACCTTCCGTGGCTTTCCCGGCGGGCACTTCTACCTGACCGGCAGGCAGGAGGCCGTGGCCCGGGCCATCGCCGAGGATCTGGTGTCCTTCGGGGCCGTTTCCCCGACGGCCACCGTCAGCGGCGGCGGTCCCGTGGCCCCCGACAGTGGTCTGGTGGCCTCCGCCGGTGGTCTGGCCGCCGCCAGTGGCTCCGGTCCGGCGGCCGCTTTCATCGGCGGTGGTCCGACGGCCGCTGTGACCGGTGGCGGGCCGACGCCACTGTGACCGGTGGCGGGCCGATCTCCGACCTCCGCGGGCCGGTGGCCACCGTCAGCGGCCGTCGCGTACCAGGTGGCGGGCGAGTACCTCCAACGCCCCGGTGACCTCGGGCAGCCGCTCCGCCTCCGCCTCGCCGAGGACGCGTGTGAGGGCCTCCTCGACCTTGGAGGATCCGGCGGCCCGTACGGCGGCCACGCGCGCGGAGACCCCGGCGGCCTGGCGGACCAGCGTACGGCGGCGGTCGGCGGGGTCGGGCGCCGTCTCGACGGACCCGGCCTCGCGCAGGCGCGCGACGGCGCCCGAGACCTGACTTTGTGACAGGCCCGTGCGCTGGGCGGTCTCGCCCACGGTGGTGTCCGGGTGCGCGGCGATGTCCCCTGCCACGATCACCACGGCGCGGGTGCTGCCGGCGTACTGGCCGGAGCCGCCCGGGGGTTCGGGCAGGGCCTCTTCGCCGAGCTTCATCAGGGCCCGGCCGAGCAGGAACAGTTCGATGCCATCCACCCCGACAAGGTACATCAGCACAGATATATCGTCGGAGATACATCTCTCTTGATGTATCTGTTTCGATGGATTAGGCTGGTCGCAGAGCAGCGGACGAAGGGGCCGCGCCGACAGTACGAAGGAGTCGCCATGTCCGCCGCCGTCATCACCACTGCCGCCCTCCCGGTTCCCGGGGCGACGCTGCACTACCGACTCCAGGGATCCGGCCCGCTGTTGCTCATCTCGCAGAGCGGCGAGGGTGATGCGGACCGCACCGTGGACCTGGTCCCGCACCTCACCGACGCGTACACCGTCCTGACCTACGACCGGCGCGGCCTCTCGCGGAGCCGGGCGGACGATCCCGGGCGGACCACGACACTCGCCGAGCACGCCGAGGACGTGCACCACCTGCTGGCCGCCGTCACGGACGAGCCCGTCTTGACGCTCGGCTGCAGCCTGGGCGCTGTCATAGGCCTCCACCTGGCGGCCCGGCACCCGGAGCAGGTCCGCACCCTGGTCGCCCACGAGCCGGTCGCCCCGAGGCTGCTGCCCGAGGCCGCCCGCGGCCGCCACGAGGCGGAACTCGCCGCCCTCCAGGACACCTACCGGAGGGGCGGACTCGACGCGGCCTTTCCGGAGATGGCCCGGGTGCTCGGCATAGACCTCTCCCGGCGGGACGCGGAGCCCGGCCTCACCCCCCAGCCCCTGGACGACCGGCGGCGCGCCAACTTCGACTACTTCGTCGAGCACGACTTCTCGGCGGTGATCGACGACACTCTCGACCCGGCCGAGCTCACCCGCACCACGACCCGGATCCTGCCGGCGCTGGGCGCGACCACTGCTCCGACCGTCTTCGACCACCAGTGCGCCACCGCTCTGGCGGACCTGCTGGACACCGCGATACGTACGTTCCCGGGCGGGCACAACGGCAACTCCACCCACCCGAGGGCATACGCAGCCACCCTGCGGGCGGTGCTCGCTGCGGCTTGAAGGCGGGTGTCCAGCCCGCGGGTCCGGTGCCGGCCCGAGGGAGCTTCGTCGAGTCGCGTCGCCGATGCACTTCGATGGACGGCGACGCGGGCCGGCCGCCTGGTCAGCTGGGCGACCCCGAGGATGCGCCCTGCGCGGCCCCTGCTTGAGCGGTGAGGGAGCCGGTCACGGCGTTGGCCATGGCCGATGCCATGCGCTGGTGGAAGCGCCACAGGAAGGGGTCACGGGGGCTGGGTGCGCCGAAGTAGCCCTGCGGCGTCACCCTGCGGGCGTGTTCGCCGCCCTTTCGCCATTCAGCCAGGTCCGCCGGCCCGAGGCCCGTCGGCCGAAGTCGGGTCATGGCGTCGTAGTCGACGAGCTCAGGGAACCAGCGCATCATCAGCGCGCTCTCGATCTCTTCGGCATGGACACCGAGTTCGCCCGTCAGTTCCAGGCCCTCGAACAGCGGTTGCATGGCGAACGTGGCCAGAGCGGGTGTCTTCGCCGCCTCGCCCAGGCGGTCGGCGATGAAGTCGGGCTCGATGAGGACGACCCCCGTGCTGCCTTCCTCGTGTCGGCGCGTCACGACGTCGAGGAGCATCCGATTGTGAGCGATGTCGCCCTGATGGTTGATCACGAAGATGTGCCGGAACCCGTCGGTGGCGAGGGATTCCATGATGTCGAAATGCAGCGCGGCCGCGGTCTCGGGACGGGTGCGGAACGTCCCGGCGAAGGCACCGGAAACCTGATTGATGCCCCAGAACACAGGTGGGGCGATCAGCGCCGGTACCTGGTGCCGGTCGAGTTCGTCCTTCACCATCCGGCACAGCTGGTAGGCACCGTAGGCGTCGGTGCCCAGCGGAAGATGAGGGCCGTGCTGCTCGATGACACCTGTGGGCAACAAGACGCATGCGCCGGCGGCTGCCGCGGCCTCCACCTGCGGGTAGGTGAGGTCGGCCATCGTCCCTGCGAAGACCGAGTATCCACTGTGCATGTGCTTCCCCTGTACGTGATGTCCTGACCGGCCTGGCCACCGATCGTGATCATCTTCGCCAGGGCAGACAGCCGCTCACGAGCGGTACCTACGCCGCAAATCACGCCTGCGCTTTGTAGGGAGATCACAAATGGACAGCCCTTAGCGGGTGGTCCAGCCGCCGTCGACCGTCAGGGTGGCGCCGACGACGAACGAGGCGCGGTCGCTGCACAGCCAGGCGGCGGCCTCCGCGATCTCGTGGGGGTCGGCGATCCGGGGGAGGAGCGCCGAGTCGAGGAGCACCTTTTCCATCGCGGGCTGTTGGCCGAGCCATTCGTCGACCATTTCGCTGCGGGTCGAGCCGGGTGCGATGGCGTTGACGCGGATGCCGTGGGTGGCGTACTCGGCCGCGGCGGCCTTGGTCAGGCCGATCACCGCGTGCTTCGAGGCGATGTAGACCGAGGACACGGGGGTGGCGACGAGCCCGCCGGTGCTGCTGTTGTTGACGATGGCGCCCCCGCGGCCGAGCATCGCCTTCACCTGGGCGCGCATGCAGTTCCACACGCCGCGCACGTTGGTGTCCATGACGGAGTCGTAGACGTCCTCGTCCAGCAGGTGCATGGGCTCGGGATGCGCGCCGACGCCCGCGTTGTTGAAGGCGGCGTCGAGGGCTCCGTACGTCTCGACGGCGGCGGAGACGGCGCGGGCCATGCCCGCGGGGTCCGTCACGTCGGCGACGACGTACTGGGCCCGGTGTCCCGCGGCCACGAGTTCCGCAGCGAGCTCGGCCAACTGAGGTTCCCGGCGGGCGACCAGCGTGACGGCGGCCCCCTCACGGCAGAAGACGCGGGCGGCGGCAGAGCCGATACCCGCGCTGGCGCCCGTGATCAGAGTCGACTTTCCCTCAAGGAGGCCTCTACCAGCAGTCATGGTGTACGACAGTAGCAGCAGAGGCATTACATGATCATCATTGGTAAGGGTCGGATGAGAGGGGGTAGTTGACCATCGAACGGATACTCGTGACCGGAGCCACCGGCTTCGTCGGCTCCCACGTCGTGAAGCGGCTGCTGGCGTCGGCTCCGTCCCCCGCGTCGCTGCGGCTGCTGACCCACCGGACGGTGGCGCCCGCCGAGTGGGCCGGCGCGGAGGTCGCCGCGGGCACCCTCACCGACCCCGCGTCCCTGCGCGGGATCTGCGACGGCGTCACGACCGTGATGCACCTGGCGGCGCGGATCGGTGGCACCGAGGAGGAGTGCCGTGAGGTCAACGCCGAGGGAACCCGGGCGCTGCTGGCCGAGGCCCGGCGGGCAGGGGTGGGGCGCGTCGTGCAGCTCGGCACCGCCGCCGTCTACAAGGACGTCGCCCACCGGGGCGAGGCCGAGGGCGTGCTCACGGAGGCACCCACGTCACCGACCAGCGTCACCCGGCTGGAGGGGGAGCGGCTCGTGCTCGCCGCGGGCGGGACCGTGCTGCGTCCGCACCTGATCTACGGCGACGGCGACACGTGGATGATCCCGGCCCTGGTCCAGCTGCTGGAGAAGCTGCCGTACTGGCTGGACGGCGGTCGTGCGCGGATCTCCCTGGTGTCCGTGGACGCCCTCGCGGGGGCGCTGGTGGAGCTCGTCCGGCTCCCCGCCGGACCCGTCGGAGGGCAGGTGCTGCACGCGAGTCATCCGGAACCGGTGTCCACACGCGAGCTGGTCACGACCGTGACCAGGGAGCTGGGGCTGGAGGCACCGCGCGGCGATCTCACCGTCACTCAGGCGCTGAACCTGCTCGGCGCGGCCGACGACCCGGTAACCCGCCGCCGCATCTCGCTGCTGGCCGTGGACCACTGGTACGACAGCACGCGCCTGTGGTCCCTCGTCCGGGGCGGGGCGGGGCCGGTCTTCGCCGACGCGTTCGCGCGCCACGCGCCCTGGTACCGGGCGCTGCTGAGCCGCTGATCCCCTCGCAGCGGTTCAGCAGCGCCCGACGGCAGGGTCTGCTGCCGGTGTCACGCCCGGCGCCGGCCGCCGTGCTCCGCACCGACGGTACCCGTGACGGTCGCCTCGAATATCCTGCGGCCGTCCTGATGGCCGGTCACCTCCACCATGCGGAGCCCCGAGCCTTCGGCGGCGGGGATCTCCCGGGCCTCGATCCAGCAGGGGGCGTCGAGCTCGGCGTAGCTGTGGAACGCGGTCTCGATGCCCGACGGGGTGAAGGCGTCGTCGGGCAGCAGGCTGTAGGCGGCCTGGCGGGCGGCCTCGACCAGGACCATGCCCGGGTGGTGGTCGTTGGCGTGCTCGAAGAGGATCGGGTGGCCCAGGTCGGGGCTCAGCAGCCAGCGGTCCGGCCGGTCCGACGGGGCGAGCACGACGTCGAACGGCAGCAGGCGTCCCGCGGTCGCCGCGGGGACCGGGATCTCGCGGGCCAGCGGTTCGAGTAAGGCGCCGGTACCGCGCTCACCGCGGACCCGGCGGTACACCGCCGGGGGGACACAGGTGAAGAGCGCCGTACCCGAGGCCGCGACCACGCCGTTGCGGTGGATGGTCACGCGAAGGAAGCCGGAGAACCGGTTGCCCTTCCAGGCGAAGTCCGTGCAGGTCGCGATGAGTTCGAGTTCGGTGGGGCTGGAGCCGATGCGCAGCTGGGAGAGGTCGGACTCGAAGCCGAGGGTCCACAGCAGCACGTTGTGCCCCAGCGGGACCCCGTACTCCGAGTGGCAGAGGAAGAGGCCGACCTGACGGATCGTTTCCCCGGCCTGGACCGGGTCGTGGCTGGTGCCGTCGGCGCTGGTGAAGAACGTGTGGGCCCGGGGCCACTGGCCGGTCAGGGAGAAGACGTTCTCGCCGGTCTTCGTGCAGCCGGTCAGGAAGACCTCCGCGAGTGAGCTGCGGTGGACGTACTCCCTCGGCACGGTGGTGGTCAGCCGGGGAAGTTCGTTGCAGCGCATCCATGGTGCTCCGGCCGCCTGGTCGGCCGGCGCGGGGGCGTTCTTCTGGAACGTCAGCAGGGTCATGGACCTCTCCACAGAGCCGGGGTGACGGATGGGATGAGCACTCCCAACCGGCAAGATACGTACTCTCCGGTTTTGTTTGCAAGGTGATCCTGAGGTTCGTTTGCCGCACGCGCCCCTCTGGATAGGGGTGGATCAGGGGTGTGCCAATCGCCCGTATCCAGCCCCACCAGGGAAGTCACGGTCGGATCACGACGCGTCGGGATCCCTCGCTCCATCCCAAGTGGGAGTTGGCAATTCCGGTCGAAGGGCCGGTGTGCCGCAAGGGAGGGATCCCGCCGTCGGCCGTCTGCGGCGCGCCTCCCCGCGGGGCTCGCGGCCTGCGGACGGGCTGCTTGGCGGTGCGGACGCGGAGGTGTCAGACTTGGGCCCGCCACTGGGTGTATACGAACCGGACGGGCGGTTTTGAAAAACGCGGAGCCGAGGCCACTCGGCTCCCGGACAGCCGACCCCAGGAGGCACCGCAATGCTTCGTCAATGCCCCATCGCCATCGACCCCTCAGGCCACGACGTCCATGGCGAAGCCGCACGGCTGCGGGAGTTGGGGCCGGCCGTCAGGGTGACCCTTCCGGGCGGGGTGCAGGGGTGGGCCGTGGCCGGCCACCACGCGCTCAGGAAACTGCTCGCCGATCCGCGCGTCTCGAAGGACGCCTACCGGCACTGGCCCGCCTGGATCAGCGGCGAGGTCGGCCCCGAATGGCCGCTGGCGATCTGGGTGTCGGTGCAGAACATGATCACCGCGCACGGCCCCGAGCACACCCGCCTGCGCCGGCTGGTGCTGAAGGCGTTCACCTTGCGCCGGGTCGCCGCGATGCGCCCGCGGATCGACGAGGTCGTCGCCGAGGTCCTGGACGAACTCGCCCGGCGGCCCGGGAACGAGCCGGTCGACCTGCGGGCACACTTCGCGCACGAGATTCCCACGCGCATCATGTTCGAGCTCTTCGGCATCCCCGAGTGGGCCCGGGACAGGCTGTACAAGATCATCAATGGCTTCTTCGACACCGCGATATCGGCCGAGGACGCGCACCGCAACGGGGTCGACCTCTACGAGACCATGGGCGATCTGGTCTCCCACAAGCGTGCCCATCCCGCGGAGGACCTGACCAGCGGCCTGATCGCCGCCCGGGACGACGAGGGCGGCGCCCAGCTGACGGAGAAGGAGCTCGTCGACAACCTGATCCTGCTCTTCACCGCCGGCTACGAGACCTCGGTCAACCTGATCTCCAGCGCGGTGCACGAACTGCTGGCGCACCCGTCCCAACGGGAGCTGATCCGGTCGGGACTGGCCTCGTGGGAGGACGCCGTCGAGGAGACGCTGCGCAGGCAGCCGCCCGCCGCCAACGCGATCCTGCGGTACGCCGTCGAGGACATCGACGTCGAGGGAACGGTGATCCCCAAGGGCGACCCGATCATCGTCTCCCTGGCCTCGGCCGGGCGGGACCCCGAGGTCCACGGTGCCGACGCGGACGCGTTCGACATCACCCGGGCCACCCGGAGCGACCACATGGCGTTCGGCTTCGGGCCCCACTACTGCATGGGCGCGACGCTGTCCCGGGTGGAGGCCGCGGTGGCCGTGGCCGGGCTCTTCGGACGCTTCCCCGAGATGTCCCTCGCCGCCCCGCCGGAAGGCCTGGGGCGCGTGGAGTCGTTCATCTCGAACGGCTTTCGAGAGCTGCCCGTACGGCTGGGGCCGGACACCATACAGGAAGACGGAGTCCCGCACTCGTGACTTTGTGCTTGATAAAGTAAGGACCTTCTGGTTGGTTTTTATAGGAGGGGGCAGATCCTGTAAGCACCATCCGTAAGGACGCTCGGACATTCGGAGGCACTTGTGGCACGGCAGGAGCGTGCGGTACGTACGCGTCGCGCGATCTTGGAAGCGGCCGCGGCGGTCTTCGACGAGCGTGGATACGAGGCCGCGACGATCGCGGACATCCTCTCCAGGGCGGGCGTCACCAAGGGCGCGCTGTACTTCCACTTCGCGTCGAAGCAGGAGCTGGCCCAGGGCGTACTGGACGAACAGTTCGCCGAGGGCGGTGTGCCGCCCCGGGAGAGCAAGCTGCAGGAACTGGTCGACGTCGCCCTGGTCCTCGCGCACCGGATGAAGTTCCAGCCCATGCTCAGCGCCGGTGCGCGGCTCTCGCTGGGGCCGGACATGCGCGAGATCTTCGGCGGCGGATCGGTGCCCGGATGGATCCAGTTCACCGAGGAACGGCTGGCCCAGGCCAAGGCGCAGGGCGAACTGCTGCCGCACGTGGACCCCGCCGAGACGGCCTGGATCATCTCGGCCTGCTGGACGGGGGCCCAGGTCTACTCGCAGACCCTCACCGACCGGGAGGACATCGAGTACCGGATCTCGGGCGTCTACCAGCACCTCTACCCCAGCATCGCGACGCCCGCCGTGCTGGCCCGCCTCGACATGGGCGCGGACCGCGGCGCCCGGGTCGTCGCGGAGATCGAGGCGCTGGAGTCCGTGGAGCCGCGGGAGCCGGCCCTGCCCTGACGCGGTTCGCGTGAGTGGTCCTCGAGTGATCCTTCAGCGCTCTCGCCGATCATGACTGCGAACGGTGTCATCCCCTGGGCAAACCGCGTCAGCGGTTTGTGGAGAACTCATGGTCAAGCAGGAACGTGCCGCCCGCACGCGTGAAGCCCTGATCCGCGCCGCCGCCGAAATCTTCGCGGAGGAGGGCTTCGTCACCGCTTCCATCGCGACCATCAGCAGGAAGGCGGGGGTCAGCGCGGGAGGGCTGCACTTCCACTTCGGCAGCAAGACGGAGCTGGCCGAGGCCGTTCAGGGCCGCGCGGTGGAAGCCGTACGGCGCATCACCGCGGCCGCGCCGGGCCGTTCGGGCGGCGCCCTGCAGCTGCTCATCGACGGGGTGCACGGACTGGCGGCGCTGCTGGCGCACGACGTCGTCGTGCGCGCCGGGTTCGGTCTGTGCGCGGACTGGCGCCGCGACACCGGCTGCGATCTGCGGCGGATCTGGCAGGGGTGGGTGCAGGACGTGTTCCGCGCCGCGGAACGGGACGAGCAGCTGGCCGACGGGGTGTCGGCCGAGGACGCGGCGCTGGCCGTCGTGGCGGCGACCGTGGGTTTCGAGGTGCTCGGCGCCGGCGAGCCCGACTGGGTGTCGCACAGGTCGCTCACCCGTTTCTGGGCGCTGCTGCTGCCGCGGCTCGCCGCGCAGCACGTGCTCGGAGGGCTCGTGGCCGCGGGCTCGGGCAGGGAAGAAGTGCCCGGGCCGCAGGCGGCCGACCGGCCGGTTCAGCGACTCACCGACTGACCCAGCAAGCGGACCGGTCGGTCTCTTTTCTGGCGAGTCCGCGCTCCCTTGAGGTCGGTGCGAGGGCGTGCCGACACCCTGGGAGCTGCTCGCGGAGCACCCGGATTGCCGATGAAACTGCAGGTCAAGACCGATCGGCGCGGTGGATTACCGGTCGCCCGAACTCCAAAACAGCACGACCGGTTTGATATTGACAAACCGCCGGTCCTGTTTTTTACTGACTGCGGCGAGAGTCGATCCCTTCAACCCACCGACCAGGCAGGGGAGTACGGCGTGGACATCGATGTACTGGGCGCACTGGCGGTGCGTGAGAACGGAATATCCATCACACCCACCGCTCCCAAGCCACGTCAGGTACTGGCGCTGCTCGCCCTTCACGCGGACCAGGTGGTCCCCGTATCAGCCCTGATCGAGGAGCTGTGGGCCGGGGCGCCGCCGCGCAGCGCGCGCACCACGCTCCAGACCTACGTGCTGCAACTGCGCGCCCTGATCGCGAACGCCCTGGAGCAGGGCGCCCGCCGCGACACCGGATCCGAGGACGGGGCCCCTCACGGCACCGGACGCGGCCGGCGCACCGCCAAGGACGTGCTGGTCACGCTGCCCGGCGGCTACCTGCTCGACAGCGGCGGCGGCGTCAGCGACGTCCGCGAGTTCGAGCGGCTGTCCGGCATGGGCTACCGGGCGATGGACGCGGGCGACTTCCCGGGCGCGGCCCGCCAGCTGCGCGACGCCCTGTCGCTGTGGTCCGGCCCCGCCTTCGCCGACGTGCACGGCGGCATCCAGCTGGACATGGAGACCAGGCGGCTGGAGGAGACCCGGCTGTGCGCGCTCGACCAGCGCATCGAGGCCGACCTGCGGCTCGGCCGGCACCGTGAGCTGCTCGCCGAACTGACCGTGCTCGCCAGCCGGTACCGCACGCACGAGAACCTGCACGGCCAGTTCATGCTCGCGCTGCACCGCTCCGGCCGCCGCAGCGAGGCCCTCGACGTCTACCAGCGGCTGCGCGGGACGCTCGTACGGGAACTGGGCCTGGAGCCGTCGGCCGCCCTGCGCCGGCTCCAGCGCTCCATCCTGATGGCAGGCCCCGAGAGCCCGTTGGAGGCGCCGGAGGCCAACGGCGAGCGTCTCGTGCGCGTGGGCTGACATGGGCGCTCTCACGACGACCCAGACCACGCGCCGGCCGCGGGGCCGGGCAACGGGCCGAGGAGGCATGGCGGTGCAGGAGAGGTCGGAGCGGACCCGCCGCAAGCTCGTCCACGCCGGAGCCGACTTGTTCAACCGCAACGGCTACGCGAACGCGACGCTCAGCGGGATCGCCGCGTCGGCCGGGGTGACCAAGGGGGCGCTGTACTTCCACTTCGCCTCCAAGGACGAACTCGCCGACGCCGTCCAGCAATGCGGCTGCGCCCTGCTCCACGCGCACGTGCGCGCGCTGCGCGAATCCGGGCTCTCCCCCCTGCAGGCGCTGGTCGACACGACGCACTGGCTGGCGCGCGCCCTCCACGAGGAGCCGGCGGTCCCCGCCAGCTTCCGCATCACCAAGGAGTGCAGGGGCACGCAGCCGCCCGTCACCGATTTCCACCGCGTCTGGGTCGCGGCGGTCTGCGGGCTGCTGCGCCAGGCCCGGGACGCGGGCGAACTGCGCGACGGGTGTTCCTGGGAGAGCGTCGAGTCGCTCGTCGCCGCGGCCGCGTGCGGGATCGAGGTCATGGCGGGCACCGGGATGCCCTCCGCGGAACTCCGGCGCAGGGTGGCCGCGCTGTGGTCGATGCTGCTGCCGGCGCTCGTCCCCGAGGGCCGGGCGAAGGAGTTCCGTACGGCGGCGCCCGACACCGCGTACCCGCGCGAGTTCTCGGCCAGCGCCGTCTGACCCAGCCCCCGGCTTGGAGGAGCCACCGATGACGAACGATCGCGCCGACGTGTTGTCCGACCTCCTCGGGGTGCTCGGCGACGTGCTGCGGGTCGACCCGGAGCGGATCGACCCCGAGCAGACGTTCCAGTTCCTCGGGCTCGACTCGCTGCTGACCACGGAGTTCGTGGCCGTGATCAGCGCCCGGTACGGGATCAGGGTGCCCGCCACCGACCTCTACGACCACCCCACCCCGGCGGCCTTCGCCCGGGAGGTCGCACGGGCGGCCGCGGCGGCCGGGACCGCGGGGAACGCCGGGATCGCCGGGATCGCCGGGACCTCGGGGACATCGGGCACGGGGCCGGCGCGTGACGCGGCCGCTCCCACCCCCACCGCCGCCCCGGCCGCGGAGATCGTCGAGGTGCTGCGCGAACAGCTCACCGCGATCCTGTGCTGCGACGGCTGGGGCCTCGACACGGCCGCTCCCTTCGCCACGCTCGGCGTGGATTCGCTCCTCGGGGCGGAGTTCGTCGCCGTCGTCAACCGCATCTTCGGCCTCGACGAACGGGCCGTCGTACTGCACGAGTACCCGAGCCTGGACGCGCTCGCGGCCTACGTCGCCCAGCGCAGCGGGGCACGGGCCACGCCCCCGGCCGTACGGGAACTCGAACTGCTGCTGGACGCCCTGCGCGACGGGCGGCTCAGCGTGGCCGAAGCGCTCGTGCTGCTGCCGCGCCGAGCGCGGGTCTGACGGGGGACGAGCCGGGATGGACGAGCGGGAGATCCTGACCCGTTTCAAGGACGGGACCCTGGACCGCAGACAGGCGGTGGCGCTGCTCACGCCCGGCGTGTCCGCCGGGCCCGTGGCCGCGCCCGCGGGCGGCGTGCTGGACGGGCCCGACGTGCCGGCCGCACCGGTCGTCCAAGACGTGCCCGCACTGCCCTCGGCGCCGTCCGTACCGGCCGCGCGGGAGCCGGCCGCGGCGCAGGCCCCGGTGGCCGTCGTCGGGATGGCCGGCCGCTTTCCGCAGGCCCCGGATCTCGCGGCGTACTGGCGGCTGCTGTGCACCGGTCGCGGCGCGGCCGCCGCGCCGCCGCCCGGCCGGCCCGGTACCGAGCCCGGCCACTACCTGGAGCGGGTCGCGGACTTCGACGCCGAGTTCTTCGGGCTCGACCCGGGGGAGGCCGCGCTGACCGACCCGCGCGCCCGCCTGCTGCTGGAGACGGCCTGGGAGGCGTTCGAGGACGCCGGATGCACCGGCGCCCGGCTCGACGCGCTGCGGGCTCCCGACGGCACCCCGCGCGGTGTGGGGGTGTTCGTCGGCGCGGGAGCGGGCGACTGGCCGTTGCTCGCCGCCGAGGCGGGCGTGGAACCGGGCGGCGGGCACTGGGACATGGCCAACAGCGTGTCCCGGGTGCTCGGCCTGACCGGCCCCAGCCAGTGCGTGGACACCGCCGAGGCCTCCGTACCGACGGCGCTGCACCTCGCGCTCGCGGCCCTGGAACGCGGCGAGTGCGCGGCCGCCCTGGTCGGCGGCGTCCACCTGCTGCTGCACCGGTGGAGCCTGCGTCCAGGGGCGGGCGAAGCGGTGGGGGCTCTGCTGCTGAAGCCGCTGGAGCGGGCCCTCGCGGACGGCGACACCGTCCACGCCGTCGTGCGCGGCAGCGTGGCCGCGCACGCGGAGTCCGGGGTGCTCGGTGCGGCCCTGGAGCGGGCCGCGGTCGCCGAGGAGGACCTCGGCCTGCGCGAGACGGCGGCCTGCGCGCAGCCGTCGGTGGGCAGCGGCGGACCGGCCACCGGACTGGCGCTGCTCCTGCGCGCCGTCCTCCAGCTCCGCCACGGCGTCCTGGTCCCCGCCCCGGGCCGCGCCGTCGCCGGGCCCTGGACGCACCCCGCGCCGTCGGAGCCCCGCCGCGCGGTCGCGGGCCTGCGCGGTGCGGGAGGGGTCGACGCCCAGGTGGTCCTGGAGGAGTACCCGCCGACGGCGCCGCGGCACGACGGCGCCGTGCGCGCGGCCGGACGCGCGGAGCTGGTGGTGCTGTCGGGTCCGACACCACGCCATGTGACGGCCACCGCACAGCGGTTGGCGCAGTGGCTGCGGGCCGGGTGCGAGGTGCCGGGCCTGGGGGCCGTGGCACGCGGTCTGCGGACCGGGCGCGCGGCCATGGACTGCCGGTTCGCCGTCGTCGTGCACGGCGTGGAGGAACTGGTGCGGGTGCTGGAGGACCCGTCGTGCGCGGACCTGCGCGGCGGCCAACGCGATCCGATGTGCCTCGGCGAGGCCGCCGAGACCGCCGCCTACCTCACCGCCCTGTGGCACGGCGGCAGGCTGGGGCAGGTGCGCGACCTGTGGCTGTCCGGGGTGGACGTGGACTGGGCAGCGCTGGAGGCCGCACCCGGCGCGGGGGCCGTCTCGGTCCCCGTCCCGCCGTCCGCGCTGCTGCCCACCGCCCTGTGGCTGCCGGCGCGGTGAGCGTCAGCCTCTGGGTCTGCCCCGAGGCGGACCTCGCCCCGGGACTCGCCGCCACCCTCGCCGGGCACTGGCTCGACGTCCACGAGCAGGAGACCGCCACCCGCTTCCTCTTCGAACGGGACCGGCGCCGGTACCTCGTGGCGCACACGCTCCTGCGCCGGGTACTGGCCCTGGAGACCGGAATCCCCGAGGCCGAGGCCGACCTGCGGCGCACCGCCCACGGCCGGCCGTTCCTGCGGCCCCCGGCGGAGGGACTGCCGCGCGGCGGCGGCGCGCTGGACTTCAGCCTGTCCCGCACCCACACCCACGCCCTCGTCGGCGTGGCCCGCGGTCACCGCATCGGCGTGGACGTCGAGCACACGGGCCGCGGCGCGGCGGCCCTGGAGAGCATCGTCGAGGGGTTCGCGCCGACGGAGCGGGACTGGATCGCCCGGGTGCCCGCCGGGCGTTCGCGCACCCGCCGCGCGCTGCGGCTGTGGACGCTCAAGCAGGCGTACGCGAAAGCGCGCGGCCTCGGCCCGGGGCCGGCCCAGGAGGCCTACACCTTCACGCGGGCGGACGAATGCGGCCCGCCGTCCCTCACCGTGGCCGGGGACGGCCGGCCGGACCGCTGGCGCTTCCTGGAGTTCGAGCCGGCGGCGGAGACGGTCGCCGCGGTCGCGGTCGAGACCGGCACGCCGCCGGGCGCGGCGGGGCCGCCCGCAGCGCACCTGCGCAGCGGGTTCCCCTGGGGGCGCTCCACGCCCCGCGTGCTCGCCCTGACCTGAAACACCCCCTGCTTCTCAGCCGGTCCTCGACTTCCCCTGAAAATTCGAGGAGATATCAAGTGCCGGTCGAATCACAGGTGATAACCGGAAATGCGGGGCAACCCTTCTGAATTAGGGATTCCGCCAGGGCGGACCTGGCCCGGAATCAAATGAGTTGGAAGGCCGCTCGACGGCCGCTCAAGGTTTTGGCGGCTATTCCCTGGGCCCCGCTACCGTGCACGAGTCGAAGGCTGGAAATCGATGGGAACTCGACGTTAGTGACGGAGGAGACCATGAAGATTCAGGTTCTGGGTCCGTTGAGTGCCGAGGTCAACGGGGGCTCGATTGTTCCGACCGCCAGGAAGCCGCGCCAGATCCTGGCGCTGCTCGCGCTCTACCCTGGCCGGGTCATGCCCGTACCGACGCTTATGGAAGAAATATGGGGGACGCAGCTTCCGCACAGCGCGCTGACCACCCTCCAGACGTACATACTGCAACTTCGCCGGCGGCTCGGCACGGCCATGGGACCGGGGGCCCCGGGAAATGCCAAAGAACTGCTGGCCACCCGGCACGGGGGCTACCTTCTGCAAATGCCGCCGGAGTCCGTCGACGTCCACGAATACGAGCAGCTGGTCGCGAGCGGCCAGAGCGCCTTCGACAAGGGGGACGACGAGACCGCGGCCGTGCTGCTGCGCAGGGCCCTCGGCCTGTGGCAGGGGCACGCGCTGGTCGACGTACGGGTGGGGCCGATCCTGGAGATCGAGGTCATGCGTCTGGAAGAGAGCCGGCTCGTGACCACCGAGCGGCGCATCGACGTGGACCTGCGGCTGGGCCGGCACACCGAACTCCTGGCCGAACTGAAGGAGATGATCGCCCGCCACCCGCAGCACGAGGGACTGCACTCGCAGGCGATGGTGGCGTTCTACCGCTCGGGCCGCCAGGCCACCGCCCTCGACATCTACCGCAGGCTCCGGGCCCGGCTCATCGAGGAGCTCGGGGTCGAGCCCTCGCCGCAGCTGCAGCGGCTGCACCATGCGATGCTCGCCGTCGACCCGGCTCTGGACGTGGCCGCCGGACCGCGCCGCGGCTCGACCTTCAACCTGTACGCGGCGTAAGTCCCGACAGGCGGACGACGGACCGGATTTCGACTCAGAGGGGCATGGGGATGGGCGTACGGGTGCTGTGCTTCGCGCACGCGGGGGCCGGGGTCTCGGCCTTCCACCGCTGGCCGCGGCTGGTCGGGCCGGGGGTGGAGACGAAGGCGTGGCTGCTGCCCGGGCGGGACGGGCGGCGCGCCGAGGCACGGGTGACCGACCGGGACGCCCTCCTGGCGGACCTGGCCCCGCTGGTGGAGTCGGCCGTACGGGCGGGGGAGCCGTACGTGCTGTACGGGCACAGCCTCGGCGGCATGGTCGCCTACACCCTCGCCCGGCACCTGCACGCGCGCGGGCTGCCGCTGCCCGCCCTGCTGGCCATCGGGGCCCTGCCCCCGCCCGACGCGCCCGCCGCGCTCGCGACCTGTGCGGACCTGCCCGACGCCGAACTGCTCCAGGTCCTGGACACGCTCGACGCGGTGCCGGCCGGAACCGCCCCCGGCGACCTGTGGCACCGCTCCGTCTTCCCCGTCCTGCGCGATGACCTCAGGCTCGCCGGAGCGCTGCGCGCAGCCGCCCGGGAACCCGCGGCCGAGGGCCCGCTCCCGGTTCCGGTGCTGGCCGTCGCGGGACGCGAGGACACGCTGGGCACGCCGCAGGCGCTGGCGGGGTGGGCGCGCTGGACCACGGGCCCGTTCGTCCACCGCACCGTCCCGGGCGGGCACTTCTTCGTACGCGACAAGGCCCTGCCCCGGCTGATCGGGCGGGCCGCGCGTGTCGTGGAGCGGGCGACGGCGCCCGCGCCGGCCGTGGCGCCGGGCCGGTGAGGCGGGCCGTCGTCACCGGCCTGGGCGTGGTCGCGCCGGGCGGGGTCGGTGTGCGGGGCTACTGGGACATGCTCACCTCCGGGCGGACCGCCACCCGCGCCCTGACCCGCTTCGACGCCTCCGGGTTCCGCTCCCGGGTCGCCGCCGAGGCCGAGTTCGACGAGCTGGCCTGCGGGCTCAGCCTGGCCGAGGCCCTGCGGCTCGACCGCGGCGCCCAGTTCGCGGTGGCCGGGGCCCGGGAGGCACTGGCGGACAGCGGGCTGGCCGGTGTCCTCGACCCGCTGCGCTGCGGGGTCACCCTGGGCAGCGCGCTCGGCTGCGCGAGCTCCCTCGACCGCGAGTTCGCGGCCGCCGCGAGCCGCGGCGGCACCTGCGCGGCGCAGCCCGTACGGGTCGCGGAGCGGCTGTACGACTACTTCGTGCCCTCGTCCATGGCCGCCGAGGTGGCCCGTACCGTCGGCGCCCAGGGCCCGGTGTCCCTGTTGTCCAGCGGCTGCACCTCCGGGCTGGACGCGATCGGGCACGCGGTCGACCTGATCCGCGAGGGCAGCGCCGACGTGATGGTCACCGGGGCGAGCGAGGCTCCGCTCTCGCCGATGACGCTGGCCTCCTTCGACGCCGTCCGCATCGCCTCGCACCAGCGCAACGAGGATCCGGCGGGCGCCGCGCGGCCCTTCGACCGCACGCGTGACGGGTTCGTCCTGGGCGAGGGCGCGGCCGTCCTCGTGGTGGAGGAGCTCGCACACGCGCGGCGCCGCGGAGCCCACGTGTACGCGGAGATCGCCGGGTTCGGCTCGCGCAGCAGCGCCTACCACATGACCGGGCTGCGCGCCGACGGAGCCGATCTCGCCGAGGCCGTCCGCGCCGCGCTGGACGAGGCGCGCCTGGACCCCGGGGCGGTCGGCCATGTGGCCGCGCACGGTTCGGGCACCCGCAGCGGCGACGTCCACGAGACGGTGGCACTCAAGCGGGCCCTGGGCGCGCACGCGCACCACGTGCCGGTCAGCGCCGTCGCCTCCATGATCGGCTACTCGCTGGGGGCGCTCGGAGCCCTCGCCGTGGCCGCCTGCCTGCTGGCCGTCGAGCACGGCGTGGTCCCGCCCACCGCGAACCTGCACGAGCCCGACCCGGCCTGCGACCTCGACTACACGCCGCTCACCGCGCGCGAGCAGCGCGTCCGGACCGCCCTCACCGTGGGCAGCGGATTCGGCGGCACGCACAGCGCGCTGGTGGTGACCCGCGTCTGACGGCGCGGCGGGGCCTCGCCGGTCTCCCTGCCGACCCTCTCAGTCGGCCGGCCCCGCCTGCCCGCCGCCGAACACCGTCGTGATGAGCTTGTTCAACGCCCTGGGGAACTCCTGGGCCGGGTCGATCGCGGCGTCCCCCGTGGTCAGCCCGGCGGTCAGGGTCTTACTGCCGTCGGGCGTGCTGATCATCAGCGCCCCGTAGCCTCCGGGGGCGCCGCCGTTGTGGTGGAGGACGGCGGCGCCGTCCGGGCCCGCGTCCTGTACCCACAGCCCCAGGCCGAGGCCGAACTTCCCGTGCGGCCTGCGCATCTCGGCCAGCAGCGGGGCCGGCAGGAGCTCGCCGCCCAGCAGCGAGGAGATGAACGTGTGGAGATCCCGGGTGGACGAGATCATGTCACCGGCGCCGGTCAGCAGGGAGAGGTTCTGGCGGGTGACGTCGGCGACCTTCCATTCGCCGGCGTCCTGGTAGCGGTAGTACCCGTGGGCGTGCGGCCCGGGGATCTCCGGCGAGGTGCCCGGCACCACGGTGTCCCGCAGCCCCAGCGGCCCCAGGATCCGCCGCTGCATCTCCTCGGCGTACGAGCGGCCGGTGACCTTCTCGATCAGCAGTGCGGCCAGCGTGAAGTTGGTGTTGGAGTAGCTCTGGTCCGTTCCCGGCTCGAACCGCGCCGGCCTGGACAGCGCCAGCCGTACCAGCTCCTCGGGCCGATAGCTGCGGAACCGGTTGTCCACCCACTCCTTGCCCGTGGCGCAGATCCCCGGCACGACCGTCCCGTCGTCGTAGTGCTCGCCGGTGTAGTTGAACAATCCGCTGGTGTGCTGCAGCAGCATCCGCACGGTGATCCGCCGGTCCAGTCCGAGCTCGGGCAGGGAGCCGGCCACCGGGTCGTCCAGCCCGATCGCGTCGTCGGCCACCAGGTGCAACACCAGGGCCGCGGTGAAGGTCTTGGTCGTGCTGCCCACCCAGAACCGCCCGTCCGTCGGCGGCTTCGCGGCCTCGCCCAGCTTGCGCACCCCGGCGCTGCCGGCCCACTCGCCCCGCTCGTCGTGCACGCGCATCTGCATCCCGGCGAAACCGGAATCGACGAACTCCTGGACGGCCTCCTGCAGTTCCGGGCGATCCTGCCCGATGGTGTTCTCGACGGTGTGGAGGGATTCGTTCATGTTCATTCCTCAGAGGCTGCGGGCGGCGATGTTGCCGTAGGCGGTGGTCGCGTGGATGTTCAGGCCGGCGGTGCCTCCGGTGTTCTGGAGCGTGTTGTGGATCCGGCCGTAGTCGGTGCCCGCGTCCAGGGAGGCGGAGACTCCGTGGGCGGCGCCGACCGACACGTCGCCGGCCTGGGTGCGCAGCGTGAGCGTGCCGCGCACGGCCTCGGCGATCCGGATGTCGCCCTTGTGGGTGCTGATCTCCGCGGGGCCGCCCAGGCGGCCGACCGAGACGTCACCGGCGAGGAGGGTGAGGCGGGCACTGGCGGCCTCGTCGACCTTGACCGCGCCCTGCGCGCCCTCGAAGGCGATGTCGCCGAGCCGTCCGACGCCCCGGAACTCGGCGCTGGCGGCCTTCGCCTCGATGCGGGAACCGGCGGGCAGCCGGACCGTGACCTCGATGGCCCCCGAGTTGCCGAGGAGGCGGTTCTTCGCCGCGGGGGCCTCGATCCGCAGGACGCCGTCGCGGTATGCGACCTCGATCTGCTCCGCCGCCTTCACGTCGCGGCTCTTGGAGGCGTCGGCGGGCCGGACATCGACCGTGGTGTCGGCCCGGTCGGCGGCGATGAGCTGGATGCGTCCCGCCGGGATGTCGAGGACGGCGGAGATCGGGGCGGCGGTGTCGAACTTCTGCATGGTGCTTTCCTTCGGCTCGTTGTTTCCGATGACGGAAAAGCTACGTTGCATTCGAAGGTCCGGCAACAAGCGCGTTGCGCGAAATCGGCATTAATGCAGGTCAAGTCCTGAAAATCGTTGCAATGGTTTGGGATTTAATGCAACAAAGGCCTCTTGTTCGTTGCAATGAACTGTGAGTGAACGCTAGATGTGGAGCTGCCGCGCCCCGAGGTGCCCAGGCGCCCGGGAAGGGGGGCCCTGGGCCTCTTACGGCAGATCGTCGCGGGAGACCACGCGGTGGGCGGTGCGCCAGTGGCCGCGGCAGCGCACCAGCGTGTCCTCCATGACGCACACCCGGTGCACCGTGGGCTCCCCCTCGGGCGGGGTCAGGTAGACCAGCGCGTAGGCGCGGGTGTGCACCGTGCCGTCGGGCTCCGGCCGTACGTCGAGCATGCCCAGCCAGTGCCGCAGCCGCTCACCGGTCCGCCGCGCCGCCTCCTCGTTGTGCCGCACGCACGCGGCCAGCCCGGCCCGCCCGCGCACCGGGCGGGGCAGCGTGGGCACGTCGAAGACGGCCTCCTCGGTGAACGTGCCGGCCCACGGCTCGGCCAGGAACGAGTCGAAGAGCTGCATCTGGTGCGCGTAGAACTGCTGGACCTCGGCGTACAGCACACCGAACTCGGGTTGTTCGCGGGTGGACCGGTCCGTCGCTCCGGTGGATGGGGTCATGGTGTACAGCCTCTGCACGGCACATCGAGCTCTCTTCGAACCCTCCTCAAGCGCCCGGACGGACAGTGGGGACACGTCCGGTCAGTCCGATCAGGAGGAGCGTGCCGTGCCGGGATTCACGTACCCTCAGCTTCCGCTGGACGGCCTGCTGCGCCGCGCCGCCGAGCGCGACCCGGACGGCTGCGCCGTGCGCACCGCCGCCGGTGCGGCCACCTTCGCGGAACTCGACGCCCTCACCGACCGGTTCGCCGCGTGCGTCGCGCACCTCGCCGACGGCCCCGGAGCCCGGATCGGCGTGGCCAACGTCCTCGGCCTGGAGTTCCCCGCCGCGTACTACGGAGCCGTCCGCGGCGGCGGCACGGCCGTGCTGGTCAACCCGCTGATCAGGGAGGCGGGGCTGGTCCACGTCTTCACGGCCGCCGCGGTCGAGATCGCCTTCGTGCCGTCGGCGACCGCCGAAGTCCTCGCGAAGCTGCGCGACCGGCTGCCGGCGCTGCGCGTGGTCGTGGTGACCGACGCGGACGACGGCGTGGTGCCCGGGGACTGCGTCCCGCTCGCGGTGGCCCTCGCCGTCCCGCCGGGTGCGGCTCCCGCCGGGCCCGCCGGGCGCCACGACCTCGACGCCGACGCCTGCGTGCAGTTCACGACCGGCACCACCGGGCGGCCCCGCGGGGTCCGGCTCACCCACCGCAACCTGGTCGCCAACGCCGCGCAGACGGCCGCCGCCCACCACCTGGACAGCCGCTCCGTCACCCTCAACCACCTGCCGCTCTACCACACCATGCACCTGAACTCGGCCGTGTTCGCGGGCGCCTGCCAGGTCCTGTGCGCCGACCCGGACCCGCTGGCCCCGCTCGCCCTGGCCGCCCGCAGCGGCGCCACGCACTACTACGGGCTGCCCGCCCGGCTGCAGCGGCTGGCCGGGATGCTCGCGGGCCCCGGCCCGCTCCCCGAGGGCGTCCCCGCCGGGCCCGCGCTGACGGCGGTCCTCTCCGGCGGCACCGCCCTCGCCCCCGCCACGGCCCACGCGCTCTCCTCCCGGCTCGGCGTGCCCGTCGTCCAGGGCTACGGCATGGCCGAACTCTCGCCGCTCTCGCACTGCCAGAGCCCCGGCGGCGGCGGGCACCGCGGCTCGGTCGGCCGGACCGTGCCCGGGACCGAATGCCGCGTCGTGCATCTGGAAACCCGCCGCCCGCTGGACGTGTACGCCACCGGCGAGGTCCAGGTACGCGGGCCCCAGCTGATGGCCGGCTACCTGGACGGACCGGGAGGGCCCGGGACCGGCACCGAAGGCTGGTTCTCCACCGGTGACGTCGGCTACCTCAACGAGGACGGCGAGCTGTACCTGGTGGACCGGCTCGGTGACGTCTTCAAGTACGACAACGAACTCGTCTCGCCCACCACCGTCGAGAGCGTGCTCGCCGAGGACCCGCGGGTGGCCGACTGCGTGGTCGTCGGCTGGCCCGACCCCGTACACGGGGCAGTCACCTGGGCCGGGATCGTCCTGCGCGACCCCACCGCGCCCGGCCTGCTCGACACCCTCGACTCGATCGTGGACGGAGCCAACCGGCGCCTGGCCCGCTTCGAGCGGATCCGCCGCGTCGAGGTCGTCGACGCCGTGCCCCGCACTCCCGTGGGCAAGCCCGAACGGCGTGCGCTGCGCCAGGCCCTGCGAAGCCGCGCGGCCGCCGAAGCCGCCGCCTGACCCGTGCACGCGACCGCGTGCACGCGCCCCCCTGCACGCGACCGCCTGTATCCGACGTCCTGCATCCGACCCCCTGCACCCGACCCCCGGAAGAGAGCGACCACCATGGTGACCTTCGTCGGACGGCCGACGGTGCCCGACCCGGCAACGGTGCTCGTCGTGGGGGCGGGCCCCGTCGGGCTGACCGCAGCCCACGAACTGGCCCGCCGCGGAGTGCGCGTACGCCTCGTCGACGCGGCGCCCGGACCCGCCCGCACCAGCCGCGCGGTCGCGGTCCACCCGCGCACCCTGGAGACCTTCGACCAGATGGGCGTGGCCGGACCGGTCCTCGCGAGCGGGCGGCACAACAAGGCGTTCACGATGTACGCCGGCGGACGGCGCCTGGTGCGGCTGGAGGCCGACTACTCCACGATGCCCACCCGCTTCCCCTTCACCGTCGTCATCGAGCAGACACGCACCGAGGAACTGCTGCGCGAGGCCTGCGGCCGGCTCGGCGTCACGGTCGAATGGGACGTGCGGCTGACCGGCTTCAGCCAGGACGCGGACGGCGTACGGGCCCGCCTGGAGCACGGCGACGGCCACGCGGAGGAGTACCGAGCGGCCTGGCTGGCCGGCTGCGACGGCGGCCACAGCACCGTGCGCAAAGAGCTCGGGCTGCCACTGATCGGAGAGTCCAGCGAGACGTGGGAGCTGGCGGACGCGCAGGTGTCCATGGACCTGCCGCCCGACACCATCTACTGGGTGCACACGGGCGGTCAGGCCCTGATGATGGTGCCCTACCAGCGCGAGGGCCACTGGCGGCTGCTCGACACCGCCCCCGTCGCCCGCCCCGGCACCGCCGGCCCCGCCCAGGCCCGCGAGAGCGCCGCCCGCTTCGCGGAGCGGCTCAGCGCGGGACTGGGCCGCGAGGTGCGGGTCGGTGAACCGGAGTGGAGTTCCGTCTTCACCTTCCAGCAGCGCATGGTGCCCGCCATGCACGAGGGCCGGGTCTTCGTGGCGGGCGACGCGGCGCACGTGCACAGCCCCGCCTCCGGCCAGGGAATGAACACCGGCATCCAGGAGGCGTACAACCTCGCCTGGAAGCTCGCCATGGTCGCGCGCGGCCAGGCGGGGCGGCCGCTGCTCGCCACGTACGGACAGGAGCGGGTGCCCGTCGGCCGCAGGCTGCTCGGCTCCACCCGGCAGGCCACCTTCCTGGTGCAGCTCAAGAACGCGCTGGCCGGGGTGATGCTGCCGGCCGTCTTCTCCGTCGTACGGGGCGCCCCGCCGCTGCGCCGCGCCCTCCAGCGCAAGGTGCTCGGCGGCATGTCCGGCCTCCTGCTGGACTACCCGGACTCCCCGCTGACCACCACGGACGGCGGGCTGCGGGCGCCGGCCGGTTCCCGCGCAGCCGCGGTCGCGGCCGCCCTGCCCGCAGGCCCTGCCGCGACCGCGCTGCACGCCGAACTCCGCGACCCCCGCTGGACGCTGCTGTACGCGCCCGACGGCGACGGGGCGAGCCTGACCGCCGAGGGCGCCGCCGCCGCGGCCGGGGACTGGCTCTCGGTCCGGGCCGTCGGCGCCCGCCGGGGGGCCGCGCCGGCGCCGCTGCCCGATCCGGGCGGACTGCTCCGCGACGCGCTGGGCCTCGCCTCCGGCGGCTGGGTACTCATCCGCCCCGACGGCTATCTGGCGGCGAGCGGCTCCGAGCTGACCCGGCAGCGCCTGACGCGGGCCCTGGACGTGCTCGGGCCGGTGCTTCTCCAGCGCTCCTCCGTCGGCTCCCCAGCGCCTGCCGACACGGTCGAGGCAACCACCCGAGTCCTGGAGGGACGACGATGACGGCGACGACTGAACAGACGGTGCCCGCCACTTCCGTGGCACTGGTCACGGGCGCGACCAGCGGGATCGGCCTGGCCGTGGCCCGGGACCTGGGCAGGCGCGGCCACAAGGTGTTCATCTGCGCCCGCACCGAAACGGCCGTCAAGCAGGCCGTCGAGGACCTGCGCGAGGAGGGCCTGGAGGTCGAGGGCAAGGCCGCCGACGTCCGCAACAAGGAGGACGTCGTCGCCCTGGTCGCGGCGGCCGTCGAGACCTTCGGCCCCCTCGGCATCCTGGTCAACAACGCCGGGCGCAGCGGCGGCGGCCGGACCGCCGAACTCTCCGACGAGCTGTGGCACGAGGTCATCGACACCAACCTCAACAGCGTGTTCCTGGTGACCCGCGAGGTGCTGCGCAACGGCGGGATCGGCAAGGGCCCGTACGGCCGCATCATCAACATCGCCTCCACCGCGGGGAAGCAGGGCGTGGTGCTCGCCGCGCCCTACACGGCCTCCAAGCACGCCGTCGTCGGCTTCACCAAGTCGCTCGGCAAGGAGCTGGCGACGACCGGGACCACCGTCAACGCGGTCTGCCCGGGGTACGTCGAGACGCCGATGGCCGCCCGGGTGCGCGCCGCCTACGCCAACGTGTGGGACAAGTCCGAGGACGAGGTACTGGAGGAGTTCGAGGCGAAGATCCCGCTGGGCCGCTACTCGACCCCGGAGGAGGTCGCCGGTCTCGTCGGCTACCTGACCACGCCGTTCGCGGCCTCGATCACGGCCCAGGCGCTGAACGTCTGCGGCGGTCTGGGGAACTTCTGATGACGTCCCCGGCCCCGGAGACCGGGCGCATCCACCGCACCGTCCACACGACCGAGGTCGCCGCCCCCGCGGGCGTCGTCTACGGGCTGATCGCGGACGCGGCCAAGTGGCCGCTGTACTTCCCGCCCAACGTCCACGTGGAGCGGCTTGCCTTCGACGGCGTCCACGAGCACCTGGCGGTGTGGGCCACGGCCAACGGCGAGGCGAGGTCGTGGACCTCGCGCCGCCGCCTCGACGCGGCCGCCCGGCGGATCGAGTTCCGCCAGGAGGTCCCCGCGGCCCCGCTGTCGGCGATGACCGGCACGTGGATCGTGGAGCCGCTGGGCGCCGCGCGCTCGGAGCTGACCCTGCTGCACGAGTTCTCGGTGGCCGGAGACCGGGCCGAGGACGTGGCCTGGGTGAACCGGGCCACCGACACCAACAGCCGGGCCGAGCTGGGCAACCTCGCCCGCCTCGGGGAGCGCTGGGGGCAGCTGGACGCCCTGGTGATGTCCTTCGAGGACACCGTGCGCATCGCCGCGCCTCCGCAGGCGGTCTACGCCTTCCTGGAGCGCGTCGGCGACTGGCCGCGGCTGCTGCCGCACGTCTCGCGGCTCGAGGTGACCGAGCGGGGGCCGGTGCAGGTGATGTCGATGGACACCCTGACCGCGGACGGGTCCGCGCACACCACCGAATCGGTACGGGTCTGCTTCCCCGACAGCGGCCGCATCGTCTACAAGCAGACGCGCACCCCGGCCCTGATGGAGGCCCACACCGGCTCGTGGACGGTGACGGGGGACGAGCACGGGACCACCGCCACCTCGCAGCACCGGGTGGTCGTGCGCGAGGAGGCCATCGCCCGCGTGCTGGGGGAGGGCGCCGACCTGCGCTCGGCCCGCGACTACATCCGTACGGCGCTGGGGCGCAACAGCACCGCCACGCTCACCTACGCCAAGCGGCACGCGGAGAGCCTCGCGGCCCCGCCGCGCTGACGGCCCGCCGACGGGGCGCCGGGTGTCCGGCCGACGGGTCCGATCGACTGGTCCGATCGAGGGTCCGATCGAGGGTCCGATCGACGGGTCCGGCCGGAGGCCGGTGCGGAGGCCCGTGCGGAGGCCGGTCGCTCCAGTCGTCCTCCAGCGCGGTCGTCGAGGCTCGGGGGGAGCGTCAGCGGAAACTATTCGTGGGGGCAGGGCGATGAGACGTGTGGTCATCACCGGCATCGGGGTCGTCGCGCCCGGGAAGCCCGGTACCAAGGAGTTCTGGTCCCTGCTGACCTCCGGACGCACAGCCACCCGCGCCATCACGCTCCTCGATCCCGCGCCGTACCGTTCCCGGGTCGCCGCCGAGGCGGACTTCGACCCGCTGGAGCAGGGGCTCGGCCCCCAGGAGGCCGAACGCCTGGACCGCGCCGCGCAGTTCGCCGTCGTCAGCGCCCGCGAGGCGCTGGCCGACAGCGGGCTGGCGGGATCCTTCGACCCCACCCGGTGCGGGGTCACCCTGGGCAGCGCGCTCGGCTGCACCACCGCCCTGGAACGCGAGTACGCCGTCATCAGCGACCGGGGCGGACGCTGGCTGGTGGATCACGGCCGGGCCGCCCGGCACCTCTACGACTACTTCGTGCCGTCCTCGATGGCGGCCGAGGTCGCCCGCACGGCCGGGGCCCAGGGGCCGGTCTCCCTGGTGTCCACCGGCTGCACCTCCGGCCTGGACGCGATCGGGCACGCCGTCGACCTGGTCCGCGAGGGCAGCGCCGACGTGATGGTCACGGGCGCCGGCGAGGCGCCGATCTCGCCCATCAGCCTGGCTTGCTTCGACGCGATCAAGGCGACCACCCCGCGCAACGACGACCCGGCCGGTGCCTCGCGACCCTTCGACCGCACCCGCAACGGATTCGTGCTCGGCGAGGGCGCGGCCGTCCTGGTCATCGAGGAGTTCGAATACGCCCGGCGGCGCGGCGCGCACGTCTACGCCGAGATCGCGGGCTTCGCCTCGCGCAGCAACGCCTACCACATGACCGGCCTGCGGGCCGACGGAGCGGAGATGGCCGAGGCCATCCGCGCCGCACTCGACGAGGCGCGCCTGGACCCCGGCGCGGTCGACTACGTCAACGCGCACGGTTCGGGTACCAAGCAGAACGACCGGCACGAGACCGAGGCGTTCAAGCGGAGCCTGGGTGCCCGCGCCCACGAGGTGCCCGTCAGCTCGATCAAGTCGATGATCGGCCACTCCCTCGGCGCCGTCGGCGCCCTGGAGGTGGCGGCCTGCGCGCTCACCATCGAACACGGCGTGGTGCCGCCGACCGCCAACCTGCGCGAGCCCGACCCCGCCTGCGACCTCGACTACACCCCGCTCACGGCCCGCGAACAGCGCACGGACACCGCCCTGACGGTCGGCAGCGGTTTCGGCGGCTTCCAGAGCGCCATGGTCCTCACCCGTCCGAGCCTGAAGGCAGCCGCCGCATGAACGCCGTCGCAGACACCACAGACACCACAGACACCGCAGCCTCGGCGGACGGCACGACCACAGCCGTCTTCACCGGGATCGGGGTGGCGGCCCCGGGAGGACTCGGCACCGAGACCTGGTGGGCCGCCGTGCTCCGCGGTGAGAGCGGCATCGGGCCCGTCACCCGCTTCGACGCGTCCCCCTACCCGGCCCGGCTGGCCGGGGAGGTGCCCGGCTTCGTCGACGAGGACCACGTCTCCAGCCGCCTGCTGCCGCAGACCGACCGGGTGACGCGGCTGTCGCTGGCCGCCGCCCAGGAGGCCCTGGACGACGCGGGCGCCGACGTCAACGAACTGCCCGCGTACGGGGCGGGCGTGGTCACCGCGAACTCCTCCGGCGGATTCGAATTCGGCCACCGCGAACTGCAGGCCCTGTGGAGCCAGGGCCCGCAGCACGTCAGCGCGTACCAGTCCTTCGCCTGGTTCTACGCCGTCAACAGCGGCCAGATATCCATCAAGCACGGGCTGCGCGGCGCCTCGGGCGTCGTCGTCTCCGAACAGGCCGGCGGTCTCGACGCGGTGGCCCACGCCCGGCGCCAGCTCCGCAAGGGCGCCCGGCTCGTGGTGACCGGCGGCCTGGACTCGGCCCTCTGCCCCTGGGGCTGGGCCGCGCACCTCGCCGGCGGCTCCATGACCACCGTCGAGGACCCGGCCAGGGCCTACCTGCCGTTCGCCGAGGACGCCTCGGGCCATGTGGTCGGGGAGGGCGGAGCCCTGCTCGTCCTGGAGGACGCGCGGAGCGCGGAGCGCCGCGGGGCCCGCGTGTACGGGAGCCTGGCCGGGCACGCGGCCACCTTCGACGCCTCGCCACAGCGGCCGCGGCTGGCCGACGCCGCGCGCCTGGCGCTCGCCGACGCCGGACTGGAACCGGCCGACGTCGACCTCGTGTTCGCGGACGCCGCCGGGGAGCGGGCCGCCGACCGGGCCGAGGCCGCGGCCATCGCCGCCGTGTTCGGACCGTACGGGGTGCCGGTCACCGCGCCCAAGAGCATGGCCGGGCGGCTGTCCGCGGGCGGCGCCGCACTCGACCTGGCGGCTGCCCTGCTCGCCCTGCGCGACCAGGTGATCCCGCCGACCACCGGCACCGTGCGGCCCGCCGCCGACTGCCCCCTTGACCTGGTGACCGGCACGCCGCGCACGGGCGTGGCGCTGCGCACCGTGCTGGTGCTGGCGCGGGGCCGGGGCGGCTTCAACGCGGGGGCCGTCGTCCGGGCCGCCTGACACCACCACCGACACAGAGGGAGACACGTCCATGGGACAGGAGCAGATCGAACTGGCGGACCTGGTCAGGCTGGTGCGCGAGTGCGCGGGCCAGGCCGAGGGGACCGACCTCGACGGCGACATCCTGGACTGCGATTTCGGGGACCTCGGCTACGATTCGCTGGCCCTGCTGGAGATCACCGGCCGGGTCGAGCGCGACTACGCCGTCATGCTCGACGAGGAGGAGCTCGACGAGGCCTACACCCCGCGCCGCTACCTCGACATGGTCAACCGGGCGCTGTCCGCCTCCCGGGCCGCGGTCTGACGTGGACGCGCGGGCCGTGCAGGACACGGACGTACGAGCCGTGCGGGGCACGGCCGTACGCGAGACCGACGTGTGCGTGGTCGGCGCGGGCCCCGCGGGCCTCGCCCTGACCCTGATGCTGCTGCGTTCGGGCGTGCGCACCACGCTGGTCGAACGGGCCACCTCCTTCCGCCGTGGCTTCCACGGCGAGATCCTGCAGCCCGGAGGGCAGCGCGTCCTCGACGACCTCGGGGTGCTGGCACCGGCCCGGCGCCGCGGCTCGCGCGTCCTGGACGGGTTCCAGGTCGTGCAGGGCGAGCGGCTGCTGCTCGACATCGACTACCGGCGCCTGGCCGCCCCGTACGACCACCTGCTGGCCCTGCCGCAGCCCTTCCTGCTCGGCGAACTCCTCGACGCCTGCCGCCCGCTGCCCGGGTTCACCTACCTGGAAGGCCACCGACTCGCGTCCCTCGCCGAGAAGCGCCCCGGCGCCCCGGTCACCGGGGTGGTCACGCGCGGACCCGACCACGCCGCGACCGAGGTCCGCGCCCGCGTGGTCGTCGGCGCCGACGGGCGGTACTCCAAGACCCGCGCGCTCGCCGGCATCGCCTCCGGGCGTTCGGAGGCCTTCGCCCAGGACGCGGTGTGGTTCTCGCTGCACGCGCCCGGGCGGCAGACGGGCAGGGTCAGGGTGCACCGGGCCGGCGGCAGCCTCGTGCTCGTCCACGAGTCCCACCCCGACCGGCTGCGGGTGGGCTGGACCCTCCCGCACGGCGGCTGGCGGGACGTCGTATCGGGGGGCATGACCGACGTACGCCGGGAACTCACCCGGGCGCTGCCGCAGTTCGCCGACCTGGTGCACGAACAATTGTCCTCGCCGGCGCAGCTGACCCTGCTCGACGTCTTCGCCTCGCACGCCGAGGACTGGGTCCGCGACGGTCTGGTCCTGCTCGGGGACGCCGCGCACACGCACGGGCCCATCGGCGGGCAGGGCGTCAACCTGGCGCTGCAGGACGCCGCCGCCCTGCACCCCGTCCTCGTCGACGCGCTGGACGCCGGCCAGGTCACCCGGGAGCGGCTCGCCCCCTACCAGCGGCGGCGCTCGCCCGTCGCGCAGGCGGTGCACCGGATGCAGCGGGTCCAGGCCCGCGCGATGTTCGGCCGGGGCGACGGCCCGCTCGCGGACTTCGCGCGCACCCGCGCGGCCGCCGCGGTCAGCCGTACCCCGGTCGGTGCCCGGATCGCCCGCAGGGTCGCCCACGGCACCGATCCGCTCGGGGTCCGGACCGACCTGTTCACCGCCCGCGCGGCAGCCGCGATCGTCTGAGGCCTGTCCCGTAATCCCCGGCGGGCGCACCACGCCGGCTACAACACCTCGCCGCGTTGTCGGAACGCCCGAATACGCCCATGACGCCGTGCGCTGACCCGCCGGGGATTACGGGGACAGCCCTTGGGCCGGCGCTTGCGGCCCGGCGAGATCCGAAGGGACGGCCCGGCCCCGCGGTCCCTGACCCGTCCTCAAGCGGACTTCCAGCCCGCTTCCGGCGGCCTCGGGCACATTCGTGAGTCCAGGGCGAGAGAGGCGGGCCGATGTCAGGTGAGCGAGTGCACCACAAGACGTACACGGTGGACGTGGCCGCACCCGCGGGCGTGGTGTACGGGCTGATCGCCGACACCACCCAGTGGCCGCTGATCGTGCCGCCCAGCGTGCACGTGGAGCGGCTCGACTTCGACGGGACCGAGGACCGGTTCCAGATGTGGGTCACCGCCAACGGCCAGGTGAAGTCCTGGTTCTCGCGCCGTGCCATGGACCCGGTGGGTCGGCGCGTCGACTTCCGGCAGGAGACCCCGGCGGCCCCGGCGCTCGCCATGGGCGGGCGCTGGAGCGTGGACGAGCTCGGCGCCACGTGGTGCCGGCTCACCCTCGACCACGACTTCACGGTGGCCGGGGACCGGCCCGACGACGCGGCCTGGGTGGCGCGCGCCACCGACACCAACAGCAGGGCCGAACTCGACCGGATCAAGGCGACCGCCGAGAACTGGGCGTGCCTGGACGACCTCCTCCTCACCTTCGAGGACCGGATCAAGGTCAAGGCGCCGCCGGAGCTCGTCTACGCCTTCCTCTACGCGGTTGACGACTGGCCGGCCCTCCTCCCGCACGTCAGCCGGGTCGACCTGACCGAGGACGTGCCCGGCATCCAGCTGCTGAGCATGGACACCCTCACGGGCGACGGCTCGCGGCACACCACGGAGTCCGTCCGGATCTGCTTCCCGCACGCCTACCGGATCGTCTACAAGCAGACCGCCACCCCGCGCCTGCTCGCCGCGCACACCGGGGAGTGGTCGCTGTTCCCCGACGAGACCGGTGTCACCGCCGTCTCCCGGCACAGCGTCCTGCTGTGCGAGGAGGCGATCGCCGAGGTGCTCGGCCCGGACGCCGACGTCGCCCAGGCCCGCACCCACGTACGCGAGGCGCTCGGCCGCAACAGCACCGCCACCCTCGGCCGCGCCGCCCACCACGCGGAATCCGCTGTCCGTACCCTCTGAGACGGGGAGTTGAGCACCACGATGACGATCTCCCTGGAACCACGCCTTCCCACGGCCGTCCCGGACGCGCCCCACATGCCCGACGCGGTGGATGCCGCCGCTCGCGCCGCGCGCCTGGAAAGCCTCCTCGGGGACCCGCACGATCCCGCCAATCCGCACGGCATAGCCGCCCTCGCCGCCGCCGACGCCCGGCGGGAGCCGCCCGCCGCCACCGAGGAACTCCTCGCCGCGGCCGGGCTCGGTGCCGAGTTCGTGCCCGCCGGCTCGGGCGGCCGGCTGACCCGCGCCGACCTGCTCGCGCAGGTGCTGCGCCCCGTCTTCCGCCGCGACGTCGCCCTCGGCTACGGCTACGGCATCACCTCGCTGTTCGCCACGGCCGCCGTATGGGCGGCGGGCACCCCCGGGCAGCGGGCCGTGGCCGCCGCGCCGCTGCTGGCCGGCGGCCGGGCCTCGATCGTCCACCACGAGATCGCCCACGCCAACGGCATCCTGCGCGACGAGTTCACCGCCGGGCCGGAGCCTCAGGACGGGCCGGGAGCCGCGGCCGGACGGCCCGGCGGCGACTACCGGCTCAGCGGCCGCAAGGACGTCATCATGAACGCCGCCCGGTCCGGCGCGTACGTGGTCTACGCCCGGACCGCGCCCGCCCGCGGCCCGCGCAGCCACTCGGTCTTCCTGCTCGACGCCGACGTACTCGCGGCCGCGCGCGCCTCCGGACAGCTCGCCCACCTGCCCCGCGTGCCCACGCCCGGCATGCGCGGCGGCCTCTTCTCCGGCCTGGAATTCCGCGAGTGCCTGCTGCCCCGCCACACCCTGGTCGGACGCGAGGGCGAGGGCGTGGCGCTGGCCCTGCGCACCTTCCAGGTCAACCGGTGCCTGATCCCGGCCGTCGCCGTCGCCGCGGCGGACACCGTCCTGCACTCCGCCGTGCGGGCCGTCACCGCGGGCCGCACCGCCCCGGTCGCGCGCCGCTGGCACAAGCCGCTCGCCGGGGTCTTCGCCGACCTACTGGCCGCCGACAGCATGGCGACCGTGTCGTTGCGCGCCCTGAGCCTGCTGCCGGAACACGTCAACGTGCTGGCAGCGGCGGTCAAGTACGTCGTTCCGGACATGCTCCGCGAGAACCTGGAGGAACTCGCCGGAGTGCTCGGCGGCCACGGCTACGCGCACGGCGACGCGCAGTACGGCGCCCTCGACAAACTGGTCCGCGACCTCCCGGTGGCCGGCCTCGGGCACGCCGGTACGGCGGCCTGCCAGGCCGTGATCGTCCCGCAGCTGCGTTCCCTGGCCGCCCGTTCCTGGTTCAGCCTGCCCGAACCGCCGTCCGGCCTGTTCCGCGGCGGACCGCACCTGCCCGACCTGGACTACCGGCTGCTCGGCATCGCCGGGGGCGACGACTACCTCACCGCCTCCCTGGTCGGCGCGGCCGACCGGCTCTCCGCGACCCGCCGGGTCGGCGGGCAGATGGCCGCGCTCAGCGACCTCGCCGACGGGTTCGTCAACGAACTGCGCGGGCTGCGCGCGGACTGCGTGGCGCTGCCCGCCGAACGGGCCGCGCTGGCCGGCCCCGGGGTGGCCGTGCTCACCGACCGCTACGCGCTGATCCTGGCGGCCGCCTCGGTCCTCGGCGTCTGGGAGGCGCAGGACGGCACGGACGCCTTCCTCGCCGACCCCGCCTGGGCCGTGCTCGCACTGACGCGGATCGGCAGCCGCCTCGGCATCGCCGTACCCGACCTGCCCGAGGGCTGCCTCGCGCAGGTGCTCGACGAGCTGATCCGCCGGCACCGCACCGGTCGCAGCTGCGACCTCCAGGGCACGGAGCTCACCCGATGAACCCCGCGGACGCGCCGCCCCTCCACGTCACCGGCCCCGACGGGCCCTGGGAAGCGGTCTCCGCGGGACTGGAACGGCGCGGCAGCGTCGTGGTGTACGCGACGTGGGGGGAGTGGCTGACCGCGGCACTCGCCGACACCTCGCTGCGCCCGCTGCTGGGCCGCGACTGGCAGCGCTACCGGCGTACCCCGGACGCGGCGGTCCGCTACCGCTTCGTCACCTCGCGCATGGTCGTCAAGTACACGGCGGCGGCCGCTCTGCGGACCGATCCGGCCGCGCTGGACCTGTCGTACCGGATCGGCGGACGCCCGTACATCCGCGGCATGAGCCAGATCGACGTCAGCCTCAGCCACACCGAGGACCTCATCGCCGTCGGTATCAGCCGGACCGGACGGATCGGCGTGGACGTGGAACCGGCCGGCCGGCGGATGTCCTTCGAGCTGCTGCGGGACCGCGTGTGCATCCCCGCCGAGGCCGCCGAGCTCGACCGGATGCCCCCGGAGCGGCAGGCCGCCGAGATGCTCCGCCTCTGGACCCTCAAGGAGGCCTACACCAAGGCCCTGGGACAAGGGCTGAGGCTGGGGTTCACGGAGTTCGGCTTCGGCCTGGCCGACGGCGGACTGCTGGGGCCCGACGGCAGTCCGGCCGGGGGCGGTGCGTGGTCGTTCGCCACGCACCGGGTGCTGAGGCGGTACCTGCTCAGCACGGCCTGTCACGACACCGGACTGGACGCCGCGCGGGACACCGCGGCCGGAACGATGCTCGACGAGGGGTTCATGGGAGCGGTGGAGGCGGCACTGGAGGCCCGCTGACCCGGCCGGACGACTCGTGACACCAGCCATCGACGTCAAGACACACTGGAGCAGGAGGGAGGAATCCGATGAGCGCGGCCATGGCGGTCGTCCTCGTGCCCGGCCTGCCGCCCTCGCTGGAGCTGCACGGGCCGCTGGAGGCGGCGCACCTGGAGGCGGCACTCGCCCACCTCCCGGCCTGCGAGCCCACCCTGGAACGACACTCGGACACCCATCACACGCTCACCGTGGCGCCCCATCCGTTCCCCGTCGGGCTGCTGTCCGACCTGCTCACCGAGGCGCCCGCGCGCCCGCGGCCACGCTCCCGGGCCCGTTCCACCGGCCCGGCCGCAACCCGCCCCCGGGCCGCCGGTTCGGGCCGCGGCCCGCGCCCGCTGCCCGTACCCGCGTCCCCGCTCCAACGGGACCTGCTCCTCGACACGCTGGTGCGGCCCGGCGCCGGACTCCACGTCGAGCAGCTGCTGGCGCGCTGGTACGGGCCGTTGGACCTGCCGCGGTTCACCGCGGCCTGGCGCACGCTCTACGACGCTGACGCGGCCCTGCGCACCGCGCTGGCCGACTCCGCGGGGACACCGCCGTCGATGGTCGTCCACCCGCGGGTGGACCCGCGGATCGAGCACCACGGCGCCGGCGGCGCCGACTGGCACGCCCTCGTCCTGCGCGAGCGGCTGCGCGAGTTCGACCTGCGCGACCCGGGCCAGCTGCGCATCGTGCTGCTGGACGAGGCCGCACCGCCCGGGCGGGCGCGCCCGGGCGGGCCCACCCGCATCCTGTTCACCTACCACCGCGCCTTCCTCGACGAGCGCAGCGTGCGCGGCCTGCTGCGTGCCTTCCTGCGCGCCTACCTCGCCGACGGCCGGCCGCTGGGCGGCGAGCGCCGCCCCGACGTCCGCGACCACGCGCACTGGCTGGCCCGCCAGGACACCTCGGCCGCCCGGGAGTTCTGGTCGCGGGCCGCCCCGCCGCCGGACGCCGTCACCCTGCCCGCCCTGCGGTCCGACGGTCCGGGCAGCGGGGCCGGCGTACCGGAGGAAGGGCCCGGCCACGGGCGTACCCGGGCGCGGCTCACCCCGCTGGAGGCGGCGCGGCTGCGGGCCTGGGCGGCCGTGCAGGGGGCGACCGAGTCGACCGCCCTGCACGCGGTGTGGGCGCTGCTGCTGTACCGGGCCGCCGCGCGCGCAGAGCTTCCCGACCCGGTGTCCGTGGCGTTCTCGGTGGCCGTCTCGGGCCGCGGCATCACCCTCGCCGGCGCCGAGCTGCTCTCCGGCGCACTGGGCAACTCCCTTCCGCTGGACGTACGGTTGCGGGCCCACATGCCGGTGGCGCTGCTGCTGGACACGCTGAGCGGCCACGCGCTGGACCGCGCGGCGTACGAGTGGGTGTCCGCCGGGCAGATCGAGGACTGGACCGGCCGCCGCGGCACGCAGGCCGCGCCCTTCGAGTCCCTCGTCGTCTTCGAACCGCGGAGCGCCGCCGCCCACACCGGCTGGGGCACCTCCGGTACGGGACCCGGGCGCGACGCCGTCGTGGACGAACTCGCCGAGGCGGGCGTACAGCTGGACCCGCCGGAGGTGCTCGCGGCGCACACCGCCGTGCCGTTCACCCTGTTCGCCCACCACGACACCGCGGGCGGACTGGTCCTGACCTCGGTCCACGACCGCGCCACGTTCCAGGACGCCGACGCGGCCGGCCTCCTCTCGCAGGCGGCCCTGCTGCTGCGCACCCTTCCCGACGGCCGGGGCGCCCTGGACGTGTCCGGGGCGCTGGAGCTGCTCGACGGCATCCCCGTACCGCGGGCGCGGCCCCGTCCGGCCGCCGCGGCGCGCGTCCTGCGCGCGGCCGCCCGTCCCGGTGCGGGCACGATCTGCCTGCTGCCGGCGCCGGGTTCGCCGCCCGGCTGTTACGACGGGCTCCCCGAGTTCTACGGCGGCCCGCAGGCGCTGGTCACCCTGCCCACCGGGGACGACCCGGCCCTGTACCTGCAGGCCCTGCGGCCCGCGCTCGCCCGCGGGGAGCCGGTGTGGCTCGGCGGGGCCTCCGGCGCGGGCGACGCCGCCTGGCGGGCCGCCGAGCGGATCGCCGCGCACGGCTGGCAACCGCCGCTGGTCGCCGTCGCCGGCGCCGCGGACGGCGGGACCGGCCTGCTGCGGGCGCTGGCCCGTGCGCTGACGGCGGCGGCGCGCGGCCCGCGGCTGGGCACCGTATGACGTCCCCGCCGACCGCTGCCTCTTCCGTCTCCTCCGCCCCGTCCGTCCCCTCTGTCCCAACCCACCAGGAGTGACATGTCCCGCCGTCTGTTCACCTCGGAATCCGTGACCGAGGGCCACCCCGACAAGATCGCCGACCAGATCAGCGACACGATCCTCGACGCGCTCCTCACCGAGGACCCGGCCTCGCGCGTGGCCGTGGAGACCCTCATCACCACGGGTCTCGTGCACATCGCGGGCGAGGTGACGACGAAGGCGTACGCGCCGATCGCGCAGCTCGTACGCGACAAGATCCTGGAGATCGGCTACGACTCCTCGGCCAAGGGCTTCGACGGCGCCTCCTGCGGCGTGTCCGTCTCGATCGGCGCGCAGTCCCCGGACATCGCGCAGGGCGTCGACACCGCCTACGAGAAGCGGGTCGAGGGCGACGAGGACGAGCTCGACAAGCAGGGCGCCGGCGACCAGGGCCTGATGTTCGGCTACGCCACCGACGAGACCCCGGAACTGATGCCGCTGCCGATCCACCTGGCGCACCGGCTCTCGCGCCAGCTGTCCGAGGTCCGCAAGAACGGCACGCTCCCGTACCTGCGCCCGGACGGCAAGACGCAGGTCACCATCGAGTACGACGGCGCCACGGCGGTGCGCCTGGACACCGTGGTCGTCTCCTCGCAGCACGCCTCCGACATCGACCTGGAGGGGCTGCTGACCCCCGACATCCAGGAGCACGTGGTCGAGTACGTGCTGGCCCAGCTCGCGCAGGACGGCATCAAGCTGGAGACCGAGGGCTACCGGCTGCTGGTGAACCCGACCGGCCGCTTCGAGATCGGCGGCCCGATGGGCGACGCCGGCCTGACCGGCCGCAAGATCATCAT
>NZ_JBEZLW010000039.1:0-57982 GCF_040652395.1 Streptomyces sp. NPDC048269
CGGGCCTTGACCCCTGATGTTGAACACACGAGACACTGGATCCTGAGGATCTGAGAACGGACATCTCGTGGTCATGAAGAACTACCCGCCGGAGTGCAGGGCGGGACGGGTGAGGGCGAGTGCCGTGAGTGCGGGGCCCGCTGGATCGCGGGGGTGGAGCGGCGATTCGCGGCCGTGTATTGCTCGCCGAAGTGCAAGGTGAGGGCCTGGCGCCGGCGGAACGATCCGTTCGTAGACCGGTCACAGTAACCGCAGCGAGAACGCATCAGTTGTCCAAGTTTGGTCAACTGCCGGTAATTTGCGGTCCTTCGTTGTGATCTTCCTCTTTATGGTCTGACTCTCGGTGATGAGCGGGCCTTGTACCGTCACGGCAGGGAGATGGCCGTACCATGGCCCGCGCTGGGTGGTGACACACCATGCCCGAGGACAACGAGAAAATCGGAAGCGTCAGCCCGTCACGATACGAACAGATCGTGAGCGAGCTCCGCGAAGTCGTCGACCAGCACTCCCGCGGCCAGTTCACGATCGGTGACCGAGCCCTGGAGATCGAGCCTTCCCGGCCCCGAGATGGGGCCCGGCCCGAGGGCGGATGGACCGTCAGGGCGTCGCTGACCCGGCTCGCCGAGGACATCGGCCTCAAATACAGCACCGTCAACAACGCCCGCTGGGTTGCCGCCCGCTGGCCCAAGGAGCACCGCCAGAAGGGCGTCCCCTTCACTGTCTACCGGATCCTGGCGAGCATCGAGAACGAGTCCGAGCGATTCACGCTCGTGAAACTGCCCCCGGCCGGAAAGCCCCGGTGGACCGCGGACGACGCGAGCCGCGTGCTCGGCTGGCAGGTCGAGAACCCGGTCTCCAAGCAGGAGAAGATCAGCGCGATCCACGCCCTGGCCCAGGACGAGGAAGTCGCCGCGGTCGCCACCACCGACCTGCTGCGCCGGCCCGCGGTCTCGGCGCACGTCGCCGTCGAGGACCGGGTCAGGGTGGTCGAGGAGTTCACCCGCGACGAGAGTGTCGCCGCGACCGTGACGACCGGCCTGCTGCGGCGCCCGGACGTCGCCTTCAGGGCCATGAGCGACGACACGGCCCGCCACCAGGTCAACCACGCCCAGGTCGAACGCGGCCACCAGGCCCGCGAGAACTTCGAACGGACCAGCCCTATCGCGCCGACGGTCAAGCAGATTAACCGCACGGTCGAGTTCCTGGACCTGGTCACCGCCTGCCACTCCTTCGTCGCCGCGGCCGGCCGCGCGGTCCCGGGCCCTGCGGGACCGCCAGTTGTCCGAGGACGAACAGGCGATCGTCCACCAGAACATCGCCAAGGTGCGGGCCACCCTCGACTGGATCGAGAACGCCGTAGACACCGGCAAGGTCGACATGGACGACGAGCTCGCCGCACTTCTCCGAGGCCAGTAGCCATGCCCCGCGCCTCACGGCGCCGGGGCGACGCCGCTCTGCGGCACGCCGACACGGTCCGGTTCGTGCTCTTCGAAGCACGCCCGGCCGGACTCCTCTTCCACCAGCTCACCCGCGCCAGCGACCTCACCCCCAGCCAGGTGAGGTCCGGACTGGCCGCCCTCAGAGACGTCATCGCGGACCAGGGATGGCCCCCGCTGATCTGGACCAGGGCCGACGGCTACCAGCTCGGAGCCGAGCGAGCCGCTCTGGAGGCATACGAACGAAAGGTGATCAAGGAGAAGCTCACCGAGTTCCGCCGGTTCATCACCGGCACCGTCGCACCCCACGCCGCCGCCCACCCGGGCGACAAGTTGGTCCGCCACATCACCGCCCAGCTCAACTCCATCGAATCCACCCTGGACCTCGTCAACAGCTACTGACCCCCTCGCTGCCCGGGGCCCGGCCTTCGGCCGGGCCCCGGGCAGCACCGGTTCGAAGGCCCACGACCATGCGCCGTCGCCGCTACCCCTCCGACACCACCGACGCCGAATGGGCCCTGCTCGAATCCCTGCTGCCCGTTCCGGCCTGCGAGACGACCACCGGCGGCCGGCCCGAGAACCACGACCGGCGCGAGATCGTCGACGCGATCCGCTACGTCGTCGACACCGGCTGCAAGTGGCGGGCCCTGCCGGCGGACTACCCGCCCTGGCGGACCGTCTGGGGATTCATGGCCCGGTGGGCTGCCTGCGTCATCAACCAGATCCGCGACGCCCTCGCGCAACGGATCCGCCGCGATATGGGCAAAGGCCCCCGCGCGGTCGCCACCGTCATCGACTCCCAGTCTGTCAAAGCAGCCGAGACCTTCGGCAAGGACTCACGCGGCTACGACGCGGGCAAGAAAATCAACGGCCGCAAACGCCACATGGTCGTCGACACCCGAGGTCTCCCCCTGCTCGTCATGGTCACCCCCGCAGACCTCCACGACAGCCACGCGGCCAAGGAAGTCCTCTTCCGCCTCCGCCTCATGCACCCGGAGATCACCATCGTCTGGGCGGACTCCGCCTACGCGGGAAAGCTCGTGACCTGGGCAAAAAAGTACCTCAACCTGACGATCAAGACTGTCAGCAGACCCAAGGACGCCTCCGGCTTCGTCATCCTGCCCCGCCGCTGGGTAGTGGAACGAACCTGGTCCTGGATGATGCGGGCCCGCAGGCACGCACGTGACTACGAACGGCTCGTCCAGCACTCCGAAACCCTCATCACGTGGGCAGCCATCACCCTCATGACCCGCCGGATCACCAAGACCAGCAAGCCTCCCGAGCGGTTCTCACCCTTGCTCTGACCAGGCACATCAACAGCCGATCTTGGCCTTCTCTGCGCGTCCGGGCTCGCCTCTCGGTTCTCGTCAGTCAGAAGTACGCTGCCCTCATGACGCTCTACTTCGACGCAGCGGCAGTCCTGTTCCAGGCGCACCCGAGCTGTAACGGCCGCTGGGAGGACCGCCTGTGGCTCAACGTCCCCGGGCCGGTGTACGGGGGTGAGACGGACAACTGCGCGACCGGCCGGCTCGAAGCCCCGCGTCATATCCACTACGGCGGCCAGTACTTCAGCGAGTACGTCTACCGCCAGCCGCGCACGCCGGACGAAGTCAGGGACGTGCTCGGGGCCATCGAGGCAGACCCCATGGACGGCTATGCCTGGGACGGCGACCAGCGGTGGACACCAGAGCTGGTCCGGGAGTGGTGGCGGGACCGGGGGCGGGTCCTGGATTACCTGAGGGACCAGGCACACGAGTGGGAGCGGTACGACCGGTGGATCCCGAACCAACGAGCGGTGGAGGGCGCCAAGGACTTCGCGGCCTACATCGCCGGCGGCACCGACTCCGGGAGCCTGGAGACGGACCTGCGGGTCTACCTCTACTGGCTGCAGGAGCACCGCTCTCCGACCCCGGACGACCTGCTGCCCGAGCTGTAGACCGCCATGCCTCGACTTGCCTGAGACAGGACACCTACACAACGTCAGCACCGCGCCCCGCCACCACAGCATTTGTCATGGCATCCTCACAAACAGGCAGTTAGCCGGTCGCATCGGGGTGGTTGAGGAGCTGTGGCAGCGGAACGTCCACATCGGCGAGTTCACTTGCGTCGACTGCTCGGCCGGAGGTGACGAGGGCGCGGATCGGGTCGGTGACGTCCCAGACGTTGACGTTCATGCCCGCGAGGACCCTGCCGCCGGAGAGCCAGAACGCGATGAACTCTCGGGTGTCCCTGCGGCCTCGGAAGACGACTTGATCGTAGCCGCCGGGTTCGACGTAGCCGGTGTACTCCATGCCCAGGTCGTACTGGTCGGTGAAGAAGTACGGAACGCGGTCGTAGGCCACGTCCCGGCCGAGCATCGCCTTCGCCGCGACCTGCGGCTGGTTGACGGCGTTGGCCCAGTGCTCGACACGAATGTGCTTGCCCAGCAGTGGGTGGAAGGCGTTGGCGACGTCGCCTGCGGCGTAGATGTCCGGGAGTGAGGTGTGCAGGTGGGCGTCGACGCGGATGCCGTTGTCGACCTCCAGGCCGGCGGCATCGGCAAGCTGAGTGTTGGGGGTGATGCCGACCCCGACGATGACCGCGTCGGCGTCGATGCGGCTGCCGTCAGCCAGCAGCACACCGTTCGCCCGTCCCCCGGAACCGGTGATCTCGGCGACCTGGACGCCGAAGCGCAGATCGACCCCGTGATCGGTGTGCAGGTCGGCGAAGACCTGGGCCACCTCGCGGCCCAGCACGCGCAGCAGCGGCAGCTCCGCCGTCTCCAGCACCGTGACCTCCACCCCGGCCGCGCGGGCGGCGGCCGCGGTCTCCAGACCGATCCAGCCGGCGCCGGTCACCACGATGCGGGATGCAGACTCGAAAGATTCCTTGAGGCGGTCGCTGTCGGCGAGCCGGCGCAGGTAGTGGACGCCGTCGAGGTCGGCTCCGGGCACCGTCAGGCGACGCGGTGAGGAGCCGGTGGTCAGGAGCAGCTTCTCGTAGCCGATGCGGCTGCCGTCAGCGAGCGTCACCTCGTGTCCGGTCGGGTCGACCGCGGTGACCGTGGCGCCCAGCCACAGATCCACGTCGTGTTCGGCATACCACCGGGGAGGGTGGACGTAGACGGTGTCCCGCTCGTCCTTGCCCAGCAGATAGCCCTTCGACAGCGGCGGCCTTGCGTAGGGGCGCTCGTCTTCCTCTCCCAGCAGCACGACGGGGCCGTCGAAGCCCTCTTCGCGGAGGGTCTGTGCTGCCTTCGCACCGGCCAGGCTGGCTCCGACGATCACGAATGTGTTGTTCGCGGCCATGTTCTCTCCCCTGCTGCGTTGGCTCGGCCCGCGCGCGGATGGTGATCCGCTCCCTGCCCTCGTCGCGGCCAGGCCATCGTCGTCGATAGCCCTGCGCTGTCAGCGGTTGATTTGTTCCCCGGTGTGTCTGCCGATCGGCTGTCGCCGGGGACTGGGGCGCTGGGACCGTTCGTCGACGGCCGTGTCCGGCGGCGGTGCGTGTGGTGTGCAGTTCGGCGTCCAGTTGCTCGAACAGTTCGTTGCTGGAGGCGGTGAACTTGGCGATGCCCTCGTCCTCCAGCACACGGACCACGTCGTCGTAGGACACGCCGACGGTCTCCAGGTCGTCGAGTACCCGCTGGGATGCCGCGTAGGTGCCGTGGATGGTGTCGCCCTGGATGTGGCCGTGGTCGGCGACCGCGCGCAGGGTCTGCTCCGGCATGGTGTTGACCACCCCGGGCGCCACCAGTTCGTCGACGTAGCGGGTGTCGTCGTAGGCGGGGTCCTTCACCCCGGTGGAGGCCCACAGCGGGCGCTGGGGGCGCATCCCGGCCGCAGCGAGCGCCTGCCACTCCTGGGAGGCGGCAGCCTGCTCGAAGTGCCGGTAGGCCAGGCGTGCGTTGGCGATCGCGGCCCGCCCGCGCAGGGCCAGCGCCTCCGTCGTGCCGATCTTGTCCAGCCGGGTGTCGACCTCGGTGTCCACCCGGCTGACGAAGAAGGAGGCCACCGACACGATGGACGCCAGGTCACGCCCCGCCCCATGGGCCTGGCCCATGCCGTCCAGGAAGGCGCGGAGTACCTGGTCATAGCGGTCAAGGGAGAAGATCAGCGTCACGTTGATGCTGATTCCTTCCGCGAGCGCCGTGCTGATCGCCTCCAGGCTGGGCTGGGTGGCGGGGATCTTCACGAACAGGTTCGGCCGGTCCACCAGCCACCACAGGGCCCGTGCCTCGGCGATCGTCGCCGCCGTGTCGTGGGCGACGCGCGGGTCCACCTCGAGCGACACCCGTCCGTCCATCCCGCCGCTGGCCTCGTACACTGGTCGCAGGACGTCGCAGGCCCAGCGCACATCGAACGCCGTCAGCAGCCGGACGGCCTCCTCGACCCGGACCCCGCGCCGGGCCAGATCTCCGACCTGCTCGTCGTAGCGGGCACCCGAGCGGATCGCCTTGGCGAAGATCGTCGGATTACTGGTAATGCCCACCACCTGCTGCTCCCGCACCAAGTCGGCCAGTCCGTCCGCCGGCGAGCCGCTCCCGGCTCAGACCATCGAGCCAGACCGCCACGCCTTCGGCGGATAGCCGGTCCAGGTTCTCACTCATGATCTTCTCCTTCGCGTCGTCTCGCGGATGCCTCTACGTACCGCCCAGGTCCACTGCAGGCCGGGCACAGAACTCCTTCACACACACCCCAGTGGCGGGGCCGGGCACGCTCGCACCGCTGCCTGCGGCGCGAAATTGCACACAGCACCGTCCTGGGTAAGGCGCGAGGACCGCGTCGATCCCAGCTGCCTGAAGGCCGGTGAGGAAACCGTCAAGGAAGGCGTGGTTGATCGAGCACACCAGTTCGGGCGATCGGGCGGCCAGCGAGTGGAAGGGGCAGTTCAGCAGCCGCACTTCGGTCGGAGCCTGCCGGTCGGGCTCGAAGCCGTGCTCCTCCAACACGGCTTCCGAAAGCGTGAGAGAACGCTCGGGGCCCAGACGGCCGGGACGGCTGCTGGCGCGTGTCGCGGCTCCGAGCGTCTCACCGCGATCGCGGGCCGTGCGCAGCGCGGCGGACTGCGCGTCCTCCCCCAGCTGCTGGTCGAGGACCGCGTCGATGAGAATCTCGGCCACGAGGTCGGGGCGGCGCTCGGGGATGGAGATGCGGATGTCGGTGTCGGCCGGCTCGTACACCTTGGGCTTGCGGCCCACCCTGCGGATTCCGCCCGGGTGGTCGTAACGGGAAGTCAGCAGCCCCGCCCTAGTAGAGGTCGTTTTCACCTGAACTGCGGAGATATCAGGTGATTCTTGGAGTGCGGCGTCGTGGTAATGGTGAGGTAGTGGGTGTGGTTGGGGGCCAGGTGTCGTATGGGGTGACAGGTGGGGTGGGATGCGGCTCGTTCCTGTCTGGTCCCACGATGTCCGTCTTTCGGGGCTGCGCGCTTCCGTCATCGCGGCTGTGCGCCTGGGCGCACTCGGTCCAGAGCGGTACGCCGGAAGCATGGCGAAGCGACGTCCGTATCCGAGTGATCTGTCCGATGCCCGCTGGGAGTTGATCGAGCCGGTACTGTCCGCCTGGCGCTTCGAGCGCCGCGGCCGCGCCCTGGACTTCGGCCGGCCGCCCGAGCACGACCAGCGCGCCATCATGGACGCGATCTTGTACGTGGACCGCACCGGAGTCCAGTGGCGCTACCTCCCGCACGACTTCCCGCATTGGAACACCGTCTACGGATACTTCGCCAAATGGGCGGACGAGGGCGTGTTCGCCCAGCTCAACGGCCTGCTCCGGCAGCTCCTGCGGGTGAAGGAGGGCCGGGACGCCGAACCCTCGGCCTGCGTGATTGACGCCCAAAGCGTTAAGACCTCCACCAGCGTTCACGCCTCCAGCCAGGGCATCGAGCCGGCAAGAAGATCGTCGGCAGGAAGCGGAGCATCGTCACCGACACGATCGGCCTCCTGCTCGCGGTGCTGGTCACCGCGGCCAGCGTGCAGGACTCCATCGCCGGCACCCGGCTCCTGGATCAGGTCGCCGCCGACCACCCCGGCATCCGCAAGGTGTGGGTCGACGGCGGACACCGCCAGCCCTTCGTCGAACACGCAGCTGCCCTCGGCATCGACATGGAAATCACCGCCCGAGCCCCCGGGACCAGGAGATTCACCCCGATCCCGAAACGGTGGGCGGTGGAACGGACCTACGGCTGGCTCATGCTCCACCGGCGTCTCGCCCGCGACTACGAAACCCTGCCCACCCGCTCCGAAGCCGTGATCCACATCGCAATGCCCGACCTCATGACCCGCCGCCTCACCGGCGAGAACGCCATCTCCTGGCGCAACCCAAAAGGCCTGCCAACCATCCCATTCCGGGATGAAACAGCGGATGAAAACGACCTCTGAGGCACCATACGTCGACACCGTCCGCCCCCGCATGGTGCTACTCGATCGCGCGGGAGACCCGGGGGCACCTGACGTCGACCCCCTGGCCGCCCCAGCCCCCGCGAAGACTCCCACCCCAGCACCGACCAGACAGCTGCGACGCCGGCGGCATCTGCGCCTGCGGCATCGCCTCCCCTGGCAGTGGCCAGCACTCGGCGCCGTCGTCGCCTTGAGCCTCGGCCTCGGCCTCGGCCTCGGCATCACAGTGCTCGTCAAGCGCCGTCGCCGTTGACCCTTCCGGGCTCGCCCGCCCCGGCCAGCGATGAGCCCTGCGGTCCGGCCGGGCGCCCGCTCGAGAAAACCGGAGCGGGCGCCCGGACGGAGACGACGGCCCCGGCCTACGAGATGCGGACGCTGCGCCGGTCCGCGGCTGCCGTGTTGGTACGGCGGCGGGCCAAGTCCGCGCACCGGATTCCGCCGGCGGGGTGCCACTCCATCACCAGCTCGGCAGACGTGCCGTGCTCCTGGCAGCAGTTGACCGGGACGACGCCGCCGCAGTCGTGGCGCTTGCACGCGCAGGTCTCTCCCGGGCCCCGCGTACGACAGCCCGTGGCGAACCACTCCGCCCGCCGGCCCGTCGGAGGCGGCGCGCACACACCGCGCAGGTGTGGGCGTGCCCCTCCTGCTGGCGGCGTGTGTCGTCGATGTGTTGGTCGCAGCGGACAGCTGGTCGGGTTCAGGCCGTGGAAGAGCAAGCGGGCGGTGGCGTCCGGGCAGCCAGCCGCGCACCCCAGCAGCGCCTCCCGCTCGGCCTGGTCCACCGCCGACCCCACCGGTGCTTCGTGGCAACCCACTCATCGATGTACCGGCAGTGCACCGCCGGAGCCGGCAACCACGTCGCCGGATCCTGATCCGACTTCTGACGGTTCGAACGGGCAGTGACACCGACCAGGGTCACGTCCGAACCCAGGTCGTTGGCGTACCGGCGACGGCGCTCCGTCGTCCAGCCATAGCCACCAACTGGTGGGGAGCGTCATTCGCAACGTGCGGTATTCCTGCCTGGTCCCGGCGGTTGCGAGGTTCGAGCCGGCGATCTGTTGGTGCGGCCGGGGCCGGCAACGGTGTGCGTTCCCGGTGGCGGCAACGGGCATCAGGAGTGGGAAGCGGCCTCATCCCGCTTCAGGTAACCGCCCGGAGGACAGCCGTCGTCCGGGTCCTTCGTGGGGCACATGCTGGGGTCCTCTGCATCGCCGAAGAGGTAGACCCACACCCTGCACGTCGGATCCTCGGTGAAGGACAACAGAAGTTCATGACCCCGCATGGCGGTCTCGTCGGCGACGGTGCGGCTTTCGCCTTCAGGGCGGACGTAGAAGGCCCAGCGGCCGGTGGACAGTGTCTCGGGATTGGCGCAACCCATCGCCTCAACCTTGTCGAAACCCGTTCCGGCGAAGGTGTGCTCCTTGGAGCGTCCGGCAGAGCTGGTCCATGTCCCTACCAATTCCTCCTGCGGAATCTCCGCAGAGTGGATCGCTGCGGCATACCCACAGGACGCAGTGAGCACCACCCCAGTCACCGCGAGAACGATCGGACGCCATCCGCGCATGTTCACAGACCTCTCCCAGAGGTTGGATGTCCGGCCCTGCGGCCGCACACCCTTATTTGAAACATGCTCAAAACTTGCGGCTTCCCTCGGGCCCCCACAACCGACACCTCACCGAGGGGACCCATCGGTCAACCCTCGCCTTCGTCGTAGACCTCATCTCTGTGAAGTAGCCCCTGCCAGGGTGGGGGTACGTACGGTTGTACGGGCGCGGCCCCGGCCCCCGGGCCGCGACAGGGGCCGCACCCCGACACCTGCATCGGCACACGCCACTGCGACGGTGGCTCGGGGCAGGGCCTGGCCCCGATCGGGCGGCCGGCTCGTACACGACCGTGGTGGTGGGGCAGTCCTCGGCGAGCCCGAGCAGGGCCTGGCGCTCGGCCTCGTCGGCGGCCAGGTCCCAGCTCGGATGGAAATCTGTGGATTTCCCAGGGTCGCTCTTTACCCCACCCTCCAGGAGGCGAGCCAAGGCTGGTCACTTGCCAGAGCGTCCGGGAGGAGTGCCGGCGCTCAGAACCTGCCGAGGGCGACGAAGACGCAGGCGACCAGGAGGAGCATGTTCACGCCGAAGACCTGCTTGTACTCCCTAAGGCTCCAGTGCGCGACGGCGGCACCGATCATGACCGCGGCGAGGCCGACGGCAGCCAACGGGGTGAGGACTGGGGCTATGCCGGTCAGTTGGGGAGCGATGAGCCCGAGTGCCGCCACGATCTCCAGTGCCGCGACCACGCGGATCACCGACAGGGGGAAGGGCGCGACGCCGGTCTGGCCCGTGGCGATCATCTTCTCCTTCGTCTGCGTCGACTTCAGGAATCCCGATCCCATGAAGACGGCGGCCAGCAGGCCCTGCGCGATCCACAATGCGATGTTCATCGAGCCACTCCGATTTATATGTGTTGGTCGATCGGCTGTTCTGGCACCGTTCAGGAAGCTGGCTGCTGGAGGAGCCCTTCGGCGAGGTCCACGAAGGCAGTCACCAAGCGGTCCTCATCGAGGCCGCTGGGATGGGTGTCGAACACGTCCCGCAGCAGCCAGAAGTGCGAGACGGCCCCTACGAGCACCACGGCGAGCGCGTCCCAGTCCCGTTCGGCCGGGCCGGCCTGCATCCTCAGCCACTGCGCCACCGCGGCGTGGATGCGGTGCATCTCACCCTCGCGGACCTCTTCCAGCAGCGCCGGAAAGGCTGCCAGGTCACGCACCACGATCCGGTTGAGGTCGCGCTCCTCGTCCAGACGCCGCAGGCCGGCACGAGCCAGTGTCGCCAGACGCTCGCGCAGCGGCAGCGCGGCTACGGCTTGCATGTCACCGAGGAGTGCGAGCAGCCCGGCGTTCTCAGCGACCTTCGCGCGCACACCTTCGGCCAGCAGCTCCTCCTTCGAGCGGAAGTGCCGATAGAGGGCTCCGGACCCAGGCGAGAGCCCGGCGGCCCGTTCGATCTCGGCGATGGTCGTCTTGGCGTAGCCCTGCTCGCCGAAGAGCCGCATGGCCTCCGCCACCACACGTGTACGACTGTCCACACCCTCACCCTCCCTGCAAGTAAGTACTTACTTATGATCATAGCGAGGACTGCAGCGCATGCAAAGAGGGGGGCCGACGGCATTTTCGTAGCCGGAGATCATCGCGCAGCGGGCGCCATGCCGGGGTGACCGCCGTCGGCGATCGGCATGGTCTTGCCGGCGGCGGGCTTGGCGCCGGATTCCTACCATGCCTTGCAGTCGTTGTGCTTTCCTCGCCCTGGCCCGCGGGGGGGGTGACGTCACCTGCTACGGCGGCCAGTAGGCGTCAAAGGCGCCCGTTGACGCCACTCGCCCGGCTGGTTTTGTAAGTGGGTTGCGAGAACGTCTGTTGCTCGATGGCGAGAACGCACTCTTCCGGGGAAGTGGTGTTGCCGACTTCTGAGAACGCCTCAGTACTTGCCTCAGGACCGCGGTTGTGCTCAACATCGTCGAAGAGGAGTCGGCCTGGACCTGGCTCAGGGCGAGGCGGCAAGTGTGACGCGGCTGAGGTATTCGTCGTACTCGCAGCCAACGTCGGGATCGCCGACGGTCGGACACATCACTGGATCATCCGCCTCGCCGAAAAGGAAGACGGGAACCCTGCAGTCGGCACCGGAGAACGTGAGCTGCAGGTAGGCACCGCGATCCACCGGCTCGTCCACCACCGAGCCAAAGTGCCAGCTGCCGGAGGACAGGTCCGACCGGTCGCCGCAGCGCTCTGCCGCTGACAACCGGGCAACCCCGTCACTGGTGAAACTTCCGTTCGCGTGGAAGGTCAAGACCGTCCCCTCCCCGCTGCGCCACTGCCCTGCCAGCTGGTCGGCCGAAAGCGCCACGGCGTGGTACGCCGCAGCATTGCAGGCAACCGTCACCGCGCCGACAGCCACCAGCAGCCCGGCACGCCGCCATCCCATGCATCCCACAGCAACTCCACCCCGCAGCCAGGCCCGCATCCACGGGCTCAACACACATTTGAACACGCTCAAATGCGTGGCCTGCGCCCGGGTCCCCGCCATACCGACCACCATCCGCCCCACATGACCTCCCCCCCATTACCTTCTTGGTGGCCCCGCAATGGGGCGCCCGACCTCCGGAGTTGGTATGACCTTTTCCCCCTGTCGAACACATGGCCTGGGGGGTGGTGTCACCAGCTCCGGAGGCATCGACAGACCGCTGATTAGCGCCTCTGTGTGTCAAGCGGCGGCTGTGAGTCGGTTTCGCTGGTCTCGTTTCATGATCCGGTAGACCACGTTGGAGAGGCGTCGTTTGAGGGCCGGCGCGCTTCGGCGGGTGTTTTGCCTTCGGTGATCTTGCGGCGGTAGTACTCCTGCCCGCGGCCGCCCGAAGCCGGGTAGCCGGTCCGATCGAGCCCGCCGTTACGCAGGCCGCCCGTGAGCCGGCGAACAAGGAGGGCACGGGTGAGGTGTGAAGGCATCCGCCCGCCCACCCGTCACCGCCACTCGTTCAGCCCAACGAGCCGCCCTGTGACGGGTCACCGCCCCGCCTTCCCCGAGATCACCCCAGATCAGGGCGAGTCTGACGGGCTTAGCGTTGCTTTTTCGGCGGGAACTACTGGTACCCCTTAATCGGTCACACGACGAGGGAGAGATCGAAGCGGGCAAGGTGGCCGACGCGGGTGCGGTCGAGCGGGTGGCCGTTCCACCAGGCATCGAGGCGAATGAGGTTGGAGCGCAACGGCGGAGAAGACGTGCTCCAGGTGGGTCTTCTGGAGACCAAGGTAGCGGGCACGTCTCATCCCGGTGACCGCGACGGCCTGGTGGATGGTGACCTCGATGCCAGCGCGGGTTCCGTACTTAGCTCACCACCGCTCGTCGCCCTGTTGGAGGCGGGCATGGTCGAGGACTTCTTGCACCTCGCGGGGTTGCAGGGAGAGGGTTCGGCCACCGGTCTTCGAGCGGGTGCACTGGTCGCGCACCGGGCAGGGGCGACATGTCGCCTTGTCGAACTTGATGACGATGGCCCTGGTGCCGCGCAGGGTGGCGGGGCTCCACCAGGTGCTGGTGTCCCCGCGTGGGCAGGTGGCCTGCCGCTTGTCCCAGTCGATGGTGAACGCGGTGCGGCCGAACCAGGCGCCGGCACGTTCCTGGGGTGAGCTGTTCATCAGGACCGGGGTGACCAGGGTGACCCCGAAGTTCTTCTTCATGCCGACGATCAACTCGGCGGAAACGTAACCGGAGTCGAGGAAGTGCTCGGCGGGCAGGAGATCGCGGGCGGCGAGCATGTGATGGACCGGTTCGGTAATTTCCGCGTCGGTCACCGTGGCGTCGGTGGTCGCGATGCCGGTGATCAAGCGCGGCGGCGGTCCGCCGGCTCCGAGGACCATCGCCTGGCCGGTAGCCGCGTCCGGCGCGTCGGGGTCGTCGCAGGACTCACTGATATGGACCTTGTAGCCGGTCCACCAGGAGCCCTGCTTGAGACCGTAGCGCGCGTCAGTGTCGTACGGAGAAGCCAGCCGCAGCCTGCCGGGGGGAGGTCCTTGCTCTCCCTCCGCTTCACCTCCGCCCCGGCCTCGGTCACAGTGCGGTGGTAGTTGCACCGGACCCTCGGTGACCACCTCCTATCGGTCAACCTCCCTTCGGCAGAGGGATTTTGAGTACCGCAACCAAAACAGGATCCACTCCGTCCACATGCAGGTCCGGCAGTAGAGGCTGAGAGGCTTGGACTGTCGGTCATCCGACCCCGCGAGCACCAGGTGGACGCGAATGCTCGTATTCGACGGTGGGTCGGATTTCCCTCACGGAACCCCGTCCCGTCGTCGGGGGCGCGTGCCACGGTGGTATCGGCTACGGGCTCGGGGAAGACGATCACGGCTGCTGCGGCCGCGCTGGACTGCTTCGCGGCTGGGCGGATCCTGGTCATGGTCCCAACGCCGGACCTGCTCGTGCAGACCGGGCTTGTCAGTGGCAGCAGTTATGCTCCCAACCGCATGCGCACAAGGGGTGTCGTGTCTGGCAATGACTTTGAGTGCCGGATATGGGGCAAGTCGAAGGGCCTGCCAGACGGGTCGCACTACCCAGTGCTGCGCCACCTGGTGGACACCGCAGTGATGGCCGACCTGCTGTCGGACACGTACCTGACTCGGGCGCAGCGCAGGCTGATCGCGCGTGCGCTGGGAGTGGAGGCGGATGTGGCGCGCAGTGTGGTGGCGTTCTGGGCGGGGCTGCATGACGTTGGCAAGGCGGCGCCTCCACACCCCGCCCGATCCCGTGGGCACCGGCCGTGGACGCGACCTCCGTATCGCGATGGTCACCACCCGGGGCACCCGCCACCGGCAGGACACGATCCTCGACGAGCTCTGCCCGCTTGTCCGGGACGGCGGCTGCGCGGCGGTCATCTGCACCACCGTCCCCCACGCCCAAGCCACCTACCGGCACCTGGCCGCCCAGTACGGCAGCACCGTCGACATGCACCTCCTGCACGCCCGCCTGCCCGCTGCGGAGACCGCGTTCGGCCGCGTCAACAAGCCCACCACGGTCCGGCCAGTTTCGTTCCCACCCATGTCGCCGCGTACTGCCAGTGGTAGCCGGCGGCCAGCGGGGGCCACTGCGCCGGGTCCTTGTCCGCCTTGCTGCGGTTGGACTTCGCCGACACCGCGATCAGCGTGTCCGGGCTGGCCTGGTCGTTCGCGTACGCTTCATGCCGCGCTGCATCCCACGCAAAAGCACCTGAATCGTGCACCTCGGCCAGTGGGACAGCGGTGCCCGCGCACCGGCCATCGACCGGATCCCGGTCGGGCACAGAGTCCACGGGGCAGTCAGGCCGTGCCCGGGCGGCCAGTCGCAGGGGGCCGATCCGGTGCTCGTGCCTCAGCCGCAGCACGTGTTCCTCGACCTCGGCCGTGGTCCGTCGCGGCTGGTGGTGGGGGCGGCTGGAGCGGTCACTCATTCCGGCAACGCCCAGCGTGCGGTAGCGGGTGGCCCAGCGGGCCGCGGTGGTGTGGCTGACCTGGAAACGTTGTGCGGCCCGGCGCACGGGCCAGCCGTCGTCCACGACACAGCGGGCAAGACGCAGTCGTCCGGTCTCGGTCAGCGGGGCATTACGGTGGGGCACGAGGGCCTCCTCGGATCGGTGCAGATGTCGCAATCAACACCGAGCCAGAAGGCCCTCACCCATTTCAAGCACCCGTCACGCGTGTCACCAACGTCCCGGGACGACACACCTAAGCCCGCGTGCGGCACGGTGGGGGGCATGCGTCGCTGGTCCCTGCCCCTGCTCCTCGCCGCGCTGCTCGCGGCCCTGGATGCGTCACCGTCCGCCCCGCCCCTACCCAGCCCGCCGCAGCCTCGCCCGCCGAGGTGCTGGCGGACCTCAAGCAGCCCACCGGACCGCACCGTCCAGGGCCCAACACCGGGCTGGTACTGCCCCTTTCCCGCCTGCCCGAGTCCACGTCCACCGCCCCGGCCGACACCGTTCCCGAGGCGGACCGTGCAACCAGCGCCGACCGACCCCCGCCCCCGCGGCCTGCTGTGGCCGGAAAGGTTTGCTGGGTCGCGGTGTTCGGTGCGGTGCATCGCAAGCGGAGGGGTGCGGCTTGAACTGGACGTAGTTGGGCGGTCCGACAACGCGGCGAGGTGGCGTGCCGGGCGCCGTGACACCGTGAACCTTTCCGGTCACAGCACTAGACCGACCGTACAGCGTTCGGACGAGCGTCAGAAGTACAGGACTTCCGCGCCCGCGGCGCAGGTGCCCACGTAGATGTTGCCGTCGCCTCCGCGGTACAACAGGCATTCTTTGAGCTCGATACGACGCACGTTCCCCGCGAAGGTGTACTCGCCGATGCCCACGAGCGCCTGGTTGCCGCGGGTGTTCCAGACCTGTTCGTCGCGGGTGCCGCCGTCCGAGTACACCGCGTGGATCTTGAGCGCCGCGCCCTTGCCGTCGCCCGCCGTGTCCTTGAGCTCGCCGCTCAGGTGGACCCGGCCGTCGGCCGCCTTCCCGTAGTATCCGTGCGCCCAGGTGCCGCCGATGTCACCGCCGGTGCCGGTGACATCGAAACCGGAGCCGGCAGAGGCCGGCCCCGCGAGCAGCAGCAGCGCGGCCGGGACCGCGGCAAGGATCAGGGCGGCCTTCGTCGTGAGCTTCATCGTTCCTCCGTCGTCTGGTTCACGTCGCACGGGACGGCGGAAAATGTAGTCCGGGCGGCGGAGCCCTCTCGACCCACCCCGGGTTGATCTTCGGGCCCACCACGGGGGTAGCCGGCCTACCCCCTGCGGTGTACCCGGCCCGGCCCAGCGTCGTATGTCGGTTGAACTTTCGCAGGGGCCGCCCGCCCTCGGCACGCGGTGCATAGGGCTACGGGAGCTGAACCGTGTCCGTCCTGCCGCACGGCCTGCCTCGGCTGCGGACGCTGGTCACCTACCTGCGCGGTGAACTCGGCCGGGCTGAACAGGCCCTTGCCACGGCCGAGGAGCACGAGGCCCTCACCGCGTCCCGGCGGCCGCCGAAGGAGCCGCCCGCGTGGCTGGTCGAGCGCGGCACCGGAGGCGGCCGGCTTCCGGCCCGCGTGCACACCGGGGACTGCTGGGACAACGGCAACCGCTGCGCCCCCGCCACCCCGGAGCAGATACGGCAGCTGCTGGCCGAAGGCGCGCCCGCATGTCCCCATTGCCGACCCGACACCGCCCTCGGAGTGCTGGAGTGACCGGGCACCGGCAGGGTGAAGGTGAGCCCTGCCCCGCGTGTAGTCGTCTATCCGCCGGACGCCCAGGGCGGGCGCCGCGTCCGATGCGAAATCCTCGGCCCCGCCGACCTGCTGGGGTTCCTGCGGCGGCCCGGCCTGGACCCCGACGTCGTCCGCCTGGACGATCCGTTGCTCATCGAGTCGCGCGGAGGGGGCCCGGCCGTCTGGAGTCCCGACCCCGGCGAGCAGTGAGCGCAGCAGTGCGGGCCGGTCAGCGGATCCGGCCGCAGGGACCGGCTACCGGTGGATCATCGCGCACGGCTCACCCTGCACGACGTCGAATTCCACGCACGGCTTTCTCTGGGTGTCCACGATGGGACGGGGCGGCTTCCACGGCCCGGATGGCTGGGCATCGCTCAAGTCGGAGCCCGCTACGCCCTCCACGTCGCGAGCGCGGGAGACGGTCCGAAGTCGGCCGGGTGCGCCCGACGGCCTGGCTACGGGGCGGGGGTGAACCAGCACCTCGATCCCCCGAACCACGGCCGAGATCTGCTGGGCCCTTCGTCCTCGGGGTCGCCGCTTGATCTGGCAGCGGATCCGGGGCCGCGTGCTCCAGAATATGCTCCCGTTATCCGCGCACTCCTCTGCGTTCATTTGTACGCCGACACGTTTCGATGGGCAGCTTGCTGCGTCCCACTCGTTCGTCAAAGAGAGCACCTTCCCGGACAGTTTGATCTGACTAACACCTCCTGCAGGGTGGAGGTAAATAAGTCGGTCAATCACCAAAAAGGTGTGGCCCGATCGGAGATCGGGTCACACCAGTGCCTTGCTAACTCAGACCTTCTACAGCGTGACGGCCACATGGGCGATAGTTGAGGTAGGCCAGAACTCGCCCGCACCTGCCCCCGTCGATGCGGTCCCCGCGTTCGATGCGCGATAGGTCCAGCCCTTGGTCGCCTTCACAGTCACGGTTGGCGTTCGGCAGGTCTTCGCGAGGTGGCATGCCTTGCCGCTGCTCTGGAACGTCACCCCGTTATTTCCAGAGAGCGCGATGGTAGGGCGGGCGATGATTGCGGCCCTGTTGGGGCAGTTCATCTGGCCGTATGCGTACATTTTGTCGCCAGCGTTCCACATGAACACATAGTTCGTGCACTGCGAATACGTCGCCCCAGAATCCTTGAACACGGTATCCGCCGAAGCGGTTCCGCCTGCCATGAGAGTGACTGCGGCGGCCGCTGCGGCGAGCCCTAGTCCACGCTTGAAGACCTTCACGAGATCCCCCATCTGTGAGTCCTTTAAACCTGAGATTGCCATTCGTTTCGGGCTGGACACGATTGAAAACTATCCGACCGCAAACGCACTGTGCAATGCCTTTGAGGATAAGTTGAGCTTGCTGAACGCATGGGGAAAACGGAAGCGGCTGCTTCGATTTTCTAACCCGGCGGGCCGCAGGCGGAGCTGAGAGGGGAGCGGGAAGAATTTGATCGCAGGTATAGCCAGTGCAACCCGTGGCGCCATTAGTTGAGAATCAGCCAGCAGTTGGTTGAACGTGGGGTATCGGCCGAGCCGCCACGAGATCGGCACCAAACCACCGAGAGCGCCCGCAGACGTTACGTGGACCGGACCGTGGGTTCCAGTGGCGCTACCTCCCGCATGACTTCCCCGCACTGGAACAGTGCCTACGGCTACTTCGCGAATGGCAGCAGGAAGGCACCTTCGCCGCCCAGCTCAACGGCCTGCTCAGGCACTCCTACGGGAGAAGGAGGGGCGGGATGCGGAGCCGTCGGCCTGTGTGATCGAGCCCAGAGCGTCAAGACCTCCACCAGCGTTCATGCCTCGAGTCAGGGCATCGACGCGGGCAAGAAGATTGTGGGCAGGAAGCGGAGCATCGTCACCGACACGATCGGGCTCGTGATGGCGGTGCTGGTCACCGCGGCGAGCGTGCAGGACTCGGTGGCCGGCACCCGGCTCCTCGACCAGGTCGCAACCGAACACGGACGGCGGCGCGGCAGCCGGGGCTGTCCCCCTGCTGCTGCACCGCGCCCGTCGCTTTCGTGGGTAGCAGGCCGACAAGCCGCCCGGCGGGGCGGCTTGTCGGGGGTCGCTGGAGTGCTGGTCAGATGAGGTGGCTCATGCCGCCCCAGCCCTGGCCGATCTTGACGCCGGCCTTGAGGCTGTTGCTCATGCTGGCGTAGTGGTACAGGTCGCCGCTGGAGGCGATGGTGGCGACCACATCGGCGCGGCCGTCGCTGTCGATGTCTGCCAGGGTGAGCTTGTCGATGCCGGACCAGTTCTGGCCGATCTGGATGGCGGGGCCGACACCGGTGCTGGTGCCGACGTAAAGGTTCAGAGCGGCGGTGGAGTTGACCTGCGCCACCAGGTCGGCGCGGCCGTCGCCGTTGAAGTCACCGGCGGCGAGCTTGGACATGCCGGACCAGCCCTGCCCGATCTGCTTGGTGTAGGTCACGTCCGTGCCCGTGCCCGAGTAGAGGCGCAAGGTGGCGTCGTCCTTGCGGACCGCCAGGATGTCTGCCTTGCCGTCGCCCGTGAAGTCACCCGCCGCGAAGTCGGACATGGCGTTCCAGCCGGTGCCGATCTTGGTGGGGGACTTGAAGCTGCCGCCGCCGTTGCCCAGGTAGAGGTACAGGTCGCCGGTCGAGGCGTCGCGGGCGACCAGGTCGCTGTCGCCATCGTTGTTGAAGTCGGCGGCCTTGACCTTGTCCATGCCGCCCCAGCCGGCGCCGACCTCGTGCGAGGCGAACTGGCCGTCGCCGTTGCCGGCGTACATGCGCAGCTTGTTGTCGCTCTGGGTGATGCCGAGCAGGTCGTCGTTGCCGTCGCTGGTGAAGTCGTGGTCGCGCTGGACGGCCGGCTGCGTGGGGTACGGGTTCCGGTCGTCGGAGCCGAGGCCGGCGGCCGGGCCGCAGGTGGGCCAGGCGCCCTCGCCCTGGCCGGCGAGGACCTTCTCGCCGATGAGTATCTGTTCGGTCTTGGAGGCCTGGTGGGGGTACGAGGCGTACGTGCCGCCGCCGTAGGCGTCCCAGGTGGACTTCGAGAACTGCAGTCCGCCGTAGTAGCCGTTGCCGGTGTTGATGGCCCAGTTGCCGCTGCTCTCGCACTGGGCGACCTTGTCCCAGGTGGCGACGGACGCAGCGGAGGCGGGGGCTGCGGCGGCCAGGGGGATCAGGGCGCTGAGGGCGGAGGCGGCCAGGAGCGTCAGGGCGGAGCGGCGCAGGGCGTGCTGGGGCATGGGGCGGACCTTCATCTCGTACGGCGCGGTAGCGGGGAGGGAGGAGCAGGGTGGGGAGGCGGGGGCTGGGGGCCCGTTCCGGAAGGACGGGCCCCCAGCCCCGGCCGGATGCCGGCTAGATGAGGTGGCTCATGCCGCCCCAGCCCTGGCCGACCTTCACGCCCGCCTTGAGGCTGTTGCTCTGGCTCTTGTAGAGGTAGAGGTCCCCGGTGCTCGCGACGGTGCCGACCACGTCGGCGCGGCCGTCGCTGTCGATGTCGGCGAGGGTGATCTTGCCGATGCCGGCCCAGTTCTGTCCGATCTGGATGGCGGGGGCGACGCCGGTGCTGGTGCCGACGTAGAGGTTCAGGTCGGCGGTGGAGTTGACCTGCGCCACCAGGTCGGCGCGGCCGTCGCCGTTGAAGTCACCTGCGGCGAGCTTGGACATGCCGGCCCAGCCCTGCCCGATCTGCTTGGTGTACGTCACGTCTGTGCCCGTGCCGGTGTAGAGCTGGAGGGTCGCGTCGTCCTTGCGGACGGCGACGATGTCGGCCTTGCCGTCGCCGGTGAAGTCGCCCGCGACGAAGTCGGACATGCTGTTCCAGCCGTTGCCGATCTTCGTGGGGGTCTTGAAGCCGCCGTTGCCGTTGCCGAGGTAGAGGTAGAGGTCGCCGGTCGAGGCGTTGCGGGCGATCAGATCGCTGTCGCCGTCGTTGTTGAAGTCGGCCGCCCTGATCTTGTCCATGCCGCCCCAGCCGGCGCCGACCTCGTGCGAGGCGAAGTCGCCGTCGCCGTTGCCGGCGTACATGCGCAGCTTGTCGTCGCTCGCGCTGACGCCCAGCAGGTCGTCGTTGAGGTCACCGGTGAAGTCACGGTCGCCCTTGCTGTACGAGGCCGGGGTGGCGCCGAGCGGCGTGACGTAGGCACTGATGCGCTGGCCGATGGAGCTGGGTGTGTCGCCCACCTGCTTCTGCGAGGCGCTCACCGCGACGTCGGCGACCCGGTCGCTCCAGTTGCCGTGGGTGGTCATGATCGAGCCGTCCGAGTTGACGGCGGTGACCATGCCGACGTGCTGGGCCCAGCCGTTCGAGTACTCGAAGACCACGGCGTCTCCGACCTGGGGCTGGTACGAGGAGGAGGTGTGCAGGGTGCCGTTCGACTGGCCGTAGGAGTAGAACGAGGAGGCCCGTGCGTCCGTCCCGTTGACGTTGAAGCCCGAGTTCTTCCAGACCCACTTCACGAAGTCCGCGCACCAGGGCTCCGCCTCGTTTCCGGTGGAGGTGTTGCAGCTCGTCAGGAAGCCTCTGCCGCCCAGGCTGTTGGTCGAGCAGGCGTTGTCGCCGACCTGGGCGCGGGCCAGGGAGGCGGCTTGCGTGGTGGTGTCGGCGAAGGCGGGGCCGGCGGCCAGGTGCAGGGTGCAGCCCATGGCGGCGAGGGTGACACCGGCGGCGGAGAGGGTGTGGCGGGTACGGAAGGACAGGGACATGACAGATCCTCGGGTCGGGTGCTGCTGGGGAGAAGGCGGTGGGGCCGGGCGGTTCGTGCGACTGCTGCCCGCAGGAGCAGCGGTCGGGGGGTGAACCGGGGCGGAAGAAGGTGTGGAGCTGAGACGAGCCGGGTCGGGCTCGGGCTCGCTCGGGCTCGGGCTCGGGCTCGGGCTCGGGCTCGGGCTCGGGAGGGGCTTACTGCCAGATCATGTCGTCGGTGGTGGCGACGGCCGGCTTCTCGCCCAGGGGGGCGGCCGCGGTGAAGTTCGTGGTGGCCGCGCCGGCGGCGGAGTCTGCGGCCAGGACGGCGGCGGGAGCCGCGGGGGCGAGGGAGGCGACCGCGGCGGCCAGGGCGATACGGGTGCGGATCACGGCAGGAGACCTTTGCTGGGTTGGAGCGTTCGGGTGGCCCGAACCGGTCTGCATCCCGCGGTGATGCGTTCTCGGTTCTTGCCTGCCGGTCGGTGTTCCCTGTCGGCGATCACTGCTTTCGTCGCCGGTCAGGGGTGTTGGAAGAGCTTCCGGGTGGACTGAATGGGACTTGGACCTTTCCGTCCACCACCCGCGGCGGCGGTCTGGAACCGGGCGTCGGTTCTTCGAAGGCGGGCGCGAGCAGTGGGGCTTGGGCCTCGAGCAGAGTCCAGCTGCTGAGCTCCGGGCAGTTGAGCAGGGCGCGCAGGCACACCCTGCGCGCCGCCCGCCTCCGCCTCCAGCAGCCGGTCCGACAGGAGGTACGAGCCGAGTACGGGGTGGGATCGTCGGCCGGTCTGCATGCGTCCGTTGGGTACGCCCTTCTGGGGTGGGCGGGGATGCCCGGCCGAGCCGGAAGTCGTGGGCGAGGGGGCCGGAAGGGGTCACCGGGTGTAGGCGAGTCCGTGGGTGGCTGCGATCTGTCCGCTGCCATGGCCGGCGTGGATTTTGACGGGATTGCCGTCGATGTTCTTGACCTTGAGGGTGGTGCGGATCTGGGTGCAGCCGCCGAGCTGGGACCTGGTGAGCTTGAGGGTGTTGGTGGCTGCCTGGTGGTGGCGGGCGTCGGTGATGTTCCACTGGGCGGCCGGGCTCTTGATCGGGCCTCCGCACTCGGCTCCGTCCGGCATCTGCGGCTGGGCTTCGATCCAGGTCTCGGCCTGCGTGTACTTGTAGGCGGCCGTTCCGCCGGCGCAGATCCGGGAGTTGAGAATGCAGGTGGTCAAGTTCGCGTCCTGGACCACCGTGATGTTCTCACCCGTCGCGGAGGGGGCGTAGGTGTAGCCGAGAGTGGTCGCCGTCGAACCGCGGGGAACATTGACGGTGCTCTGTGCCGGTAGCGTCCAACGCGCCGCGGCCGGGGTGGAGAGCCGGGCGAGTTCGGCGCCGGCGGGGATCCGCATGGTGATCCTCCGCCCGTCCTTGATGATGCTCGAGTAGGCGACCACTGACAGTCGGCAGGTGTAGCGACCGGTACTCGGTGCAGTGAAGAGCCAGCGCAGGCCCGGTGTCAGACGCGTCTCACCGGGCGGCACCAGGTTCGCCGCCCAGTACGCTCCCGCTTCCACGCCTTCCTCGAACTGAGTGCCATCCGCATACCGGCAGCGGATCGCGAAAGTGAGCCCGACGTTGTCACCAGCAGTAAGTGTGTTCAGACTGCTGGTGGTCAGATTCCGTGACCACAGGTACGACCTTTCCCCCGCCGCCGCGTCGAACGTGATGTCCGTACCCGGGATGTCCCTGTACACGTCCGGTGCGCTGGCCGGGTCGACCGGGTAGTCGAACACCGACGAAGCCGCCGCAGCGGGCAAGGCCGTCATGATCGCCGCCACGGCGGCAAGCCCCATCCCCGACCGAATGCTCCTGTGCACATAGTTCACCCGTACCTCCACTGGTTTGACGGTTGGTCATGTACAAACGCCCAAACATGCGCACCACGTGTACGAAATTGAGTCTTCATCGTGACCGCACCACCGACACGCGACGCTGACGCCTGCCGCCGCGCCTGCCTCGGCCGCCGTGCACTGGCCCGCCCCGCCGGGGCCGCGGTCCGAGACCCCGCCCAGCCGGGCGGGGCCTCTTGGAGCTCAGGGTTGTGTGCTACGAGGTGGCCCCGCCCGTGCACACCTTGCCGGAATGTCCGAACCAGCTACCGGTCCTGCTGTTGGAGCTGGACCCTCCGGGCCGGATCGTTCCGTCATGTACGTACACGAGGTTCCTGCCATCCCAGTGATAGACGTCAGCCTTCACCGGCAGATTGTTCACGTACGAGCCGATGCCGGATGCGAACTCATCCTCACCGAACTCCCACAGGTAGAAGCAGGCCTTCGTACGGGTCGAGGTGAGGTCGACATCGACGTAGTGGATGTCCTCGTAGAGACACAGCTTGCCCGCCGGGCAGCCGCCGACCGCCGCCGCAGACGGAGCGGTCGCCATCATGCCGACCACAGCCAGCCCCCCGACAAGCGCCCCGGATAACCACTTACGCGTCTGCTTCACCTGACGTCCTCCCACGTGAGAATCACAGGGCTCTCCCCTGCTGCATGTAGCGGAAGCGCGCAGAGTCGTATCTGCCCGCTGCGGCGAAGCGGTGTCTCAGCCGCAGCCACAAGCTTTCCTGCCGGGACGCGGGGGCACGAGTGTCACCCGTGCCACTGATCGCATGAAACGTGCCAGGCTGATCGGCATGTCGCCTTTTTTGACTGTCACCGCCTACGCCCCACCCGGCGTCGGGATGCTCGCCGTCGCCCTCGTCACCGAAATGTTCGGACCGCGTGAGGGGTTACCCGACTTCGACTTCGCCCTGTGTACCGACCAGCCAGGACTGGTTCCCACTGACCACGGCATAGCGCTCCCCGTCCCGTACGGCCTGGACCGGATCGCCGCTACCGACCTCGTGATCGTCCTGCCGGGAACCCACTTCCTCGCACCACCCGCCCCCGGCGTCCTCCAAGCGCTCACAGACGCTCACGAACGTGGCGCCATCGTCGCGGCCGAATGCAACGGCGCGTTCACACTCGCCGCTACCGGGCTCCTCGACGGACGACGCGCCACCACCCACTGGCAGGTCGCCGAACTTCTGGCCCGCCGGCACCCCGACGTCACCATCGACTCCAAAGCCCTCTACGTCGACGAGGGAAACATCGTCACCGGCGCCGGAAACGGCTCGGGATTCGATCTGTGGCTGCACCTGCTCAGGCGGGAACACGGTGCGGCAGTAGCCAACGCCGCCGCCTGCCACCTGGTGCTGCCCTCCCACCGAGGCGGCGAACACGCCCAATACATGACAGCGCCAGTCGCGCAGGACGACCAAGGCGAGCACCTCGCGGAGGTTCTGGCCTGGGCACGTGAGAACCTCCACGAACCACTGACCGTCGCCGAACTGGCCCGGCGCGCAATGATGAGCAGACGCTCCTTCGCCCGACGATTCAGCGCCGCGACCGGCACCACCCCACACGCCTGGCTCCGCAACCTACGGCTGGACCGTGCCGAAGAGCTTCTGGAAACCACGGACCTCCCCATCGACGAGATCGCCCGCAAGGTCGGCTACGGAAGCGCGGCCGTCCTTCGAGCACAGTTCGTCCGCCGCCGAGGAGTCCCCCCTCGCTCCTACCGCAGCGCCTTCACCCACACGCCTCCAAACGGAACTTGACCAGGTATTCGGCCTGGTCGGACAGCTCGGCACGCCTGCCCTGTTCCCTCGCAATCTCCGCTTCCCGCCGCAGCGCCAGCTCGGCACGCAGCACCGTAGGCCTCGGGAGCGGTACTCGCTGGCCGGGCTTCTCCGTGAACGGCTGCAGTTCAGCGGCAACGGCCTGGGCGCCGTCCGATGCCCCGCGGCGCAAAGTGAGAAACACCCAGGCCAGCCAGTCCGCGGGGACCTGCACCATGAAATCAGTCATAGTCCTGCAAAGACGGGGAACTCGTCCCGTGTCGCTCGACAGCTCATCGCGCAGCACCTGTCGTGAGACCGTGCTGCCTCCCTGCCCTCGGGCGACGTGACGACGGCTTCGAGGGGAGGGGGACGGCTGCGCGACGCCCGGCTGGACCGGTCCTGGGCAGCGCTCTCGCTCACACCGGCCCGTCTCCCGGGGGCAGCTCGACGACACCGCGCACTGGGTCTCCACCGACTACGCGGCCCTGTCCCCCAGCTCCACAAGGCCGGACCCATGCCCGCCGCGGGCGCGTCACCATGGTGGGCCGGACCGACCCGCGTGTCGCCGTGCGCGATCTCGTACGGGCGTTCTTGACCCGGCATCTGCCGACGTGATCGCCTCCGGACCGCCCCCCGGACGGCGAGCCGGCCACGGTGTCCGTTCGGTATGAGAGCGTTTCCCCCATGGGTGACACAGACGAAGAAGAAACCGACATCGAGCATGCCGTCATCGCTCGCTATCGGCTGGCCGATGACGGCCTCGGCGGGCAAAGCCAACGGGAGGTCGTACGCCAGGCCCAGTCCCTGCTCACCGAGGCGATCGAGCAAGCCGACGTCGGCGAGTTCGACGGAAACGAGTTCGGCGGTGGCGAGGTGGTCCTCTACGCCTACGGACCAAACGCCGATGAGCTATTCGCTGTGATGGCTCCCATCCTCCACGACCTGCCCTTCCGTCCCGCACACGTCATCTTGCGCTACGGCTTCACCTGCTGCGGGCGTCGTTCCGCTATGCGGGCCGCCAGGACTGGGACAAGATCGCGAAAGCATTGAAGCCGGTCTATACCGCGCCGACCGAGGACGCGGCCACCAGCCGGTTCCTCGAGTTCTGCGAGGAATGGGGCGGCAAATACCCGGCGATCGTCCGGTTGTGGAAGAACGCCTGGGCTGAGTTCGGCCCGTTCCTGCAGTTCGACGCCGAGATCCGCCGGATCGTCTGCACGACCAACGCGATCGAGTCCGTCAACGCCCGCATCCGCCGGGCGGTCCGTGCCCGTGGCCACTTCCCTTCCGAGAAACGCCGCCCTGAAGTGCGTCTACCTCGCGGTGATGTCCCTCGACCCGACCGGCGCCGGCCGCAAACGCTGGACGACCCGCTGGAAGCGAGCACTCCAAGCCTTCGACGGACGCCTCACCAACAACCGAGTCTGGCCTACGGGCCAACCACGGTTACACCGTCTACTGGACAGACCCGGACGATGCCGGGCGGCTGGAATGTAGCAGGGCGCTAGCTGGTCAGCGGCGGTCTCTTCGAGGCTGCCCCTCGACCGCACGACAGCGTCGCTGGTCGTGGCAGCGACGGGGCAGCCTCCTCACGTGATCACCGAGCATGCTGCCGAGCAGTAAGACCTGGAACTGGACGACCTCTTCGTGCTTCTCCTGCCCGGGGGCCAGAACGCTCGACCGACCCCCAGGCTTCCGCCGCCGGCTACTTCGTCTTGCGGTTCGCGGAGAAGGCGGGCGCTTTCCCAAGCACTTCGATCGTCTCTTCCATCTCGCGGACTTTACGGCGCAGTTGCACCAGTTCCTCGCGCTCGGCCGTGGTCAGCGCGCCCGCCGACCCTGGGCCTCGCTCCGCCGCCAGTTCCTCCGCGATCGCCGCCGCGAACGCGTCCACGTCGTCCTCGGTGGTGTCGAAGGAGGTCATCCAGCGGACCTCGCCGGCCTGCTCGTCCCAGGTGTAGAAGCGGAAACGCTTCTGGAGACGCTCGGTGACGGCCGGCGGCAGGACGGCGAAGATCTGGTTAGCCTGCACCGGGCGGGGGATCTCCAGGCCCGGCAGTTCGCGCACCGCCTCGTACAGCCGCTGGGTCATCGCGTTGGAGCGGGCCGCCGAGCGCAGCCAGAGGTCGCCGCCGAGCAGCGCCTCGAACTGCACCGACATGAAACGCATCTTGGAACCCAGCTGCATGCTCGCCTTTCGCAGGTGGGCCATGCCGCGCACCGCGTTCTCGTTGAGCACGATCACCACCTCGCCGAAGAGCAGCCCGTTCTTGGTGCCGCCGAGCGAGAGGACGTCCACGCCGGCGTCGGTGGTCATCTCGCGCAGGGACACGCCGAGGGTGGCGGCGGCGTTGGCGAGCCGGGCGCCGTCCAGGTAGACGAGCATGCCGAGGTCGTGCGCGTGGTCGCAGATGGCACGGATCTCGTCCGGCGTGTAGCAGGTGCCGAGCTCGGTGGACTGGGCGATCGAGACGACCTTGGGCCGGGCCCGGTGCTCGTCCTCGAAGCCCCATGCCTGACGGTCGATCAGCTCAGGGGTAAGCTTGCCGTCCCATGTGGGCACCGTCAGGAGCTTGATCCCGGCGACCTTCTCGGGCGCCCCGCCCTCGTCGACGTTGATGTGGGCCGACTCGGCGCAGACCACGGCGTCCCAGCGGTCGAGCATGGTCTGGAGCGCGAACACGTTCGCGCCGGTGCCGTTGAAGACCGGGTACGTGTGCGCGGTGGGGCCGAAGTGGCCGCGCACCACTTCCTGGAGGCGCTCGGTGTAGACGTCGGCACCGTAGCTGGCCTGGTGGCCGCCGTTGGCCAGGGCGATCGCCGCAAGTATCTCGGGGTGCGCACCCGCGTAGTTGTCGCTGGCGAAGCCGCGCTCGTCCGGGTCGTGTCGTCGCTGTAGGGTCATGGTGCTCGCTCACTTGTTTTCGGTCGTACGGGTGTGACACATGTGGTCCGGACGGGCGCCGGCCGGTCCGCTCAGGCCGGCGCCGGCGCCGGCTCCGTCCGCGCGCGGGCCTTCTCCAGGCCGCGCACCAACGGCGGCGCGGCGAGCCCGAGCAGGGCGAAGAGCGCCGCGAGGACCAGCCAGCCGGTCGCCGCCGCGCCGACGACCAGGGAGGTCATCAGCCACGGCCCGGCGAACTGCTGGAGCCCGCGCCCCAGGGAGAACACCGCCTGGTACTCCCCCTGCCGGCCCGCCGGGGCGAGCCCGAAGGACAGGCCCCAGCTCGCCGATGCCTGGTACAGCTCGCCGAGGACAAGCACCAGCGCGCCGCCCAGCAGGGCCGCGCTGTCCAGGAGCGCGCCGTGTCCCCCGCTCACCGCGAAGACCAGGCAGGACGCCCCCAGTGCCCATCCCGCCCAACGCAGCATACGTGCCGCTCCCGCCGGGGTACGCGCGCCCCTGCTGACCGTGACCTGGAACAACAGCACCAGGACGGTGTCCAGGATCAGCAGCCCCGACACCAGCAGCGCGGGCGCGTCGGTGCCGGTGACGATCCACAGCGGCAGACCGACCGTCAGCAACGGGTGGTACAGCTCCAGAGCGCCGCACACCAGCGCGACCGCCACATAGCGCACGTCCCGCAGCGCGGCGCTGCGCAGCACCCCGCCCGGCGCCTCGGCGGCGGTGGCCGGGGGCCCGGCGCCCCCGGGCAGCCGCATTCCGAGCAGCACGGCGACGGAGACCAACTGGAGGGCGGCGTTGGCGAGGACCGTGGCGTACAGGGCGGTCGAGGTGCCGGCCGCGATGGCGGCTCCGGCCAGCGCGGCGCCGCCGAGGAAGCCCAGGTTGAACAGGCTGCGCATCTGCGCGCTCACCCTGACTCGTTCCGCCTCGCCCACCAGCGCGTCGGTGAGCGACGCCTGGAGCGCGCCCGCCGAGGTCTCCAGGACCGCGATGGCGCATGCGACCGGGAGAAACGCGGCGAAGCCGTCCACCAGGCAGTACGCGGTGAAGCCGGCGGCCGCGAGCAGGAAGTTGACGGTGAGTACCCGGGCCGCGCCGAGCCGGTCCGCGAGCCGGCCGATGGGCACGGTGCAGACCAGTCCGCAGAGCCCGGCGACCGACAGGGCGAGGCCCACGCGCTGGGCGGGGATACCGATGGTCCGGGTGAAGAACACGGCGCTGGAGGTGAGGAACACCCCGAGCCCCAGGGACTGGATGAGCGTGAGGACGCCGAGTCTGCGCGCGTTCCCGGCGGCCGGAAGGATCTCCCGGAACCAGGCGTGCAGCATGCCGTACCGGCGTGCCTCAGCCATGCGGCTCAGCTCCCTCGGCCCGCTCGGTCCGCAGCCCGTACACCTCCATCGCGGTGTGCACGGCGGCGCGAACCCCGGCGGCGCTCCGCCCTCGGAACCGGAAGATCCCGCAGCCCTCGTCATAGCTGCCGGGCCCGGTCATGATCTGGCCGATCGCGGGCAGTTCCTCGTGGTAGACCTCGGGGACGGCCGACCCGGGCGAGGTGCGCGCGACGACCCGTCCGGGCAGCTCGCGCGGGGCGGGGTAGATGAGCCAGCCGCCGGCCCGGGGCCCGACCGGTTCGGACGGCTGCCACAGCGGGGGCAGGCCCAGGGCCGCCCGGAACGCCTCGGCGAACAGGTCGATGCCGTAGAGGTCGACGTGCAGGAACGGCACCTGCGCGCCGCCCGGCCGCAGCCCGACCTCCAGGAACACCAGCTCGCCCCCCGGACGTCGGATCGCCTCCAGGTGGAACGCGCCGTCGCGCAGCCCGAGCGCCCGCAGACAGCGGTCGGCGAACGTGGTGAGCTCGTCGCGCTGGGGGCCCGGGTCGAGCAGGACCGAGCCCAGCGGGCGGCCGTGTGCGTAGTCCAGGCAGGTGTGGACGTACTGGGAAGCGGTGACGAAGTGGAGGCGGCCGGAGCGGCGGACGCCGTCGACGTGGAAGATGTCCCCGTCGACGTACTCCTCGCACTCGTACGCCTCGGGGTCGACGCCCCCCAGCGCGTCGCGCAGTTCGTCGGCGCTGTGGACGACCGTGACTCCCTGGGAGCCCGCCGCGGCGCGCGGCTTGAGGACCAGGGGCAGACCGCCGAGGGCGTCGACGACCGCCTCCGCCGAGGGCGCGTCGTCGAGGCTCCGGAACCGGGGAACCCGCAGTCCGGCCGCGCCTACCGCGCTCTTCATGGCGGGCTTGTCCTTGAACCGCTGGACGAGGTCGAGGCCGTAGCCGCCGGGGACGCCGAGTGCGGCCGAGAGCCGGGCGGCCGTCAGGATGTCGTACTCGGACTGGCCGAAGACGGCCTCGGGCGTGCCGTGCCGGTCCGCGATCTCCCGTACGAGGGGCAGCAGGTCGTCGTGGTCGAGGCTGTCGCGCACATGGACCTCGGTCGCCCCGTCCTGGTCGAGCGCGGGCAACCCGCCAGGCGTGGTGAGGTACACCATCCGGCAGAGGTGGCCGTCGAGGAAACGGTGGTATTCGCCGAACTCGTCGCCGGAGCGGTTGAGGACGACGTACAGCGGTGTGGTCCGGTCGGTCACGCGTCCGCTCCCGGTCGCAGGGTGTCGGGCAGGCAGGCGTCGAGATCGGCGGCGCTCACCCGGCCGAAGCCGGGCGCGGGCCGGTCACGGTGGGCCGGGGTCCTGGCGAGGAAGGCCGCCGCGCGAGGCTCTCCGGCGCCGCCGAGGCGCTGCCAGACGAGCTCGGCGAGGTCCGGCATCACCGGGAACGCCAGCAGGGACAGGCCCTTGAGCCACCAGTAGGCGCCGTCCTCGGCCGCGTGGGCGACCGCGTCGTCGGCGCACCAGCGGTCGAGCGCCGCGACCGCGCGCCGGGTCGAGACACGGGCGCCGTCGAGCGCCGCGGACTGCTCGGCGAGCAGGGATTCCACGAGGTCGGCGACGGCCGGGGCGGGCGCCTGCGGTGGCCCCTCGGGCAGCCGGCTCCAGGCGGCGTCGATCCGCTTGCCGAGGCCGTCGGCGAGCGTGGCGTTCGCGGTCTGAAGGAAGTCCGCCGTCTCGAAGCTCGCCGCCCCGGACTCCAGATCGGCCCCGGCGAGGTAGTACCGGACGGTGTCCACGCCGATGGCGGGCGACGCGGCGATGTCCGCCGCCCAGATGGCGTGCCGGGCGCTGGTGGAGAACTTCCGCCCGGCCAGCCGGTAGAAGTTGTTGATCAGGCACCGGTCGTACGGCTTCATGTCGCCGTGCAGCAGGCTGGTGCCGACGATCGAGACCAGGGTGGGGATCACGTTGTCGATCCCCAGGGTGGTGATGGTGGTGACCCCGGAGTCGGGGTCGAAGGCGTTCACGCCGGTGCCGGAGAGCCGGCCGTGGACCGCGCCGGCGAGGCGGGCGAACATGAAGATCCCGGCGTACGGGAAGAGGGCGCGCGGCACGTCCGGCTCGGGCGCGGGCAGCGGAAGTCCCCACGTCTGCGGGGCGCTCAGCCGTACGGTCATGCCGTCGCGCTCCAGGAAGCGCGCCACGGTCGCCCGGTAGCGGTCGGCGACGCCCAGGTCCACGAGCGTGCTGTCCAGGAGGTCGCGGTCCGGCAGCCGCAGGAAGAGGCTGGAGATCTCCCGCCAGGTCAGCGGCCCCTCGTCGAGCAGGGGGCGCGGCTCGACGACCGACTCGGGCAGGAAGTGCGCACTGCACTCCTCGCAGAAGTAACTGGCGATGCCCGCACCGCACTCGGGGCAGCGGCCCTGGAGCCAGCCGCCCACCACCCAGCGGTCCGACGCCGTGCAGTAGGGCACGCGCTCGGTGCGTGTCAGCACCGCGCCCCGGGCCGTCAGCCGCTCGATCGAGGCGGCGACCTCCTGCTCGAACTGCTCTCGCCAGGGCTGCTGATCGGGGACGATGAACGCGTCGATGCCGATGCGCAGCGCGGCCAGGTCGTCCTGGATGCGCTGTCCGTAGCGGGCGGCGACCTCGCCGGGCGTGGAGTCCTCGGCGTGCGCCCTGAGCATCACGTACGACTCGTACACATCGCTGCCAGTGATCACCAACGGCAGGTCGCCCCGGACCCGCAGATGCCGCGCGATCATGTCCGACCACAGGAAGGGGCCGCCGATGTGGCCGAGGTGCAGGGGGCCGTTGGGCGTGGCCTCGGGCGGCACCAGGAGGTAGTGCCGAGGGGTGTGCGTGTCCCCGGTCAGCAGGCTCATGTTCGCGTTCTCCCGTCGAGCAGGTTCAGTGCGTCCTCGGCCATGGCCGGGGCGAGTCGGTAGCCGGAGCCGGAGCCGCCGATGGCCATGACCACGTCGTCACCGCCGACCGTGTCCACGACCGGCAGATGGCCGGGGGTGAAGCAGTCGCTGAAGACGCGGCCGCCGAGCAGGTGCGGCAGGAATCCCGGTACGTGCCGGGCGAGCAGGGCTCGGGCGAGTTCCCGGTCGCGGGCGTCGATGGCGAGCGGTTCGTCGGGGCCTCGGTCCCAGTCGGGTGAGGTGATGCTGAAGATCCAGTGGCCGCCGGGGCGGTGGGGCAGCAGGAAGGCGTCGGCGTCCTCCAGGACGAGTGCCGGGGCGCCCGGCGGGGGCGGCGTCATGATGTGGAACGCCACCACCTTCTTGACCCGGGCCCCGCGCTCGCGGGCCGCCGCCGCCACGGGGCCGTCGAGGACCCAGGGGCCGGGCGCGAGGACCGCCTTGGCGGCGGTGATCCGGCTGCCGTCGGCGGCGACCAGTTCGACGCGCCCGCCCGTACGGCGTACTTCGGTGACCCGGAAGCCCTCCAGGAGGGTGTTGTCCGGGCGGCCGAGGACCTCGTCGAGCAGCCGGTCGGTGAGCCATTGGGGCTGACCTGCCGTCATGGGTGCGGTGGCCAGCAGGACTTCGTGGCCGCCGTGGGCGAGCCCGGGGAACGTCCGGTCGAGCAGGGCCCGCTGCTCCCCGGTGACCGGGCGGGTGTGGCCGCCGTCGGCCATGGTCGCGTCGAGCGCGGCCGTGTTCTCGCGCGCCACCAGCCAGCGGACGTCGACCGGCGCGCGTCCGGCGTCGCCGAGTCCGGCGGCGAGCTCGTCGAAGAGCGCGGTGCTGCGGGCGGCCAGGGCGCGCTGGGCCGGGTTGTGCCCCGTGGGCGTGTCGAACCCGGCCGAGAGACGGGTCGCGCCCGTCCCCCGTCCGGCGTGCGTGATCACGGCGACGCGGCGGCCCGGGTCCCGCTGCACGGCGTAGTACGCGGCGAGGGCGCCGACCGCGCCCGCGCCGAGGACGGCGAGGTCGTAGTGGGGCGCCTCACTGGTCCCGGTGGTGCGCTCACTCATCGGGCGCCGACCACCAGAAGGAGTAGATGACCAGTTCCTCGCCCTGGTCGGCGAAGATCTCGTGGACGGCCTTCGAGGCGAAGCCCACCAGGGAGCCGGGCCCGACGAGCGACCGTTCGCCGTCCACCTCCAGGGTGCCGGATCCGGCGTGGACCACCCAGATCTCCTGGACCGCGTGCTGGTCGGGCGAGCTGGTCCCGCCCGGCGGCACGGTGAAGCGGGCCGCCTTGAACGGCACGCGGGGGAAGACCGAACGGGCGAAGTCCGCCTCGGCGACGGTCACTCCGTCGGGTTCCACTTCGGTCGGACCGAAGGGGACCAGGACGCCGACCGCATCGGCCTGGAACTGCGGGACCTGACGAGCGGTCATACCGGATACCTCGTCTCACCGAGCATGCTGTTGAGGATGACCGCGCTGCGCCAGGCGAGCAGGCTGAGATTGGGATCGGCGACGCCCCAGGAGTGCCGGGCGCCGTTCTGGAGGTAGATCCGGTTCTCCGCAGGCCCGTCCCATGCGACCGAGAAGTCGTCGCCGACGACGAGCGTCCCGCCGTCCCGCCGCAGCCGCGCGTCCAGCGGAGCCATGAAGTCCGGCAGCGCGTAGGCGTATCCGGTGCTCAGGATCACGATATCGGCGGCGAGCACGGCGGGTGCCTCCGGGCCCGAGGACTCGACGACGAGCTTCCATTCGTCGGGGCCACCCTCGATCGCGGTGACCGCGCTGTCCGCCAGGAAGCGCAGCCTGCCGGGGTTGTTTTCGATGAACTCGTCGCGGTAGCTCAACCGGTAAATGTCCTGCAGGACTTGGAGGTCGATGCCGTCACTGGTGTACTTCTGCCGCTCCAGGAGTCGGGCCTTGTGGTCGGCGGGCAGCGCGTGGAAGCGGCGTACGTAGTCGGGCGTGTAGAGGTCGTTGGCGAACGGCGAGTCGTCCATCGGCAGGAACGACGAGCGCCGGCTGACCCAGGTGATGCTCTCGGGGGCCGCGCCGGCCGCCAGGTGGCGCACGATCTCCGCGCCGCTCTGGCCGCCGCCGACCACGACGACCTGCCGTCCGGTCACCTCGGGGGCCCGCAGCAGGAACTCCCCGGAGTGGAAGACGGTGGAGCCGAGGAAGGGGCGGAACGGCTCGGGAACGGACGGGGTGAGCCCAGTACCGAGCACGAGATGACGTGCCGTCACATCGTGTTCGCCGGTACGGAGGTGGAAGGCCCCGTCGTGGAAGTCCACACTGCGCACGTCCGCCCCGAACGTCAGGCTCGGCAGCCGCCCGGCGACCCACTGGAGGTACTGGTTGAACTCGGCGCGCAGGACGGCCGGGAAGTCCGCGGCCAGGAACCGGTAGAGCCGGCCCTCACTCGCGAGGAACGACAGGAACGAGAAGGGGCTGGTCGGGTCGACCAGCGTCACCAGGTCCTTGAGCAGCGAGACCTGGAGGGTGGCCTCGGGCAGCAGCAGTCCGGGGTGCCAGGAGAAGCTCTCACGGCGTTCCAGGTGGGCGCCGCGCAGCCCTTCGACCGGATGCGCGAGCGCGGCGAGGCTCATGTTCGCGGGGCCGATGCCGACGGCCGCGTAGTCGAGTATGTGTGCGTTCATGGTGGGATCCGCCGGGTCAGGCCGGGACGACGAGGTCGCCGAGCGCCTGCCAGCGGTCGAGGGCGCCCTGCGGCGAGTCGGCGGTGAACAGGGCGTGGCCGAGGCGTGAGCGGCAGTCCTCGACGCCCGGGATGGTCTCACCCGGCGCGAAGTACACGGCGGTCTCGGTGACTTCCGGCAGTGCCTCCAGCTCGGGCCACCCGGTGAGCTCCTGGTACGAGGAGCGGCCCGCGGCGGAGAAGAAGCGGATGCCGGCGCTCTCGGCCTGCGGCCGCGCGAAGGCTCCGGCCGCCTCCAGGCCGACGCCGAGCGCGGTGGCGACGGCCACCCTGGGCAGGCTGACGCCGGTCACGAGCCGCAGCAGCTCCACGATCCGGTCGCCCGGCAGCCGGGCGCCGATCTCGATGAGCACCGGACCGTCGGCGGCCAGGCGCAGTTCGCAGTGGAAGGGGCCGCTGGTGATGCCGACGGCGCGGACGACGTCGCCGACGTACGCCTCGACGCTCTTCAGGGTGGTGTCGTCGACGAGGGCCGGGGTGAGGTGGCCCAGCTCCACGAAGTCGGGCTCGGGGCCGAGCAGCGTGCGGCTGAGGGCGACTACGGTGACCTCGCCACTCTCCAGAACATAGCCGTCAGCACTGAACTCGGGGCCCTGGACGTACTCTTCGACGAGCACCCGGTGCTCGTGCAGCTTGCCCATGTCGGGCTCCGGGTCGGTCACGAGCCGCTGGAACGCGGCGGTGAGCTGGTCGAGGTCGTCGGCGCGGCTGACGTGGATGCTGCCGGAGCAGGCGACCGGCTTCAGCACGCAGGGGAAGCCGACCCGTTCGGCCGCGGCGCGCAGTTCGGCGTCGGTGGTCGCCTGGGCGAAGCGCGGGGTGCGCAGCCCGGCCTCCGCCACTGCGGCCCGCATGACGCTCTTGTCCCGGACCCGGTCGACGGTCGCCACGGGCAGGCCGGGCAGGTCCAGTGCCGCGGCGACGCGCGCGGTCGCCGTCACATAGATGTCGGAGCCCGGCAGCACCGCCTCGAACGGCTCGGCCCGGTGCAGTTCGAGCACGGCCGCTTCGAGGGCGGCCTGGTCGTTGGTCTCCACCGTCAGCACCGAGTCGGCCGCCGCGCGCACAGCGTCGGAGAGCCGGCGATCGCCGGAGTCGGCGGTGGCGACGACGACCCGCAGTCCCATCTCGGCCGCGACACCGATCAGGGTGGCGCCCCCGGAGGAGGCGGGTTCGACCACGAGGACGCGGGCAGGACGAAGTGCATCTGTGTGCGGCAAAGCGAAATCCCCCGAGGCAGTGCTGTATGGACCGGACTCGTGATCGCGGTCCTGATCGTGATCTTTCTATCCGGGCGTCTTGGTCCCGGTCAATGGATCACCGCAAAAATATCTGCGAGAGCGAACCCGAGCCGCGCATTTTCCGGAACGAGAGCCCCGTCAGCGCATGTTCGGGTCCCGGAAGTGACCGAACGCCTTCGTGAAGGTTCTCAGCGGCGAGACGTCCCCTCGGCCGGCTCCGGCGCGGGCGGACGGGGCACGCCGTCGCCACCGGTCGCCTCGGCGAGGGCGGCCACTGCTCCACTTCGGCGTGGGCGCACGCACCGGCTTCACGGAGTTCGTCCACCAGGGCGGTGGCGACTTCTTGCGGCACGTTCTCGAGGGCGATGTCCGCGGCATCGCGCAGGCGGCGCAACCTGGCCAGCGCGCCAGGATCCGCGACAGCGCCGCCGTTCTGGCCTGCTGAGCGGCTGGCTTTGTCGCCGAGAACCAGCAGCGTTTGCTGGTCATTGCCGAGAACGGTGCGTTGGAGACAGCGAGCATGTTGTCCAGTTCTGGGAACGCGTCGATGCTTGGCGGGCCGCCCTGATCCGCGCCGAGCTGATCCGCTCCCTGAACCGGCGAACCAGCAGCAACGCCTCCGAAACCTGACCCGCGCCAGCCGCGGCGCGCTGCGAACTGTGCCCGGCCTACTCGGCACGAGGTGGTGCAGGACAGCGGCCTCGGTTGAACGGCGCGGGCCGCTACGGTGCGAACCGTCATGCCGCGCTGGTCACCGACCAGGCGGTAGCGGTGGCCCGGCCGATGAGGGCGACGGTCTTATCGATGTCTTCTGTGGTGATGGTGCGGCCGAGGCTGAGGCGGAGGGTTCCGCGGGCCTGGATGCGGGTGAGACCGATGGCGGTGAGGACGTGCGAGGGGTCGCTGCTGCCGGTGTTGCAGGCGGGTCCGGTGGAGGCTGCGATCTCGGGGAGGCGGTCGAGGAGGTCGGCGGCTTCGGTGCCGGGGAGAGTGACGCTCAGGTTCCCGGGAGGTCGCTGGTGCGGGTGGACGTTGACCGTCGCGTTGGGTATCGCGGTGAGGAGCCGGGCCTGGAGCTGGTCGCGGAGGGCTCGGATGCGCGTGGCGTCGGGGACATTATCGCTGGAAATGAGGTGAGCTGCAGTACCGAAGCCGACGATGGCGGGGACGTCGGGGGTGCCGGCTCGTAGGCCGCGTTCTTGCCCGCCGCCGTTCTGCTGGGCGGTGATGCGGGTGCCGACGCGGATGCAGAGGGCGCCGATGCTTTTGGGGCGGTGGTGTTTGTGGGCGGCGAGGGAGGCGAGGTCGCCGATCTATCGCAGTGACCCGGCTACGGCTGCCATCTCGGCATAGTCGGCGACGGTGTGGCCTGCGAGTAGAGCCACGCAAGACCGAGAGCGGCCACTCCGCCATCGACGCGCAGAAGTCCCTCGCCCTTCGGGGCGGGGGCTTCTGTTCTGGGGCCTGGTCACTGGCCAAGGAACGTCTTGCGCCACTCCAGGGGCGACATGGTCACCGCGGCTTCCGCGAGGGCTTGCGCGGACGCCGTCTTGAGGCTGTTCAACGAGGTGTCGACCCAGTCCTGCACCAGGCTGGAGCCCTGAGCCCCGTACTCCACCGCCTGCACCAGGCATTCGAGCTTGTCGGCATCCTTGGCGACGATCACCTCGGGGGTGTCGCCGTTCTCGTACTCGCCGACGACCCGCTGTACCCCGGACCTGACCGCCGGGTGCGCGGCGGAGACCTGGTCGGCGGTGACGGTCTCGTTCGTGGCCGCGTCGATGTACCGGCGGCCGATGTGCGGAATGTCCCCGATGCGGGTCTCTTGCGTGTCGTGGAACAGGCACATCACAGCGACCTTGGCAGGGTCCACGCCCTCCATCATGGCCAGGACAGCGCCGCCGATGCCCCCACGGAACGAGTGCTCGGCGATGCTCTCGGGATTGTCGTTCCCGGTAAACCACCAGCCGGTCTTCGCATTCGGTTGAGCGCGTGTCATCGAACATTGATCGGTGTTGTTTGCAGGGTCGCAGCGTTCAGTCACGCGAGAGTTGGCGGAGCGGCGGATGCTTTGGCAGGGTCACGGCTTCTCACCGCGACACGTCGGAGTGATCGGCCTCCTTCCGGCCGTGCCGACTGGTAGCGCGGACGGCGTTAGGCCGGTTAATGAGGAAGATCCACGAATTCGTGCGCCCCCTGTCCCGTCAGACCCCTTGTGGTGTACCGCGTCACATCGCTGGCCTGTGCCCCAGCCGTCCTTGCGGCGGTCGCCGGGGCCAACCGCCGCCTCCTATGCCGCAGGGCCTGCTTCGGTCCGTGCAAGGGCCCGCTGCAGGGTTCGGAACTGATGCCCCAGCCCGCGCCGAGCCGGAGGGTCTGCCACATCTCCGCCAGCGGCCGTCCAAGCCGTGCCCCGCACCGGCTGGAGGACGTCGGGCGCAGCACCCTGCCGCTCCCCAGAGTCACCCGATTGGAGTAATCACACATGCCACGGAAACGCCGCGCAGTCATCCTGGGAAGGCCCGAACGGGCTAACCCCGAGAGGAGCAAGCCATGCGCGTTCGACGACTGCTCGGCCTGGCCCTGGCAACCCTGGCCTTCGCAGGAATGAGCTTCACCGGGCCCTTCGCGGCCGAGGCGGCCGCACCCCAGGTCTCCTGGGCCGACTGCGAGTACGGCGGCGGAAAGCCGGCGAAGCACAGCACCGGCTACTGGTACTGCCAGGGCGGCACGTACAACGGCCAGCGGATCTACGGCAGCAGCGGCTACTGACCACGCGCGACCCAGGGTCGTCGGCTCACTACCGACGACCCGAGGCGCTCGTGCCGACGGCCTGTTCCTCGGTCGTGGGTTCACCCACCCGGATGGCGGCACGCAGACTCCTGTCTGTGCCGTGGGCGGCCGACGTCGCGCAGACCCAGGCTCCGCTTGGAACTCCTGACAGAATGAACTCGGCGGCCGGTTGTCTTGCTCGCCGGTGCTACGACGTCGGGCGGCTGTCGTGGCCCTACGGGAAAATGCGGCCGGCCTCTTCGGGCGTACGGAGTTGGCGGTGCAACCCGGCGCCGGGCACTGACCCTGGCAGGACGGGTCCGCGTGGTTCTCGCGGACCCCTCTCACGTCTCTCAGCTGACAGCGTCGAGCAGCAGTTTCGCGGCCACCATCGCCCCGTCGGTGCGGACCGTGCCGGCCACGGTCTTCGCCCGGCTGCCGGTTTCCGGTTCAAGGGCGGTCTTGAGCGCGGCCGACAGGGACTCGGCGGTCGGCACCGGACCATCGTGCGCTACGCCGATGCCCAGCTCGGCCACCCGGCCAGCCCAGTACGGCTGGTCCGCCAATTGGGGCACCACCACCTGGGGAGCGCCGGCCCGAGCAGCCGTCGTCGTCGTACCCGCGCCACCGTGGTGCACGACGGCGGCTACCCGTCCGAACAGCTGCTGGTGGTTGACCTCGCCGACGGCGAAGCAGTCGTCCCGGTCGTCGATGAGGCCCAGGTCCGCCCAGCCACGCCCGACGAGTACCCGGCGGCCGCTCGCGCGGACCGCCTCGATGGCCACCCGGGCCGCGTCCTCCCCGGCGCGCACGGCCATGCTGCCGAAGCCCACGTACACGGGCGGCGCGCCGGCATCCAGGAAGGCCACCAGATCAGCCGGGAGCGGCCGGTCGTCGGGCAGCACCCACGCGCCGGTCTGTACGATGTCGTAGTCCGGCGTCTCCAGCCAAGGGTCCAGCACCGGGTCCGTCGCCAGCCACGGCCGGTCGCCGAAGGCGTAGTCGCGGACGTTGTCCACCGGCGGCAGGCCGATCGACGTCCGGTTGGTGTTGAGCGCCTCACCGAACAGCACGTTGATGCTCTGGGCGTCCAGGTCCCACAGTGCCCGGTTGTCGGTCACCTCCGGCGGGAACGGCTGCCCCGGGTACGCCAGCGGCGGGCGGTGCGGCGAGGGCAGGGTCAGCTGCTGGAAGATCGCGGATACGTAGCCGATGTCCAGCTTCTCGGCCACCGACCGCGCCCCGGCGATGGCTGGCATTGCGCCCGTCGCCACCAGCAGGTCACACCCTTCGGCTGCCGCGGGTATCACCTGCAGCTGACTGGCGATCAATTCCGCTGCGCGTTGGGGCAGGTTGACCTTCGACGGCGGTGGCGCCGCAGTAGTCAGCGTGCGTGCTGACTGCCCGACGCCCACCATGGACACTCCGACCCCGGCCAGCCGCTCCGCGAAGTCCTCGTCCGGCGGCGCGCACACCCGCACCTCCGCGCCGAGTTCCCGCAACCGCACCGCTAGCCCTACCAACGGTTCGACGTCCCCACGTGACCCATAAGTCGACAACACCACACGCACTTCGTTGATCTCCTATTTTCCGTAGCTTCTTGGCCAGGCCGACCATCCTGGGTCGGCGTGGAGCCCGGGTGACGGCCGTGGCGAAGGCTGTCACCCGGTCGGCGTCCGTCTCAGTGCCGGGGCGGTGGTGGGTGCACCCACATGAACACTCTCGTTCCTTGTCCCACCACCGCCGAACCGTTCACGCCGTTCCGATCGCGCCCTGCGCGGACGGGGCGGGGAGCGTGGCGAGTTCGCACAGGATGCGGGCCGCCGGCGCGGGGTCGACCAGCCACTTCAGGTGGCTGCCCTCCAGCGTGCGGACGTCGTACGGGTTGTCCGGCGTCAGCTCGTTGCCCTCGCGGATCAGCCGGTCCTGTACGGCGAGGGGCAGGCTCGCGTCGCCGGCCAGGCGGATGTAGGTCTTCGGGATGCGGCCCCAGGTGGCGGCCTGCGCCCGGTCGGCGGCGCTGCCGGCGTCCAGGTTCTCGTCGGGCTGGAAGGTGTTCAGGAAGGTGAGGAACTGCTCGTCGGTGCCGTCGGCGAAGAAGGCCGCCTTGAACGCCGCGAGCGAGTCCGGGTCCGCAGTACGGAAGTTGACCCGGAGCAGGCCGAGGACGGCGGGGTTCCCGGCCAGCGCCGCGGCGAAGGCCACGGGGTCGACCGTGGCCATCTCCGGCTCGGCGTAGTAGTCGTTGACGTCGAGGTCGTCCGGGGCCCAGGCCGAGACGTAGACGAGGCGGTCGATCAGGTCCGGGCGCGCGTTGGCAGCGGCCGTGACCGTGGCACCGCCGCGGCTGTGGGCGACGAGGATCACGGGGCCGTTCCGCTTGGCCCGTTCGAGGATGCCGATCAGGTGCGCGACGTTGTCCGCGAGCGTGACGCCCTTGATCGAGCCGGGCGCGCTCGCGAGACCGGCGGGGTCCTGCGGCGCCTGATAGGCGTGGGTGAAGGTCGCCTGGAACCCGTGACCGGGCAGGTCGACGGCGACAGAGCGGTGCCCGAGGAGGCCGAGTTCCGCCTGAAGGGGCGCGAAGGAGAAGGAGTTCGCGAATGCTCCGTGCACGAGTACGAACGTCGGTTGCATCTGTTTCTTCACTTTCCGGCCGCCGCAGGGGCTGCGGCCATGGCAGGGCCCCGGGTGCGGGGGACGTCTTGGGTGCGTGGGCTTGCCAGCGGCCTACGCCTCACTCCGAGGTCCGACGCAGCACCATGCAGACGAAGCCGAAGCTGTCCCGATACCCGTGCAGCCACTGCGAACGCTGGGCGTTGGCCGTTTCCAGCACCTGCGCGGCGGCCGGATCCGCGGGGTGGTCCAGAGCCCATGCGGCCAGCGAGCCCCAGCAGGCCCACTCGTAGGCGTCCAGCTCAGCCCGGGTGCTGACGTGGCCGTGGACCGGGGTCCAGCCGTCGGCGACGAGGCGGTCCACCGTGGTCGCCAGGTCGTCGAGGTCACCGAACATCTCGACGGCCGCCGGTGACGGGTCGCGGTCCCAGAACGACTCGCCGATCAGGACGCGGCCGCCGGGAGCCAGGTGCTCGCGGGCTGCCGCGAGCGTGGGCAGGAGACCGCCGAAGGCATGAGTGGCGCCGACGCTGATCACCAGGTCGAACGGCTGTGGAGAGACGAAGTCCGCGGCCTCCTGCTGGTGGAGAACCAGGCGCTCGTCGACCCCGAGTCTGCTCGCTGCCTGGCGGGCCTGCGTCAGGGCGACTTCGGAGACGTCGACGCCTTCGGCGTGCAGGTGCGCGCGCGTGGCCAGGGCGCGCAGCAGCCATTCCGCCGTGCCGCATCCGAGGTCGAGGACTCGCTCGTCACCTCGCGGCAGGCCGCGTTCGAGCAGCCGGCTGACCGAGTCGTCGTCGAGCGGGGACTTGATCGGGTGGTCGGCATGGGCGATCTTGGAAATCTGTTCGCGGCTCATCGGCGCGGCGTGCTCCGTGTCGAGGAGCAGCTTCGCGGCCACCGTCGTCCCGTCGGTGCGGATCGTACCGGCGACGGCCTTCGCCCGTGCTGCCGTTTCGGGGGCCAGGGCCGTCCTGAGAGCGGCCGACAGGGACTCGAAGGTCGGGGTCGGGCCGTCGTGGGCCGCTCCGATGCCGAGTTCGGCCACGCGGGCGGCCCAGTGCGGCTGGTCCACGAACTGGGGGACCACCACCTGGGGTGCACCGGCTCGGGCGGCGGTGGTCGTGGTGCCTGCGCCGCCGTGGTGTACGACGGCGGCGACCCGGCGGAACAGCGCCTGGTGGTTGACGTCGCCGACGGCGAAGCAGTCGCCCGCATCGTCGACCGGACCCAGGTCTGCCCAGCCGCGGGAGACGAGCACGCGGCGGCCCTGCGCACGGGCCGCCTCGACGGTTGTCCGGGCAATGTCGGTGGCTGTGCTCATGGGCATGCTGCCGAAGCCGACGTACACCGGCGGGGTGCCGGCGTCCAGGAACGCCTCCAGGTCGGCGGGCAGAGGGCGTTCGTCGGGCAGAATCCACGCACCGGTCTGCACGACGTCGAGGTCCGGCAGTTCCTGCCACGGGCCCAGGACCGGGTCCACCGCCAGCCACGGCCGTTCGGTGAAGACGTGCGCGCGGACGTCGTCCACGGGGACGAGGCCGATCGCCGCGCGGTGGGCGTTGAGGGTCTGGAGGTAGAGGGCGTTGACCTTCTGGGTGTCCAGGTCCCACAGGGCCCGGCGGTCGGTCATGTCGGGCGGGGCCGGCGGGCCGGGCCGCGGCGGCGGCGGGTAGTGCGGGGAGGGCATCTCGAACGGGTGGAAGCCCGCGTACACGTAGCGGATGCCCAGCTTCTCGGCCACCGAGCGGGCGCCGGCCGGCATCAGACCGCTCGCCACCAGCACGTCACAGTCCTCGGCCGCCTTGCCGACCGTGTCGAAGTGCGCGGCGACCAGCTCCGCCGCGAACGCGGCCGCGTCCGACGGCGGCGCTCCCGTCCGCAGCGCGCGCACGTCCCGCCCGAAGGGCACCAGTTCCGCGCCGACACCGGCCAGAAGTTCGGCGAACTCCTCGTCCGGCGGTGCGCACACGCGTACCTCCGCGCCGAGCTTCCGCAAGTGCGCCGCCAGTCCCGCCAGCGGCGCGATGTCGCCGCGGGATCCGTACGCCATCAACAGCACACGCATGTCGTGCTTCTCGTTTCTGTAGGTGCCGGCATCGGCCGGCGTCGGTGCGGCAGGATCCGGATCTTCCGGGTCCTGCTTGCCTCGCGCCCGTTGGGGCGGGTTCGTGTCGGGCGGCGCTGATCAGCTGGATCAGCGGGCCCAGGGAAGTTCGCGGGTGCCTTCGGTTCCGGGTACGGAAACGAGGGCGTAGCAGTCCATCGCGACGTGGGCCCCGGCCCGCTCCGGGCGCGGCATGGGTGCAGTCCGACCACTGCCCCATCCGCATGTGCTGAGGGAACGGACCTGCCGGCGATCAGTCCTCGATCGCCTGGTACAGAGTGGTCCAGAAGTCGTGCATCAGGTGGACCGAGTCGGGGACCGATGTGCCGACCTGGGTGAGGAGGATGCCGACGACGTTGTTGACGGGGTCGGCGTAGGTGGAGGTGCCGGCGCCGCCGTCCCAGCCGAACTGGCCGACGGGAGCGTAGTCGCCGCGGTAGGTCCGCACCGCCATCCCGAAGCCCCAACCGCCGTGCTGGCCCTGGCCGAAGGAGATGTGGACGTTGTTGGTGGCCAGCTCGGTGCGGGCGGCGTTCTGCGCGGGGGTGAGGCGGTTGGTGGTCATCAGCTCCACCGCCTGCCTGGACAGAACGCGCTCGCCGCCGTGCTTGCCGCCGTTCAGCAGCATCTTGAAGTAGGCGTGGTAGTCGTCCGCGGTGGAGACCAGACCACCGCCACCGCCATGGAACGCCGGAGGGATGTTCCAACGGCCGCCCTTGGACTCGTCCCATACGTGGAACTCGCCGGACTCCGGGTCGGGCGCGTAGAGGACCGGCAGCCGGTCGATCTTGTCGTCCGGGACGTGGAAGCCGGTGTCCTCCATCCCCAGCGGGCCGAAGACGTGTTCGCGCAGCGCCTCCTCGAAGGTCTTGCCGGTCACCCGGGAGACCAGTACGCCGGCCAGGTCGCTGGCGAGCTGGTACTGCCAGTGGTCTCCGGGCTGGTGCATCAGCGGCAGGGCGCCCAGGCGGCGCAGCCACTCGTCCTGCTCCGGCATCGGGGTGGGCAGGTTGGGCGTCAGCCCCTGTGCGAAGACCTCGTTCATGATCGGCGTACCGATGGAGGTCATGTCCATACCGAGGCCGAAGGTGGAGGTCAGCACGTCCCGGACGGTGATCGGACGGCGTGCCGGGACCGTGTCGTCGATCGGGCCGTCGAACGCCTTCAGCACCTGACGGTCGGCCAGCTCCGGCAGCCATCGGTCCACCGGGTCGTCCAGCCGCAGCCGGCACTCGTCGAGCAGCACCATCGCCGCCGCTATCGAGACCGGCTTGGAGGTGGACGCCATCCGGAAGATGGTGTCCCGGCGCATCGGCGCGCCGCCGTCGTGCTCCATCGCGCCCAGCGTCTCGACGTGCGTCTCGTCGTCCTTGCTGTACAGGGCGACGACGCCGGGGATCTTGCCGGAGTCTACGTGGCGGGCCAGCACGTCGCGGATCTTGCGCTGTCCGGAAGGGGTGAACTGGGACATGGTGGGGTGCTCCCTGGTCGGGTGGAAGTGTCGGGAAGGAGGAGGTGACGGATGCGGGGGTCAGAGGCTGCGCGCGGAGATGTCGCCGTTGCCGCTGGTGGCGCTGATCTTCAGCACGGGGGAGCCGTTGTTCTTCAGGGCGTTGCTGACGCGGCCGTGGCGGGGGTCGGCGTCCAGCGTGGCGGAGACGCCGGGGGCGGCGGCGATCGAGATGTCGCCGTGCTGGGTGCGGAGCACCACCGTGCCGCGCACCGCCTCGCCGATGGTGATGCCGCCCCGCGCGGTGGAGATCTCCGCTGAGCCGCCCAGCCGGCCGACGTGGACATCGCCGTCGACAGAGGTGAGGCGCAGGCCTTCCACGTCGGCGATCTCGATGCGGCGGTGGGCGCCATGGACGGCGACGTCGCCGAGCCGGCCTTCGGTGCGCACCTCTGCGGCGGCGGAGGCGGCCTCGACGCGGGAGCCGGTGGGGAGCTGAACCGTCACCTCGACGGATCCGGGGTTGCTCAGCACCTGGTTCCTCGCCTCCGGCGCGACGACGCGCAGCACGCCGTCGCCGAACTCGACCGTGGTCTGCTCCGCGGCCTTCACATCGCGGCCCTTGCCGGCGTCCGCGGGACGCACCTCGACGGTGGTCTCGGCGCGGTCGGCGGCGAGGAGGCTGATGCGTCCGGCGGGTATCTCCACCACGGCGGCGATCGCGTCGGGGGTCTCGAACTTCTGCATGGGACGTTCTCCTTGATGGGGTAGTCAGGCCGTGGAATGGCCAGGTGGTGGAGTGGTCAGGTGGTGGGCAGGTCGAGTTGGTGTTCGTGGGTGCTGCGGTGGAAGCGGAAACCCAGCTGCCGGTTCACGGCGAGCATGTGTGTGTTGTCCTGTGCGTTGTCGGTCTCGATCTCCACGATTCCGGGCTGCTCGGCGCGGAGCCTGCGCACCATCTCTGCCTTGACCCATAGCCCGAGCCCGTGGCTGCGGTGTGCGGGCACCACGACGGTGTCGTACTGCAGTGCCCGGCGAGTCTCCCCGGCACGGATGACGATCTCGGTGTATCCGGCCATCTCCCCCTTGCAGAGCGCAGCGGTCGTCAGCAGTACGTCACCGCGGTCGGCCAGCACTTCGGCCATGGCCCGGACCCGGTCGGCGGTCCAGGTCTGGCTGCCGTAGTCCATGTCGCCCATGGGCATGTCGTTCATCGCGTTCTTGGCAGCGGCGAACGCCTCGGCCAGGTCGTCGGGAACCGTGCCGGTCCAGCAGGCCAGTTCGTAGCCGGGGTACTCGGTGTCGGCCGCGGCAGCGTCGGCCCGCGCGACGTCGAGCAGCAGGTGGTCCAATGCCAGCACCCGGCGGAAGCCGTGGCGCTCGCTGAACGCCTCGCCCGGGCTGGCGGCCGCGGCTGTCGCGACGAGGCTGCGCCGGCCCTCGGCGCGGCAGGCCGCCACGACCGCCGACAGGAGGAGGGTGCCGGTTCCCAGGCGCCGGTGTGCGGGATCGACGTGGAGTTCCAGTTCGGCCAGGTGCTGCTGGCCCGTTGAGGTGAACAGCCGCAGGCCGGCAACTCCGACGGGGGCGCCGTCCGCCGCGGTGGCGAGCCAGGTCAGCCGACGGCTGCCGAGGGCAGGCTGGGTGAGCTGGGCGTGGATATGTCCGGGGTCGGGGGCCGGTACTCCCGGCAGGTCGTGGGCCGTCGAGGCGGCGACGACCTGGTGCCACGCGGCGGCGTCGGTATCCGAGACGCGTTGGAGCGGAGTGACGTGTGCAGATGGGGACACTTTGATGGCTTTCGTGGTGGAGGTCGAGGGGCGAATTCGGCCGGGCGATGGACCGAGAGGGCGGCGGGTGGTGAAGGTGTGTCAGGCCGTGGTGCCTGGACTCCAGTGGTCGAGAGCGGTGTAGGCCGGGATCCATCGGGCGGTGCAGGCGGCGTACGCGTGCGCGGGCAGCTGGGCGAGGAGCCTCGTCATGGTCGGCTTGTCGGCGCCGTCCAGGAGCCACGGCAGCAGAAGTGGTGCGTCCTTGCCGATGTGCTGGGCGTGGACCTGGCTGAAATGGGCCCACTGCTCGGCGGTCAGCGTCCGCCGCATCAGCGGGAAGGCCGTGTCCTCCTCGTGCTTGAGGTGTCCAGCCAGGCCGCGGGTCAGCGCGTCGGTGAGCTGGCCCAGCCGCAGCGGGTCGGCTCCGGGCTCGGTCAGCAGCTCGTCGATGGCCTGGATCACCGGAGCAATGGCGGCGTGCTCGGCCTCCATCACCTCCAGCAGCGCCAGGTCCTTCGGGCTGCCGGCCAGATTCTGCCGCAGTGACGGCCACAGCGCGCCGTCCTCGGCAGCGTGGTGCGCGCGGAGGGCCTGCTTGAACAGTGTCCATCCGGCAGCGGTGGCCAGTACGCGCACGGGGTCACGGTCCGCGGCGGTGGTGACCCGGTCGAGCTGGGCCAGGTCCCGGCGCAGGGCGCCATGCATCGCGTACATCAAGGTCAGGTCGATGGAGTCGCTCATCGGGCCGGACGAACGCGGCGTTCTTCACGGTTCTTCATGCGTACATGCATGCCTCAAACGATCTTGCGATCCGTGCATATGATCAAGCCATACTTCCACGCGGTTCGATAACCGCTGGGTTATCGATACGGGGGGCGGGGGGGGGCCGGTGGAGCTGCGGGACATCGAGATCTTCCTCGTACTGGCGGAGGAGCTGCATTTCGGCCGGGCCGCACAGCGGCTGCACGTCTCCCAGGCACGCGTCAGCCAGGCCATCAAGAAGCAGGAGCGGCGCATCGGGGCCGAGCTGTTCGCCCGCACCAGCCGCACGGTTCGCCTGACGGAGGTCGGCCGGCAGTTCCGCGACGACCTGCAACCGGTCTACGCGGGACTGCACGAATCCCTGGAGCGAGCCCAGCTGGCGGCCCGCGGCATCACCGCACAGCTCCGCGTCAGCCTGATGCCCTTCAACGTCGTCGATCTGCACCCCTACTGGAAGGCGTTCCGCGCGCGCCACCCGCAATGGGGCCTCCAGATCCGCCAGGCAACCTTCACCGATCCGTTCGGCCAGCTCCGCAGCGGCGCCATGGACGTCATGATCGTCTGGCTGCCGGTGGAGGAGCCGGACTTCACCGTCGGGCCGACCTTGTGCACCGACCCGCGAGTCCTTGCCGTGGCCGCCGACCACCGGTTCGCGGCACGGGACTCCGTACCGGTGGAGCTGCTCGCCGAGTTCCCACACGCCACTGCCCTCGGCCTGCCGGACTACTGGGAGGACAGTTACCTGCCTTTCTCCACCCCACGCGGCCGTTCGATCGAGCGCCTCACGGCCGCGGCCTCGGACAACGCCGATCAGCTGATCAGCCACATCGGCATGGGCGACATCATCCACACCTTCCCCGGCCATGTCACCAGATACTGGGGCATGTCGAACATCCGATTCCTCCCCGTCCCCGAGATGGCAGCCCTGACCTTCGCTCTGGTCTGGCGGACCGAAGCCGAAAACGACCTCATCCGCGCCCTGGCCGACACCGTGCGCGACCTGGGTGCATTCCGCTTCTGACGCAGTCTGCCGACTCCACCACGTCGTAGGCGCCGCAGCCTCGCGGATCTTTCACCAGGCTCGCGATCTCTTTACCGAGGGCGAGCCGGACTGCGGTGCCCACAGCCGGAAAGTACAGCTCATCGACGCCGTCGCGCCGCTGTGTCAGGGTGATGTGGACGACCTGGTCCTGCACTCCCCTGCACGCGTTGACGCACCTTCATCGCGGTGAGGTCAAGCGTCGCCAGCAGGTCAGCGCGCATCCCAGGGTGAGGAACGCTTCGTGGATGTCGTCGCGGACTTCCCAGCGGATCCGCAGCCGGCGGAACCAGTGCAGGTGGGCGAACGCGCGCTCGACAACGCAGCGTTGAGTGCCCAATCCGGAGCCGTGCTCGGTGCCCCGCCGGGCGACGAGCGGCCTCACGCCGACCTTCCGCACCAGGCGGCGGTACTTGTCGTGGTCACACCCGCGGTCGGCAAGAACGACGTCCGGTCGGCGCCGTGGTCGGCCGCGCTTTCCCCGTACGGTGGCACGGCTTCGAGGACCGGGATGAGCTGGGTGACGTCGTTGCGATTGCCGCCGGTCAGCGTGACGGCGAGCGGGATACCGATGGCGTCGGTGATCAGGTGGTGCTTGCTGCCCGTCCTGCCCCGGCCAACAGACTCCGCCCCGTCTTGGAGCCCCCTTCAAAGCCCGGATGTGCGAGCCGTCGACCGCAGCACGGGAGAGGTCCAGCACGTTCGCGCTACGCAGTTTGGCCAGAAGAACCTCGTGGAGCCGGGGCCACACACCAGCCTCGGTCCACTCGGCCAGGCGGCGCCAGCACGTCATGCCCGAGCCGAGACCGAGTTCCTGCGGCAGGTGTTCCCAGGCGATTCCGGTATGGAGCACGAACAGGATTCCTTGGAACACCAATCGGTCCGGATGGCGCCTACGCCCGGGATGATGCGTCCGCCGTTCCACACCCGTGACGCACACCCAGTGCACCTCACACGACGCCCATCAGGCACGCGTGCGCCCGCTCCTCGGCCCGGCGCAACGCCACCGACCAACCTGCGCAACCACACCTGACCGGGTCGGCACCCGCGGTTCAGTGCTCGCAGAGGGAGAACTCCCTTTCGTAGAGCTGCTCGTTGTGCTCGTCGACGAAGAACTTCCTTTCCTTCATGAGTTCCTCGCGGTACGTCTTGGCCTGCTCGAGCGTCATGGTCGATGTGTCGGACCAGGGCTGCTGCGGCGGTACGTCGGAGGTCGAGACGATCTGCTCCGCCGGGTCGACCAGGAAGAACGCGAGGATCTTGCGGTGTCCCGGGCGGGTGGGGTCCGCGAGGCGGAACGCGTCCACGCGGTGCTGCAGGACGTTGGGAAACACCAGGCAGCGGCCCGACGGGGTCGGTACCGAGCCCAGCACCTGGTTCAGCGCGTCTTCGTCCTGAAGGCCATAGACCTCGCGCAGCCCGGCGTCGTCGTTCTGTTCATAGTGCGGGTCGTCGAGTGCGGTCCGGAATCCCAGCCGGCTCTCGGTGATGTTCTCGCTGTCCCAGTAGTAGATGCCGGTCGAGACGATCCGCTCGTTCAGCATGCCCTCGACGTGCCAGGAACCGCCGGGGTATTCGGGCTTGTCCGGGGTGAGGTGGACGGTGGCGAGCTTGACGATGACCTGGAGCCGGCGGCCGCGCAGGTCGACCCGGGCGGAGGCGTCGGGCAGTGCAGGCGGGCTGAAGGCCGGGGCGTCCGGGACGATCGGGCGGCGGTTCTCCCACCAGGCCTCATAGGCCTCTTCCCAGACAGCGCGGGCATCCATGTAGGTCGCGTTGTCACTGTAGGACGACTGGCGCGGATACTCCGGTTCCGAGTCGTACCAGCCGTAGGGATCGGCCTCGATCCGCAGGGGCCGCGGGTGCCGCAGATCGGTGAGCACGTTCTCGAACAACGGGCGCAGGCGCGCGAACACGTCCGGCAGGACGGACGCCAGTGCACGATGCGCCTCGGGGTGGACGTTATTGACGTACGAGCGGAAGGTGACGCCCCCGTCGTCACTGACGTCGACGTCCGTGGGCAGCCACTGGAACCTCTCCGAGAACTCGTACTTCGAGTAGTGGTTCGTCGGGTTCTGCCAGGCCCGCTCGGGCCCTCCACTCACCTCCCTCACCAGGCAGAACAGTGAGGGGTGCACGAGATCCAACACCTGGCCGTCGGATCCGGGATGCCAGTCCCGCTCCGCTTCGGGGACCTCTTCCAGGACCCGGACCGCCTCACTCAACCGGGACCTGAGCTGCTCGTCGACGAGGGTGTCCGACTGCCAGACCCCGTCGACCGCGGACACCTCGATGCCAGTGCGCGCGTCCCGCAACGCGGCGTAGTGCCCCAGCTCGGCGAGAACGTAGCGCACCTGCGCTTCGGTCAGGCCCTGCGCCACCGCTTCCTGCGTCCACCTGGCGACGATGTCGGCGTCGTTCATCTTGTCGAACCACGCGGGCTTGGCGCGCAGGTGCGAGCTGCACTGCATCATCTGCAGCTCGCGCAGCGTCCGGGGCGTCGCGAACGCCGGGGAACGGGAGGTCTGGAAAGGCAGCGGGAAGGCGGACAGGCCGGTCACTTCTGGTGGTCCTCACGATCGGTGTGCGGTGCCCGGAAGAATAGCCCGGCCCACTGACACCACAGCCGCGGCCCCCGAGCTGGGACGACCATCGCGGTCGCCCCCCCGGCGCCAAACAGCACCTGCTGCGCTCCCGGCTCGCCCGGCTCGGCTTCGGCGCGGTCTCGCCGGGCGTGTGGATCGCCCCGGCCCACCTGTACGGGGAGACCCGGCGCACCCTGGACCGGCTGCACCTGACGGCGCACGTGGAGCTGTTCCGCGGCGCCCACCTCGGCTTCCCGCCGACGGCCGGGTCGGTTTCCCGCTGGTGGGACCTGTCAGCGCTGGCCAAAGAGCACGAGGAGTTCCTCGACCTCCACGAACCGGCCCTGTGCGCCCTCCAGTCGGGTCCGCCGCCGGAGCCGGAGGCCGCCTACCGCGGCTACCTCCTCGCCCTGGACACCTGGCGCCGCCTCCCGTATGCCGACCCTGTCCTGCCCCGCGAGCTCCTCCCGGCGGACTGGCCGGGCGACCGCTCGGCGTCGGTCTTCGCCGAACTCCACGACCGGCTGCGGGACGTCGGCGCCGGGTTCGTGGAACCGTAGCTGCGGCCGGAGCGTCACCTGATCTTGTGACAGGAACCGAACGCCCCCCGCACCGAGTCAGAGTCGAACCCATGCCCACGGACCCGGCCCCTGCCCCTGCCCCTGACAGGTCCCGCACGTGGCCCGGCGTCCTCTCGGTGATCGCTTCCGGGCTGATGGGCGCCGCGGCCGGATGCCTGGCGATCGCCCTCTCGTCCCGCGCACGCGCCTACTGCGACGCAGGCTGGGAAGCGGGTGGTGTGGCCGAGCTGACCTTCCTGCTCCCGGTCCTGGTGGTGGGCTTCGCGGTGTGCGCCGTGGTAGTCGCGATGCTCACGCCGCGCCGGCACCCGCTGCTGCGGATGGTGCCGGTGGTGCTCGTGCTGGGGGTACTGGTCATCTGGTTCTTCGCCGTCAAGGGCACCCTGGACGGGTATCCGGGGGATTCGGGGCTGTGCGGGCCGGACAACGTGCCGCCGTGGTGGCCGGGGTGGCTGCCCGCGTGAAAAGGCGGGTGCGGGGCGTCGGACAGGTGACGCGTTCACCCTGCGGCAATCGGCGCCGCTGACATCCTGCGCGAACCTGTCAGCCGCCCTAACAGTGGTCCGCGAGACCGCTCAGACAGAGCCCGGCAGATCCGGCCGTGCTGTCCGTACGGCACTCGCAAGCCCCGCTCAACACCCGGGCCTGGAGCGGACCAGGCAGGCCGGAACGGGGCACCGGGGCCGGCCGCGCGTGCCCAGGCGGTGGGCGAAGGCGCTCAGGCCATGCAGGCCGGTCACGTCCATGAACGTGAGGTGCCGCATGTCGCAGGCCACTGCGGCGACGCCGTCGAGGTCGCTCTACACGTCGTCGAGAGCGGCTCCGGTGTCCAGGTCGAGCTCGCCGGTGGGGTGAGGTGCACGGTAGGCCCGTAGCGCCTCTTCATCATCTGGAAGTCCATGTCGTCTCACCTCGCCGCGACCGGCAGGCTTGATGCACGCCCGCCCGGATCCGGGCACCAGATGGCCCGAATCGATGGTCGCGCTGCCCCACCGCCGTCCGCAAACCCTCCCCCGCCGGGACGGGGGAGGACGCGCGGAGCGGCTGGGCTCTGCCGGAGCCGGCATCCACCGTGCCGGGTCCGGCCCTACCGCTAACGGTCAGGTGTGCAGACGGCTGTTGGGGCCGTCCTGGTCGCCGGCCGTTTCGTCGTTGAACCAGTAGTCGCCCGCGGCCAGGTACCGGAACGAGTGGACGCTTTCCATGGGCAGTGCGATCGTGACCGCGCGCTTGCCGTCCTTGCGGGCCTTGAGGGTGTGGACTCCGGGCTGCCAGTCGTTCAAGTCACCCACCACGCTCACCGGACCCGGCAGGCAGCCGCGGCGACGAAAACAGCGACGTCTCCCAGCAACTCCACCTGGGCGACCGCCACCTCCTCGCCGCGGGCCCAGGGCGGGGTTTCCCGGGAAGACGGTGTGGGCTTCTCTGTGAGGGGTCAGCCGATGCGGACGGTGATCTCGGGGAGGGGTATGTCGGAAAGGTTCAGCTGGAGCCCGGTCAGGGTCAGGTACGTCTGCGAGTCGGTCAAGGCGGAGGTGGTGGACGGTGCCTGGGTCTTCCCGCGCGTGCTCACCAGCAGGTACCAGCCCCCGCGCTTGTAACTGCGGGAGGCGTCGGGGCGGTCGCCGTTCGGGTTCAGCGTCCAGCCCTGGCGCTCCAGGTCGGCGCAGATCGCGTTCATCTCCGACTGTGCGGCAGTCTTCTCGCGGACAGCCATCCAGCCCGTCCTGTTCGAGTTGGCGCCGGCCGCGACGGCCGGGCGGCCCTGCGCCGGGTCGAGGCCCGCCGCGCTGACCGCGGTCCGGATCACCTCGTCCACGGCGTCCCGTGTGAGGGGCGGTGACGTGGACTCCGGTGTGGACGCCGCCGTGGATGAGGACGGCGTGGGCGCGGGCGCGCCCAGGTGGATGCGCCCGTCGTCGTCTATCTGGATGTGGTCCGGCAGGACCACGGCGGCCAGACTCACGATCAAGGTCGCGGCCAGCCCGATCCACACCCTCTTCAACAGCGCGTTCAACGCGAAACTCCCCCCGAGTGATCAATCAGAGGGAGTCTCACACATACTGCTCGGCGCCCGGCAGCCCTCAGGGCGTGTGTTCGGTTGTGGGTTCTGGCACACATTCCGTGAACGATCTCGACTCGGGCTCGACAAACCTCTCGTGACATCCAATCCGCGCACCTCACGTGGGGTGCACGTCCTGCTGCCGGAGAGCCAGCCAGATTGTTCACGGAATGTGCGCCAGAACCCACTACTGCTCGATAAAGCCAGCCCCGCCGGACCGTCGCCCGCATCCGGCAGATGGCACGCACCTACGACCTCACCATCGAAGACACCATCACCCAGGCCCTCTCCGGCAAGCCCGCCCCACAGAGCCCTTCACGGTTCGGGCCTGACACCACGCCGCACCGCTAGAGGGAATCCTTCTTCGTTGGTGATCACGTGTCGTGGAAACGTGGCGATCTGACGAGTAACCAGTTCGGCTCGGCTTGAGCTGTTGCGACCGCGGGGCGCCAAACCGGGCCGTCCACCGAGGTGGACGAGACCCGGCGGGCAGCCAGCTGGCTCACGGCTCGTACAAAGGCAGAAAGTGGATGACCGCTTCCTCATACGGGTGGGCGTCGCGAACCGCCTGCTGGACTGCACGGGCCTGTTCCTCATCGCAGACGGATTCGATCCTGTATTCCTTGCCGGACTGCACGACGCCCACCTCACCGTCATATGGCCGCGACCCAGGCAGCGGCTGCCAGGTGCCGGTCACCCGCCACACACTGGAGAACCGGGCATACTCGCCAACCCGTCCCGCTCCGGCCGCGTGGAGAGCATCGTTCACCACCTCCACATGACTCTCGGGAACGGATATCTCAACCTTCAGGCGCGTCATGCCCGGACCCTAACAACCCACCGCAACCAGCCTTTCGCAACAGGCCCTGTACGCCGCGGGACGTGTCCCGCGGCGTACAGGGCCTCAGGCCGTCGGAGCCCGCAGTGCATCCCTGACATACCGGCCGGCGGCAGGGAGCTCGGCGCGAGCGGCACCCTCGCTGGCCGGCGGCCGGTCCTGCCACTCGGCCCGCACCTCGGCCACCACCACGCACACACCCTGAACCTCCGCCACCGGATCCGGATCCAGCTCCTGGGGCTGCGGGCCGGTCACCATCACCGTGCCGTGAAGACCGTACGGCAGCTCGATCCCCCGCCCCACCGAAGCCAGCACCCACACGGCCAGGTTCAGCGGAACTGCTGCTGGGACGGTAGTCAGAGTCTCTGTGACCGGTCACGTGGGAATCGGTCATGACCGATGACCGACGAGGCGCCGATCGGTCACCGGTCACCGGTCACCGGTCACCGGGAATCGGGAATCGGATCAGTCACCAGTCTGGTCTGGGGTCTGCTGTGGGGTGCGACCGCATGGGGACGATGCCGCCGCCGAGGCCGACGAACATGGGCGGTGGTCGGCCTGGTCATCGGCATGGTCCTCTTCCTGCCAACAGCCGTGCTGCTCCTGTTCGCAGCCCTCGCCGACGCAGACAACCACCCCGGGAAGATGGTGGGCAGCAAGTGCCCCGCTCGCGGCCGCGGCAGCCGTGGCACCTGGTTCTTGCCATCCCACCGGACACGGGGCACGGGCCGCCCCCCTCCTTCTACCCAAACCTGGACTCCACCAGCCGGTTTCACGACCGGGACTTCAACCAGGGGAAGGCACGGCTCAAGGAGTTCGCGGTGGCTACGGGCAAGGCAGGCAGGCCGTTCAGCAGAAGCGGATCAGGGCACCCGGCGCCTCCCGCATCCAGCCCGGCTGTTGGCCGCCCAGGTCCATCAGATGATGAACAAGCTGTCCGGCCCGCCGATCCGGCGGATCGCCTCCAGGGGATACGGGGTCTGCCTGCTCTCAAAACGGAACTTGCGGTAGTAGTCCGTCATCACTGCGGCGATCGGAGCGTGGCGGATGAGGATCGCCGCGACCTGCGACGGAATTCCTGTCGGAGGTTCCCCTCGGGCGCAGGCGTGCACGAACGCGCTGCGCTCGTCCCGCTCGTACCCGTACAGGGCGGTGGCGAGCCACTGCACGAGGTGGGTGACGGTGTAACAGCGGTCATAGGTCTGGTGTTCGTCGAAGAAGTCGGCCTCCTCCTTCGACAGGTCGAACCGGGAGGAGATCGCGAGGCCGTAGTCCGTGAAGAACAGACGCTTGCCGTCGGTGAGGATGTTCTGGAAGTGGCCATCGAAATGCAGGAGCCCGCGGGCGTTCATGAAAGAGGTTCCGGCCTCAAGTTCCTTCGCCACCATGGTGCATGCCTGCTCGGCCGTCTCATCGTCGGCTTTGACCTGAACGTCCAGCCAGTCGTGCAGGTTCTGCGGGATGTACTCCAGGAACAGTGCGACGCTCGCCGAGGAGTCCCGCAGCGCCTCGATCCGGTGGCGCACCTGCGGTCCGCCTCCCCAGTAGGCGACAGCTTTCTCCACGTCGGCCAGTAGCTCGGGCAGCACCTGCCCGGGGTGCGGCAGCACCCGCCAGTGGTACATCAATGGAAAGCCCTCATGGTCCTGTGCGAGCACCCAGTTCGTCGTCATGGTGTGCACGGCCAACTCCCGCCAGGCCCCCCATCCCGGGCTTCCGGGAACCCCAAGGCCGGGATGGCAGAAGGTCGGTAGCTCGAAGAGGTTCGCCGTGGATTGGACGTTCTCCGGCTGCCTTTCCAGATCAGTCAGCGGCAGCCGCTTAACGAAGACTGGGGTTCCGCCGACCTCCAGCAACGCTGAGGTCCCGCCGATGCCAGAACCAATCGGCGCAGCCGTATCCACAAGGTCCCGCAGTTCGCGATCACTGCACAGCGCCAGCGATGTGGAGACGGCACTGTAGGCCGCCAAACGCGCACCACGCGACGCGTCGAAGCTCTCGACGGCTACCTCCACCAGGGCACCAACCTCTCTGAAATACCTGGGCCCGTCCAAAGGGCGCGCACACGCGACGCGTAGCCCTGCGGTTCGCCCCTGGCCGCTACCAGCTCTGCCACGCCGGGGCGGGGTAGCGAGGTGCACGTCGCTTTCGGGCTTCGAGCCCGAGGAACGTGGCTCCCGAGGCGAGGGTCGCGAGGAACGACACCAACATGGCCAGCGGCAGCAGGACACTGGCGGGTTCCCCCAGACCCAGCCACAGCGCCGCCGTACCCATCGCCAGGGCCACCAGCAACGAAACCCTCGCGGTGAGCGACAGCTTGCCGCTCACCGCGACGAAGGCGTACCCGACGATCAGGCCCGGCGCGACGGCCACTATCAGGCCCAGGAACAACAGGAACAAGAAGACGAGCAAGGCGATGATCATGTCGTACCGACCTCCGGATCTCATGGCCAACTCGTGCCGAAGGCAGACGGATCCGCGTCCCCCGGTCTGGCAGGCCCTCCGGACACCATGCTGTCAGATTTTCTGAACGCGTTCAACGCAGCTCGTGGACGGTGTCCACGAAGGCGCGGATCCGGGTGGTCTCGCCGGCCTTCGGCCAGAAGGACCCGTACTCGACGGGAGGGGCGTCGCTGAAGGAGACCCAGGCGATGTCGGGGCCCCCGTGGTAGCGCTCCGCGCACGCGCTCGCCGGGGAGACGCCCCTGCCGATGCCGATGAGGTTCAGCAGTTCCGTCCAGTAGGAACCGGCCCGGCCGTGCGGGACGGACCTGCCCAGCGGGTCTGCCGAGGATAGTGGGTGTCCTCCAGCCAATACCGCGGCACGGCCCCGGCGACGGGGAGGAGCGTCGCCTCCGCGAGGTCCTCCAGCGACACGGAAGGGCGCCGGCCGAGGGGGTGCCCCGCGGGAACCAGCAGCTGCCCCCGCGCCCCTCGAACGGGGCGAACCCGTCGAAGCGTAAGGCTGGTGCACACCTGTCATGAACGGCTCAGGAACAGGTACTGACCAGGGGGCGAGCGCCAGCCCTTGCCCAGGGCGCTCAGGGCAGGCGAGTCCGCCTCCGGGTGGACCTGGGGGATCCGGTCGATGTGGTCGGCCCGGTACAGCGAGACCCACACCGTGCCGCCGCGGGCCGCCCCGGACTTCACCCGCGCCTCCTGGGCGTGGCGGATCCACCCGAGGCGCACCGGGCGGTCGAAGCCAGAAAGCCCGTACGCCGGGGCTTACGGGCGGCCTGGTCCGGGCCGAGCAGCGCGGCGTCGGCGACCAGCGGCTCAGGCCCGGCAGGTCGCTCTCATACCGGCGCTCCTTACCCTCAGGCTAAGACGTCGTTTCATTTGGTGAGGCGGCGGTGGCAGATGAGGGCTGCGGCTATGCCGACGAAGGCGAGGAAGTGTTCGGCCTTGCGTTCGTAGCGG
>NZ_JBEZLW010000040.1:0-57673 GCF_040652395.1 Streptomyces sp. NPDC048269
ATTCCGCTGGTCACCCTCGTCGACGTACCCGGCTTCCTGCCCGGCGTCGACCAGGAACACAACGGCATCATCCGGCACGGCGCGAAGCTGCTGTATGTCTGCGGCAGGACGCGGACGCCCTGGCCGCCGCCTGCGCTTCCGCCCAGGCGCTGCGGGACGCCGGACGTCGCCGGACCAGCCCCTGGTCCCGAGGGGGCTCAGCGCTTGAGCGTGAAGGTGAAGTCGCCGGAGAGCTTGCCGCTCAGCCGGGCTGCCGAAACGAGCTTCCCCTCCGTGATCAGTCTCTCGGCCTCGGCCCGTGAGAGACCGCAGCCGTCAGCGATCAGCCGCACCGGCCGGACGGGAATCCGCGCCGCGAAGCGCACCGAGACGTCGATCACCTCGCGGTCCAGGTGATCCGATCCGCCGGTGTCGAGGCGCCAGGCGTTGTCCCAGTCGAGGGCGATGCGATTACGGCGCCGCACGACCGGATCCTGGAGCAGCTCAGCCGTCAGGCCAAGGTCGTTGGCATGCAGCCGGTCGAGGAGCTCAGGCCGTACGGAGCGCACATTCGTCCGCTCCAGGACGGTGAGCTTTTCGGTTTCCCCGCAGACGGCACACAACACGAGGAGCCAGGCGTCGATGAGCTTGTGGTTCGCGTTGACGCGAAATTTACCGCTTGCCCGGAAGCGCTCGGACGCGCAGGTGTGGCAACGGCGGATAACTTGCGGCAGGCAGGTGGGCACGACCGCCCAGTTTTCGAGCACAGGAGTACACCGGTTTCAGTGAGAAGTCCGCAGCAAAAAGGAGCGCGGCGCAGATGCGCGACGCGCGACGATTCAGCGCTCGGGAGGGCTCACAGGGTGTACAACGGCACGTCCTTGACCAGACGACTGGGTTCGGCAGCACGGTAGTTGCGCACAGCGGCGCTGTTCCACCGGTTTTCGGCGCCGGCCCCTGGGCCTACCGCGACACGATCGAAGTGCTGACCGCGGTGCTCCTGCCGCAGCTGCTGCACGAGAGGGTCCTGGACGGGTACGGCTCCTACGGTCTCCAGAGGTTGCTCAGGTGCGCGTGCAGGACGTCCTGGGCCTCCTGGGGAGTGAGGTGACCGATGAGGACCTGCGCGGTGAGGCCGTCCGCGAGGGCGAGGAGGGTGCGGGCCTCGTGGTGCGCGTCGAGGGACGCCGCGCGGCCGGCGCCCGCGCCGGCTTCCGAGATGAGGCGGGCGAACGTGTCCTGCAGCGCCGCGTAGTTCACCTTCAGCGTCTCGGCGAGTGCCTTGCTGACGGCCGCCTGCGCGACGAAGGCGAGCCAGACCCGGGCCTCGGCGCGGTTCTCCTCCCGGAGAAGTGCGATCTCGGTGGCCGCGTGGCCCAGGGCGGAAGCGGCCGACTGGGCCGGACTGCTGACGAGACGGGCCCGTACGCGCTCGCCGATCCGCGCGCCGATGTGCCCGAGAGCGAAGACGAGCATCTCTTCCTTGGTGCGAAAGCACCGTTGGACGGCACCCATCGACACCTCTGCGCGGGCGGCGACGTCGCGCAGGGTCACGCCCTCCAGTCCGCGTTCGTCGGCGAGGTGGCAGACGGCGTCGGCGATGACACGTCGTCGGCCCTCGTGGTCCACCTGCTTGGGCATGCCCGGTCGCCTCCCTGTTGCACCGCGTCCGCTCCGCTGTCGTTGCGGCCCACTCTATTCGATGCGCTCGCATCGAAACACGGGCTATTGTTCCGATGCAGACGCATCGGAACAAAGGTGAGGACAGGAGCGTGCGAGTCGTGCACGAGGAGTTGTGGCAGAAGTCCGCCGCCGCGCAGGCGGAAGCCGTGCGGAGCGGCGAAGTGTCGGCCGGCGAACTGGTCGAGAGCCACCTGGAGCGGATCGCCGCCGTCAACCCGCAGGTGAACGCGGTCACGCAGCTGCTGGCGGAGCGTGCGCGCGAGGCCGCGGCGGACACCGACCGCCGACGGGCCGCCGGTGAGGTGCTGGGGCCGCTCGCGGGCGTGCCGTTCACGGTGAAGGAGACCACCGCGGTCCAAGGCGTGCCGACCACGTTCGGCGTGAAGCGCTTCCGCGATCTGGTGGCGCCTGCCGACGCTCCCCCGGTGGCCCGGCTGCGCGCCGCCGGAGCCGTACCGATCGGGCACAGCAACATGCCCACCCTGATCCTGGCCGGGATGCACACGCGCAGCGAGCTGTTCGGCGACACGGCCAACCCCTGGGACCCCGGCCGGACGCCGGGTGGCACCAGCGGCGGCGACGCGGTGGCCGTCGCCACGGGCATGGCGGCGCTCGGCCTGGGCAACGACTCCGGTGGCTCGATCCGCGTTCCGGCCCAGTTCTGCGGTGTGGCGGGACTGAAACCGACCACCGGGCGCTTCCCCGCCGACCACCGTCTCCTCGGTCCGGACGACCCCGGCCCGGCATCCCAGATGCTGGTCACCGACGGCCCGTTGGCCCGTACCGTGGGCGACCTGAGGCTGGCGTACGAGGTGCTGGCGGGCACCGACCCGCGCGACCCCCGGGCCGTGCCGGTGCCCGCGTACGGCGAACCCCTCCGCGGCCCGGTGAAGGTCGCGGTCGTGGCGGACCCCGGCGGGCACGGCGTCCACCCCGATGTCCGCGCGGCCGTCGGGACCGCGGCCGACGCACTGCGCGCCGCCGGGTACGACGTGCGCGAGGTGCAGGACGTACCGAGGCTGGACGAGGCCCTCGACGCGTACGGCCGGATCACGGTGACCGAGTTCGCCCCGACCTGGCCGGCGGTGCGGGAACTGCTCGGCACGGGCAGGGACCGCTACATCGAGATGGCGATGGAGCAGACCCCGCCCGCGAGTGCGGACGAGTTGGTGAAGCTGATGGGCACCTGGCTGAACATCCGCCGCTCATGGGCCGAATTCCTGCACGAGTACCCGCTCGTGCTCGGCCCGTCCTTCACCGAGCCGCCGGTCGAGCCGGGGCTGGAGTCACGCGACAGGGCGGGCCGGGACCGGGTCGCCTCGGGAATGCGCCTGTGCACGGTGACCAGCTTCGTGGGCGTGCCCGCCGTGGCCGTACCGACCGGGACGGCCGGCGGACTCCCTTGCGGAGTGCAGATCGTCGGACGTGCCTTCCGGGAGGACCTGTGTCTGGACGCGGCGCAGGCGGTGGAGGACAGGCTCGGAGTTCTCACACCGATCGACCCGCGCGCGGCCGGTCCGGCCGGCTGAGCACGCGGCCGAGCGTCAGGCGCCGTCCCCGCTCCCGGTCGGCAAGTCCTCGAACTGCCCCAGGGCGTGCGTCAGGGTGTCGAGCGTCTCGGCCGCCAGGTCGCGCAGGAAGGCGGGGCACACCCAGGCGTCCAGGGGCTCGTCCTCGCCTGCTCCGCCGTCCTCCTCGCGATCCTGATCGCCCTCTGCGTCCTCCTCGTCCATCTCGTCCTCCTCGTCCCATCCGTGGTCCTCGGATATCTCGGCACGCCCGCCCGGGCTGCGCAGGAGGTAGCCGACCCGGCTCGTGTGGTCCGGATCGTCGGTGCCGGGATGCTCACCGGGGCCGTGGGCGCACGGACCGTCTGCCAGCAGCGCCGCGGCGGCCTCGACTCCCTTGATCATCGCGTCGAGCACCGAGCGTTCGGTGATCCGCTCCGACGCCGCGTACCAGCAGGTCGCGTTCATGGTCACGAGGTAGCCGGCCAGCACTCCGCGGGTCGGCCGGGCGGGAAGGCAGGCGGCCTCGTCGGTCAGCACCTCGTGCGGATCGCAGTAGGGGTAGTCGTTCACGATGCCCGACAGGGTGCTGATGCAACTGTGGTGGTACTTCGGCGCACCCACGGGGATCCGACGGACGGTGAGCGGGGCGATCACGTCCACGGCGAGGCGCGCCCAGCCCGCCGCGTTGCCCGGGCACAGCACCCGAGCGGGGTCGATGTCGCCGTCCTGTGCCGGAAGTTCGCCGGTCAGCAGTCCGTTGTCACCCAGCCGGATCTCGTCCTCCATCGAGTCCATCTCGACCTCGTACGGGTGGTCCTCGTGCGCGCAGGCCCTGCTGCCCAGCTCCTTCGCCGCGGCGCGCAGGGCGTCGAGTGCGGCGCTCTCGGCCGCATGCCCGGGACGCCAGGCGAGGTAGCCCGACATCGCCAGCAGCCCGGAGACCCATACACGCGACTGCTCTCCGCCGGGGTCGGCGGAGAGCCTGCGCGCGCAGTCCAGGACGAAGGGATCCGCCTCCTCCGCCGGGGACGTGTCGCGGATGTGCTGCCAGGCGTCGGCGAGCTGCTCGACGGAAAGGTCGGTAATGTCAATCACGACCGGCACGACGAAGCCCGCGTACGGTGCGGTTCCCCGGTTGTCCGTTCCCGGTGCTCCCATTTCCCTGCGCTCCGTTGCCGGTTCGTACTCGGCCGCCCGCTCGCCGGCTCGCCCGATGAAGTGTTCACGTCAAGGCCAACCGGGGATGACTGTGTGCTCGGGCACCGGTCACGAGGCGTGCCGATCGTGGTCACGATCCGTTCCCGACGTGAAGGAGCCACTTCGTGCCCCTCCCCCGCACCCGGCGGTCGCGCGTGCTCGCCGGCCTCGTCGCCCTCGCGGCGCTCACCGCGACCGTGCCCGCGCAGGCCCACACCTCTCGCACCGCCTCGCTGCCGGCCGTCACCGCCCGGGCCGAGACCGCCGCCCTGTACGACGACGAGGCCGGCGGCAACGCGAACGCCGACGACCCGGCGATCTGGCGCAACGCGGCGGATCCCGGCCGTAGTCTCGTCGTGGCAACGGCCAAGGAGGGAGGGCTGCGGGTCTACGACCTCGACGCCCAGCAGGTCCAGGCCGTGCCCGCGCCGAGCGGCCCGGCACCCGGCGACGCGCCCGGCCGCTTCAACAACGTGGACCTCGTCCACGGTCTGCGGCTTTCGACGGGCCGCGCCGACCTGGCCGTGATCAGCGACCGCGGCAACGACCGGCTTCGCTTCTACCGCATCGACGCCGCCCGGCCCGGCGGGCCGCTCACCGACGTCACCGACCCGTCGGTCCGGCCGGTCTTCTCCGCCGACCAGGCCGAGGTCAACGAGCAGCGGACGGCCTACGGCCTCGCCACGTGGACCGACCGGACCACCGGCCGCGCCTACGCCCTCGTCAGCCGGCGCGAGACCACCACCATCGCCCTGCTCGAACTCGTGGCCACCGGCACCGGCACCGGCACCGTCGACTACCGCAAGATCCGCACTCTCGACCTGCCTTCCTCCTTCCGCCTGCCCAACGGCGCTTCCTGGTCACCGTGCGCGGAACCCGGTGAACTGCCCCAGGTCGAAGGCATGGTGGTCGACCCGGCCGACGGCACCCTCTACGCCGGCCAGGAGGACATCGGCATCTGGCGCCTGCGGGCCGACCTCACGGCGGCCCCGCAACTGATCGACAAGGTCCGCGAGTACGGGCGGCCCGGCACCTACGACGAGGAGACCGAAGAGTGCGCGCCGGGGCCCGACCCCGGATTCGGTGGCCGTCGGCTCGCCGCCGACGTCGAAGGGCTCACCCTGATCTCGCAGCCTGACGGCGACGGTTACCTGCTCGCGTCGAGCCAGGGCGACAACACCTTCGCGGCCTACGACCGTGAGATCGACGAGGACAACGAGTACGAGGGCGGCTTCCGCATCCCCGCGTCCGGCACGGTGGACGGCTCCGAGGAGTGCGACGGCGCCGCGGCCCTCAACGCCCCCCTCGGGAGCAAGTACCCCAAGGGCCTCCTCGTCGTCCAGGACGGCCGGGAGACGCCGCAGGCCACGGCGCGCACCGCCACCGGCTTCAAGTTCGTGGACCTCGGCAAGGTCCTGCAAGCCCTGGACGACTGACGGGGCACGACGGATCCCCGCCGCCGGCCCGAGGGACAAGCGGGTCGGCGGCCGGCCTTGAGCGGACCGCCGTCATGATTCAGGAGCGGGCCGGGCGCGGGCCGGCGACCGTCTCGGTGAGCAGGCGGCGCCCGGCCGGGGGGGGTGAGGACGCCGCGCAGGGCCGTGTCCCGTACGGCGCGGGCGGGTGCCGAGCGCAGGGTCCAGGCGCGGGTGGCGAGGCCGCTGCGGGCGCGGACGCGCAGGGCGTCGGCGCGTCGACGGACCGTACGGCCGTCGCGCGGGGCACGCGCACACCGGCGCGCTCGGCTTCCGCGGCGAGCAGGCCCTCGGTCGCGCACTGCGGGACGGGCAGGATGCACTCCAAGGGCCGTCCCGTAATCCCCTGAGGGTCAGCGCACGGCGTCAGATGCGGTGCATCGCACGGCGGAGGGGCGCCCCCGTACTGGGCGTACGGGCGTTCCGACAACGCAGCGAGGGCCGTAGCCGACGTCGTACGCCCGCCGGGGATCACGGGACAGCCCTTGGGCGCTGCCGTCGAGGGCGCGGGCCCGGCCGGAGCTATTCGGACGACGGCACCTGGTCCCCGGACGGTGCGGTGATCCGGCGTACGGACTCCACCACGGCCGCCCGGTGGCGGGCGAGCTGCTCGGGCGTCCAGTCGGTGCCCGTGCGGCCGGCCGCCGGACCCCCCACCGCGCCGAACCACGCCTGCGACAGGGCAATCACCAGCGTCAGGACATCGGTGGCGTCCATCCCGGCGTCGATCCGGCCCGCCTCCTGGGCCTGCCCCACAGCCGCGATCTTGCCCTGATAGGAGGCCGCCGTCGCGTCCGTGGTCCCCGGACGCTCCAGCTGCTTCCACAGCACCAGTCGCATCAGCGCCGGCCGCGCGACGAGGTGGTCGAAGACGTCGCCCGCGTAGCCGGGCAGGTCGTCGGCGTCGAAGGGCACGGACTCCGAGCCCGTCTCCAGGGCCTGCTGGAGCACGGCGTCGAAGAGCTGCTCCTTGTTGCCGTAGTAGACGTAGATGAGCCGCTTGTTCGCCTGCGCGGCCTCGGCGATGCGGTCCACCCGCGCCCCCGCGATGCCGTACGTGGCGAACTCGGAGAAGGCCGCGTCGAGAAGACGGGCCTTGGTCGCGCTGGAATCCCGTGCCATGCCCCACACCCTAACAAGTAACTATCTGGTTATTGACATGACCCGCAGGCGTGGTGCATGGTCTATCTATCCAGTTAGTTACTTATCAGGGAGACAACGATGGAGATCCGCGCACTGGGCGGCCAGGGACTGAAGGTCGGCGCCGAAGGCCTCGGCCTGATGGGCATGAGCGCCCATTACGGAGCCACGGACGAGACCGAGTCCCTCGCCACCATCGACCGCGCCCTGGAACTGGGCGTCACGCTGCTCGACACCGCCGAGGGCTACGGCCCGTTCCTCAACGAGCAGCTTCTCGGCAAGGCGCTGGCCGGCCGCCGCGACGCCGCCGTGATCGCCACGAAGACCGGCATCGAGTTCACCGACGGCGGCGCCTTGCGCGGCCACAACGCGACCCCCGAGTACATCCGGCGCTCGGCCGACCGCTCCCTGCGCCACCTGGGCACCGACCACATCGATCTCTACTACCTGCACCGCATCGACCCGAACGTGCCCGTCGAGGAGAGCGTGGGCGCCCTGGCCGAGCTCGTCGCCGCCGGCAAGGTCCGCCACATCGGCCTGTGCGAGGCCGCGCCCTCCACCATCGCCCGCGCCCACGCCGTGCACCCGCTGGCCGCCGTACAGACCGAGTACAGCCTCTTCGAGCGCGGCATCGAGCACGACGGCGTCCTCGACACCCTGCGCGAGCTGGGCATCGGGCTCGTGGCCTACTCCCCGCTCGGCCGGGGTTTCCTCTCCGGGGCCATCACCAGCCCGGACGACTTCGCCGCCGACGACTTCCGCCGCACCGACCCCCGGTTCCAGGGCGAGAATTTCCACCGCAACCTGGCCGTCGTCGACCAGGTGCGGCGCCTCGCCGCCGCGAAGGGCGTCACGCCCTCGCAGCTCGCGCTGGCCTGGACCCTGCGCCAGGGCGCGGTGCCCATCCCGGGCACCAAGCGCCGCCGCTACCTGGAGGAGAACATCGCCGCTGCCGCCGTGACGATCAGTGACGCGGACCTGGCCGCCATCGACGCCGTGGCACCGCACGGGGTGGCATCGGGCGACCGCTACGCCCCCGAGCTGATGCAGTCGCTGAACGGCTGACCCGCTGACCGGCCTACGGAGCGCCAGACCCGGCGAGGACCGCCCGGCCGTAGCCGTAGCCGTAGCCCCCTTCCCCGACTCCGCCCGTGTCCAACTGAAGGCCGGCCAGGCGGCGTTCGGCTGCCGTGAGCCGAGGCCCTACGGGCCGCACGGGTTCAGCGGCCGCGGCGGTGGTCGTAAACCGTGAGGGACAAGGCCTTCATCGCTGCCCGGGCGCGCTCGGCGTCCAGGCCCTGGTCGACGGCTTCCAGAGCGGCGGCCGCCGACACCCGTACGGCAAGGGGCAGACCGTCGTAGGCGGAGACCCGGTAGGCGACGGTGCGGCGGGCGTCGCGTTCCGCCTCGGTCACACCGTCCGGGGTGAGCGGAAAGACCGCGGACTGGTAGGTCGCGATGCTCACGAGGACCGCGTCGGCGATCCCCTCCGCGTACCCGTCGGCCCGGGCGAGACCGCGCTCGGGCCGGAAGAAGTCCACCACCTGACGGCGGGAGAGGAAGGAGCCGATCCCCGCACCGAGGCCGGCCGCGCCTCCGGCGACCACGGCCGTCATCCGGCCGCCCAGGAGAAGACCGAAGCAGGCCCCGCTGACCGCGCCGCACGTCACCAGCACGAACGTGATCATCAGGTGGAGGCGGATGGCGATCGTGGACGTCATGCCCAGCAGTATGCACAGCGGCATGCACAGCGGTACGCACAGCGGTACGCACAGCACCCGGGAACGATTTGGCTGATGGCTCCGCCCGTGCTGGACGGCTGTACTAACTTGCTCTCGTGGACCAGTTGATCGCCGGAGACCCGACCCGCATAGGCCCGTACCGTCTGATCGCCCGGCTGGGCGCGGGCGGAATGGGCCTGGTCTATCTGGGTCGCTCCGAGGGCGGCCGCACCGTGGCCGTGAAGGTCGTGCAGGCCGAGTACGCCGGACACCCCGAGTTCCGGCGGCGCTTCGCTCGTGAAGTGGCCGCCGCTCGGCGGGTGGGCGGGAGTTGGACGGCGGCCGTCCTCGACGCCGACCCCGAGGCCGCCGTGCCCTGGGTGGCCACCCAGTACATCCCGGGGCCCGACCTGCACACCGTGGTCGCCAAGGACTTCGGGCCGTTGCCCGAGCACTCGGTGCACACCCTCGCCAACCGCCTCGCCGTCGCCCTGCAGGCCGTGCACAAGGCGGGCCTGATCCATCGTGACCTCAAGCCGTCCAACGTCCTCGTCACCGTCGACGGCCCGCGCGTCATCGACTTCGGCATCGCCCGGGCGATGGACAGCCTCGCCGGGGACAGCCTGCACACCCACACCGGCATGCTGATCGGCTCCCCCGGCTTCATGTCACCGGAACAGGTCCGCGGCCTTGAACTCACCCCCGCCAGCGACGTCTTCTGTCTCGGTGCCGTCCTCGTCTACGCGGCCACCGGGCGCCTCCTGTTCGGCGCCAAGGACACCGGCCTGAACGCCCACCTCTTCAGGATCGCCGAGGAGGAGGCGGACCTGACCGGCGTACCGGAGACGCTGGCCGGACTCGTAGGCGAATGTCTGCACAAGGACCCGGCGAGACGGCCCACCCCCGAGCAGGTGGCCGCGCGCACGGCGACGGATCAGGCCGCGGAGTGGCTGCCGGGCACGGTACTGGCACAACTCGGCCGTCACGCGGCCCAGCTGCTGGACTACGCCCCGCCAACACGCGCCGGAGCCCCCGCCGACTCCCCCACCGGCGCCCCCGCCGGGACACCCGCTGCCCAGCCGGACCCCCGCGTCCCGCCCGCGCAGGCCCAGCCCCCGGCGCAGCCGCTGCCCGCTCCGCCCGCATACGCCGCGACGGCCCCGGCGCACTCGGTCCCCGCTCAGGGATTCGGACCGCCCCCGGGCCCACCCCCCGGCGCCTGGTCCGCTCCCCCGCCTCCGCCCGGCCCCAAGGACTCGGCCGCCCCGCACCCCAGGCGCTGGTGGGGCCTGGCGGTGATCGCCCTGGCGCAGCTGATGGTGCTGCTCGAAGCGACGACCTTCAACATGGCGGTCCCGGCCGTCCAGGCCGACCTCAACCTTCCCGCCAGCGGTCTGGGCTCGATGTTCAAGGCGTACGTGTTCGCCTTCGGCGGCCTGGTGCTGCTCGGCGGACACCTCGCGGACCTCGTGGGGCGCAAACTCCTGTTCATCATCGGCCTGGCCGGGTACGCGGCCGCCTCCGCGCTCGGCGGCTCGGCCGGCGACTCCGGCATGCTGGTCTGGGCGCGCGCCTTGCAGGGCGTCTTCGGCGCGCTGTTGACACCGTCCGCGCTGGCCCTGGTGGCCACCGGCTTCACCGACCCGAAGGAGCGCGGCAGGGCCTTCGGGATCTACGCCTCGATCGCGGGCGGCGGTTCGGCGCTCGGGCTCCTCACGGGCGGCTGGCTCGTCGAGCTCCTGGGCTGGCGCTCGGCCCAGTACGCCGTCGTCCCGCTCGCCTTGATCGCCCTGGTCGGCGCGCTCACCCTGGTGCACGACCGCCCCGGCCGCGCCGGAGCCCGCTTCGACGGGCTCGGGGTGCTGCTCGGCACCGGCGGGCTCGCCGCCCTCACCTACGGGCTCACCGAGGCCGAGCCGCGCGGCTGGACCGACCCGCTGGTCCTGGCCCTGCTCGTGGGGGGCGTCGTCCTGGTCGGGGCCTTCCTGTGGTGGCAGACCCGGATGGCGGGCCCGCGCACTTCGCCGTACGGCGGGGTCACGGCCCGCGACCGCATCGGCTGCATCCTCGCCCTGTTCCTGGCCGGCGTCGGGATCGTCGCCTCGTTCCCGCCCCTGACCTTCTACCTGCAGAGCGTCCTCGGCTACGCACCGGCCATGACCGGCGTGTCCTTCCTGCCCATGGTCGCCGCGATCGTCATCGGCTCGACCCAGGTCTCCGCCCGCCTGCTGCACCGCACGGCGCCCCGCGTCCTGATCGTGGCGGGCCTGGTGACCACGGCTCTCGGACTGTTGCTCCTGACCGGCCTCAAGACCGAGGGCGCGTACGCGACTCACGTCCTGCCCGGGATGCTCCTCACCGGCTTCGGCATCGGCCTGGCTCTCATGCCGGTCTACGCCACCGCGACCGCCGGCGTCGTCCCGCAGGCCTCCGGCGCGACCTCGGCGACCCTCACCATGGCCCAGTACGTGGGCGGCGCCATCGGCTCGGCGCTGCTCAGCAGCGTCGTCGTCGCCCGCCTGCGCGATTCGTCATGGCCGTCGGGGCCCATCGCGGGCGCCCTGCTGCGCGGCTACGTCAGCACCCTGTGGTGGGCGGGCGGGGCCCTGCTGCTCGCGGGTCTGATCGCCGGTCTGATGATCACCGCCAGGGCACGAGAGGGCGACGCTTCGCCCGTGGACCCGGCGGGCTGGTGAGGAGTCCGGGTCAGGGCACGGTCGCGGGCAGCCGCGAGGCGGTCCGTGGCGGGGTGACCGTCAGGGTGCGGGGCGCCTCCGTGAGCGGCGTGGGCAGGCGCAGCGGGGTACGGCCCGGGGTGAGGGAGCCGAGGACCCGGGGGCCCGCCGCGCCCGTGCACTGCGGCACGGTGCCCGGGAGGCCGTGCAGGGTGAGGTAGCCCAGCACAGCGAAGGCGTACGCCTCCTTGGCGGCGCTGGGCAGCCCGAGGGCTTCCGAGGTGCGCAGCCGTACCGCGGCGCCGAGTTCCTGCCCGAGCACGGCCATCAGGACGGGGTTGCGCGTGCCGCCGCCGGAGGCGAGCACCTCGGTGACTCCGTAGGGGCGCAGCGCGTCGGCGACGGTGCGGGCGGTGAGCCGGGTGAGGGTGGCCAGGACATCGGGGGCCGGGACCGGGCCGACCGCGTCCAGGGCGGAGCGCAGGTAGCCGGAGTGGAACAGCTCCCGGCCGGTGGTCTTGGGCGCGGGCAGAGCGTAGTAGGGCTCGGCGAGCAGGCGGTCGAGCAGCGGCCGGTGGACGGTGCCGCGGGCTGCCAGGCGGCCGTCGGTGTCGCGGTCGAGGCGCCCGTCGGTGAGGTGGCGGGCGGCGGCGTCGAGTAGGGCGTTGCCGGGCCCGGAGTCGAAGGCGGCCGGAATCCCGTCCCGGGTGAGCACGGTGGCGTTGGCGATGCCGCCGACGTTCAGCGCAGCCGGTACACCGGGGTGTCCGCGGAGCAGCATGCGGTCGATGAGGCCGATCAGGGGCGCGCCCTGCCCGCCGGCGGCGATGTCCCTGGTCCGGAAGCCGGCGACGACGGGGAGTCCGGTCGCCTCCGCGATCCACGCGGGTTCGCCGAGCTGCAGGGTGCCGTGGACCAGGCCGCCCTCCGCCCAATGGAAGACGGTCTGGCCGTGGGAGGCGATCAACTCGGCACGGCCCGCGCAGAGTTCACGGTTGGCCCGGGTGGCGACACGGGCGAAGGACTGCCCGATGCGGGTGTCGAGGCGGCACACGTCGGCGAGGGTGGTGCGACCGGGCGGGAGCGCTGCCGCCAGCGCGTGGCGCAGTTCCTCGTCGTACGGCTCGCTGACCATGCCGAGCGGGGTCAGGCACAGTTCGGGGCCGTCGCACGTGAGGCGGGCGGCCGCTGCGTCGACGGCGTCGCAGGACGTGCCGGACATCAGCCCGATCACGGTGGTCGGCGGCGTCGCCGGTGAGGGCGTCGCGGCGGGGTGGGTCATCGCAGGGGCCTCAGGTGGTCGTCGGGGCGCAGGGTGAGCAGGGCGGGTACGGACAGTGCGCAGGCGCCCGCCGCGTAGAGGGCGGGAAGGTCCGGGCTGCCGGTGTGCCGTACCAGCGTGGTGATGATCAGGCCCGCGCATCCGGAGAAGACGGCGTTGGAGAGCGCGTAGGCCAGGCCGAGGCCCGTGCTGCGGACGCGGGTCGGGAACATCTCGGCGAGCAGGGCTGGGCCCGGGCCGGCCAGGAGTCCGATCATCGCGCCGGCCGCCGCCAGCAGTGGGGCCTTCACCGCGACGGAGGTGGTGGGGTCGCGCAGCAGGTGCAGGACCGGCACGGCGGTCAGGACGACGAGGACGGAGCCGGCGAGCATGACGGTACGCCGCCCGATCCGGTCGCTGAGTGTCCCGGCGGGGAGGATCGCGGCGGCGAACCCGAGGTTGGCGATGAAAGTGGCGGCCAGGGCCTGCTGGAAGGTGGCGTGCAGGGTCGCCTGGAGGTAGGAGGGCAGGACGACAAGGAAGGTGTATCCGGCCGCGGACCACCCCATGATCCGGCCGATGCCGAGGACGACGGCGCGGGTCGTACCGGCCGCGCCCGAGGGGTCTGCCCGGCCCGGGGTGGCCGCCCGGCCCGGGGTGACGGTGGTCTCGGGCTCGGCGTCCCGGGGCCGCCCCTGTCCGGTGGGTGCGGCCTCGGCACCGGGCGCCCCGGTCTCCGGCAGTCGCAGCCGCAGCCACAGGGCCGCGGCGCCCAGCGGCAGGGCGGACAGGAAGGGGATGCGCCAGCCCCAGGCGTACAGGGCGCTCTCGGAGAGCAGGGTCGCCAGGCCGGTGGCGACGCCCGCGCCCGTGAGGAGCCCGAGCGCGACGGTGAACGACTGCCAGGCACCGTGGCGGCCGCGCCGGCCCGGCGGTGCGCTCTCGGTGAGGAGGCTCACCGCTCCGCCGAACTCGCCCCCGGCGGACAAGCCTTGGACACTGCGCAGCAGGGTGAGCAGCCACGGTGCGACGGCGCCGGCGGTGGAGTACGCGGGCAGTACTCCGATCAGGGTGGTCGCGACGGTCATCAGGGAGACGGCGAGGACGAGCGCCGGCCGGCGGCCCGCCCGGTCCGCGAGCCGCCCGAAGACCAGTGCGCCCAGCGGGCGGAAGAAGAAGGCGATGGCGAAGGCGGCGTAGGTCGCGATGAGCGCCTGGGCCCGGTCACCGCCGTCGGGCGTGAAGAAGCGGGCCGCGATGACGGTCGCGAAGGAGCCGTAGACGCCGAACTCGTACCATTCCACGAAGTTGCCGACGGATCCGGCGACGAGAGCATGCCGGGCGGACGGCGTACGGACGGGCCCGGCGGGCGCGGCGGACGCCGCGAGCCGGCTCTGTGGGCGGGGGGCGGGACGGGCCACGGTGGCTGGCTGCCCGTCCGGACGCCCGTCGATGCGTGGAGCGGCCGGAGTTCAACGGATCGGGTGCACGGTGCGGCGGCCGCGACGCGTACGGGGCCCGCGAGAGGATGGACGGATGGCAGACACCTTCACCAGCCGGACCGTCGGCGTCCACACCGGCGCGTCGGAGACCGTCCACGACCTGACCGCCGCGTGCGCGGAGTTCCTGAGGGAGGCCGCCCGGGGGCGGGACGGACTGCTCAATGTGTTCACCCCGCACGCGACGGCGGGACTGGCCGTCATCGAGACGGGCGCCGGCAGCGACGACGACCTGCTGGAAGCCCTGCGGACGCTGCTGCCCTCGGACGACCGCTGGCGTCACCGGCACGGCTCCCCCGGGCACGGCCGCGACCATGTGCTGCCCGCGTTCGTGCCGCCGCACGTGACGCTTCCGGTGGTCGGCGGCGAGCTGGCGCTGGGCACCTGGCAGTCGGTGGTCCTGGTCGACACCAACCGGGACAACCCCGACCGCACCGTGCGGCTGTCCTTCCTGGGCTGACCGGCTGACCTGCTGAGCGGTACGGGCGGCACCCGCCTGACCGGCTTGTCCGTCAGTATGTGGTGCCTCCCGGCGGGCGGCCCGATGCTGGAGTCATGGGCGCCGAACGGAACGGAGGCGCCGGCCGTGGCCCCGCGAGCGGGGCACAGCGGGCGGTACGCACCACCCTCGCCGCGTGTGCCGGGTTCTTCGTGTGCCTGTACGGCCTGGACCGGCCCGTCGCGGCGACGTACGCGCTGTTCTCGGTGGTGTCGATGGCGGCCCTCTCCCACGTGCCCGGCACCGGGCGCCAGCGGGCCGCCATCATGCTCAGGACGACACCCGCGGCCTGGGTGCTGGTGACGGCCGGCACCTATCTCGCGGTGCGGACCTGGAGCGCCGTGGCCGGCATGCTGCTGGTCGGCTTCGTCCTGGCCTTCGTGGCGGCGGCCGGGCCCCGGGCGGCGGGCGCCGCGCCCGGGCTGCAACTGCTCTACATCCTGCCGTGCTTCCCGCCCTACGCGCCGGACACCCTCGGCGAGCGGCTCGCGGGGGCGACCTTCGGCCTCGCGCTGCTGGTCCTCGCCGAGAACTTCGTACTGCCCGAGCCGCGCGGCCCCTCCTACCGGCGGCTGGCCGCCGAGGCGGCCGACACCGCCGCCCGCTGCGCCGCCGAGCTGAGCCGCGCACCGTACGCGCTGTCCGCCGCTTCGACGGAGGCGGCCCGGGCGGCCGGCGAGTCACTGCGGCCCTTCCGGGTCGCCGAGGCCGACCGTCCCGCAGGGCCGGGCCTGCGGGACCGCGCCCTCGCCCACGCGGGCCTGGCCGCCCGCACGCTCCTCAGCCGCCTGGCGAACCTTCCGGCGCCGCCGCCGGGCGGACTGCCGCCGGAGGAGCCGGGCGTCCTGCCCGCGGTCGCCGCGGCCACCACCGAGACCGCCGCCCTGCTGAACGGCGCGGACGACGCCACCGACGCCGCCGACGCCCTGCGGCGCGTACGGGACGGGGCGGCGGCCGCGGCGGCGCAGGAGCAGCTCCCGACCGCCGCGCGGGGCCGCCGCCGGGCGGTGCTGATGGAGGTGGCCGACGCGGCCGTGACCTTCACGACGGCTGCGGAACTGGCGGTACGGGGCCGGCGCGCGCGGCTGCCGGCCGAGATCGACGCGGCCCGCTTCTGGTACGCCGGACAGAGTGCGCCCCGCTTGTGGTGGCACCGGCTGGCGGCACACGCCGGTCCTCGGTCCGTGTACTTCCAGAACGCCGTCCGGATGAGCCTCGCGCTCGCGGCCGCCCGTACGGTCGCGGGCGTGGAGTCACTGCCCCACGGTTTCTGGGCGATGCTGGCAGTGCTCAGCCTGACCCGGACCACGGCCTCGCAGACCAAGGCGACCGTGCGCCAGGCGCTCACCGGCACCCTGCTGGGGGCCCTGATCACCGCCGCCCTGCTGGCCCTGATCGGCGGCCGCACCACCGTCTACGCCATCGCTCTGCCGGTGGTCATGCTCGTCGCGTTCCGGGTGGGGCCGGTACGGGGCGTGGGCTGGGCCCAGGGCATGTTCACCCTCGTCGTGGCCTTCGTCTTCGCGCAGCTGGCCCCGGTGACGTGGCGGCTGGCCGAGGTCAGGATCATGGACGTGGTCATCGGCAGCCTCATCGGCATCGTCTTCGGGCTGCTCGCCTGGCCGCGGGGCGCGCAGGAGGAGCTGCACAGGGCGGTCGCGCTGCTGCTGACGCGGTCCGCCGAGACCGTCGACGGCGCCACGGCCGCCGTGGTGGCGGGCCGGCCGGGACGGGCCTACGACGACCGGCCGCTCCAGCTCGCGCTGACGCTGGCGGAGTCCGCGTACGCGCAGCGCCAGAGCGAACCCCGGTTGCCCACCGACGCCGCTCCGGACTGGCAGGCGGCCATGATGACGGGCCATCACGCGCTGTGGGGATCGCGGCGGGTCCTCGGCCGCGGAGGTCCCGCCCCGGGACAGGAGAACGGGGCGCGGCTGCACGGCCGGGCCTCCGGGGTGGCCACCCGGTTGCGCGAGGTGGCGGAATGGGCGGGTGGGGACCCCGCGGCGACCGGACCGCCCCCGCCCACGCCCGGACCCGATGCCGGACCCGACGGTCCGCTGGGTGTCGCCCCCCTGCGCTTCTTCGCCGCCCTCGCCTGGCTCGACTCGCTCACCACCGACATCGAGCGCATGACGGCACCCGACCGCGCACCGCGGTGAACCGGCCGGCGGCGGACGGACGGCTCCCGCGCCGGGAGCCGTCCGTCCGGAGTGGTCCGGGGTCAGGGCGCCATCTCGTAGGCCCCGGCCAGTGCCTCCACGCGCGCCCAGACGCGTGCCGAGCGGTCGGCGTCGACGACCGGCCGCCGGACCGCGCCGAGTGCCCAGCCCTGCTGGTCGGCGGTGGCGGAGTCCTTGCCGTACAGCTCGACCGCGTGCGCGGAGAAGTCGCGCACGAGGACCCCGAACAGCTCGTCGAGCACGTCCTCGTCCAGAGCGGACAGCTGCGCCTGCTCCAGGATCAGCTGGCCGTGCACGACCAGCGCGAACAGCTGGCCCACTGCCAGGAGGAGATCGAGATCGCGGCTCTGCTCCTCGCCGGGGGCGGCCGTCCTGACGAACTCGCACAGGGCGTCGGCCTGCTCGCGGAAGCGGCCGACGTTGGGCACGGCCGCGTACGCGTCGTAGGCCGTGCGCCAGTCGTGGAAGCGGACGGAACCCAGGCCGCGGGCCGGCCCCTGGCGGAACAGGAACGCGTCGTCGGCCGCGTCGAGGCGGGTCGGCACGGGCGCGTACTCGGCCGGCTCCAGCAGGTGGTTGTGCATGAACTTGAGGATGAGCGCGAGGTTGACGTGGACCGTGCCCTCCAGCTTCGGCAGCCCGCGGATCTCGACGGCCGCCTGGGCGAAGTAGGTGTCCTTCTCGAAGCCCTTGGCCGCGATGACGTCCCACATCAGGTCGATGACCTTCTCGCCCTCCGTGGTCACCTTCATCTTGGTCATCGGGTTGAAGAGCAGGTACCGGCGGTCGTCAGGTCCGGCCGAGCGGAAGTAGTCCACGGCGCGGTCGCTGAACAGCTTCATCCCGACGAGGCGGACGTAGGCGTCGGTCAGCTCCCGGCGGACGTGCGGGAAGGCGGTGACGGGGCGGCCGTAGAGGATGCGGTTCTGCGCGTGGGTGACGGCCTCGTACATCGCGTGTTCGCAGATGCCGATCGACGCGGTGCAGAGGTTGAACTTGCCGACGTTGACGGTGTTGAGGGCGGCGTCGAAGGCGGCGCGACCGGTGTGCAGGACGTCGGCGGCGGTGACCGGGTAGTCGGCGAGCCGGAACTCGCTGACGTACTTGGAGGAGTCGACGACGTTCTTCACCAGCTGGTACGCGGGGTGGCGGCTGTCGGCGGCGAAGAAGACGTAGCCGTCGGGGCCGTCGACGTCGGTGCGCCGGCCGAAGACGGAGACGAGACCGGCGGCGTTGCCGTTGCCGATGTAGTACTTGGAGCCGCTGGCCCGGAAGCCGCCGTCGCCGTCGGGCTCCAGCAGCATGTCGGTCGAGTAGATGTCGGCGCCGTGGGTCTTCTCGGACAGGCCGAAGGCGAACACCTCGCCCTCGCGCAGGAGTTCCGCCGCGCGGTCGCGGGCGGCGGCGTTGTCGCTCTGCCAGACCGGCCCGAGACCGAGGATGGTGACCTGCCACGCGTACCAGTAGTCCAGGCCGTAGAAGCCGAAGATCTCGTTGAGCGCGGCGATCCGTGCGGTGTCCCAGCGCTTCTCCGGCTCCCCCTGGCCGGCGGCGGGGGCCGGGGTCAGGAAGGTCGCGAAGAGCCCCTCCTTCGCGGAGAACGCGAGGAAGTCCGCCAGCCAGGCACGCGAGCGGTAGTCCTCGATGAGCTTGCGCTTGCCGCGCTCCTCGAACCAGTCGACGGTGGCGCGCAGCAGCCGGCGGGTCTCGGGGTCGAAGTGCGCGGGGTCGTAGGTACGCGGGTTGAACAGCAGCGGGTCGGTCATGGAGGTTCGCCTTTCGGTCGGGAGATCAGAGGGGTCGGAAAGGATCGGGGATGAAGGCGGTCAGGGGGTCGCGAGACGGTGGAGCGTGGCGAGTACGTCCTCGAGCCAGGCGAGCTGCATCCGCTCGTAGGCGATGCCGCCGCGGAGCACGGCGTACTGGAGCTCCCGTCCGGCGTCCGGCACCACGGGCGCGTCCGGGCCGGTGAAGTCGCGCAGCTCCCCCGCGAGATAGTGCGTGAGCCGGTCGGCGTGCGCCTGGTGGTGCCGCTCGACCTCGCGGATCAGTGCGGCCGCGTCGTCGAAGGCCGCGCCGCGGATCTTCACCGCGAGCTCGTGCCGGACGCTGTCGGGCTGGATCGGCTCGTGGAGCCAGGCGGAGAGGGCGGCCCGGCCCGCCGCGGCGACGGAATACTCCTTTTTGTCCGGCCTCGTCCGCTGGGGCACTTCGAGGACGTCGACCCAGCCGTCGCCCTCCATCCGCTTGAGCACGCGGTAGATCTGCTGGTGGGTGGCGGTCCAGAAATAGCCGATGGACCGATCGAACCGGCGGGCCAGCTCATATCCGGAGCCCGGCTTCTCCAGCAGGGAGACGAGGATCGCGTGCTCAAGTGCCATGCCCCCGATCCTTCTATGCAACTCGTTGCATAGACAAGCGCCACCGCCCCGGTGAGACACGGCTCACGGCCGCGGATCCCGGGGCTGCGCCGCCGCCGTCGAAGAGCAAGTCGGCGTTCACCTCGACGCGTTGCCGTTGCGGGATCATCGGGTTAGATTTCCGGAAACTGTTTCTAATTCGAGCGGGGCGGACGTGTTAGAGCTGAGGGGGAGCGGGGCCGAGCCTCTGGAGGCGGGGGATCCGCGCCGGATCGGGTCGATTCCGCTGGCGGGCCGGCTCGGGGCCGGAGGTATGGGGCGGGTGTACCTCGGGATCCAGGAGGGCCGGTACGTCGCCGTCAAGCAACTGCTGTCCTCCGTCGTCGGTGAGGACGAGGACTTCGTGCGCCGATTCGGGCACGAATTGGACAACCTCGCCCGGCTGCCCGCGGAGGCCACCGCGCCGCTGCTCGCCAGCGACCGCACAGCAAGGCCCCCGTGGTTCGCCACCGCGTACATCCCCGGACTCACCCTGCGGGAAGCCGTCGGACTGCACGGCGGTCCGCTGCCCGCGCACGCGCTGTGGCTGCTGCTGCGGGAGGCGGCGGCGGGCCTGGCGTCGGTGCACGCGCTGGACATGGTGCACCGGGACCTCAAGCCGTCCAACGTCATGCTGACCCTCGACGGCCTCACCCTCATCGACTTCGGCGTCGCCCGGGCCGCCGAGCAGAGTCAGCTGACCAGGACCGGCATGGTCGTGGGCACGCCCGCCTACATGGCGCCCGAACAGGCCTCGGGCACACGCCGTGTGAGCGGCGCCACCGACGTGTTCGCGCTGGGCTCGGTACTTGCGTACGCGGCGTGCGGGCAGCCGCCCTTCCGCGACGAGTCGGGGCACGGCGTGCTGTACCGCATCGTCCACGAAGAGCCCGACCTGGAGCCGTTGCGGGAGCTGGAGCCGGAGCTCGCCGAGCTCGTCGCGGCCTGTCTCGACAAGGACCCCGAGGGCCGGCCCACCGCCGCCGAACTCCTCGAACGGGCCTCCCGGCGCGGCCCGGTCGCCACCCCGCTGTGGCCGGAAGCCATCACCGAGCGGCTGGCCGAGCGGGCCGCCTTCGCCGCGAACGTGCAGGAGATCGACGTACCGACGGTCCCGCTCGCCGGCGGGAACCCGGAACCGGAACCGAAGGAGGAGCCGGGGAAGGAGACGGGGAAGGAACCGGCGAAGGGACCCCGTCCGGAGCCCACGCCCGCAGTCGAGTCCCTCCCGGAACGACACGAGCGGCCCGAGCGGCCCGAGCGGCCCGAGCGCCGCCGCCGTACCCGCGTACTCCTCGCCGTCGTCCCCGTCGTCGTGGTCGCGGGCGGTACGACACTCGCCATCCAGCACCTCCCGTACACGTCCTCGCCTCAGGCCGGGGCCCGGACCATCCCCTCCGCCCAGGTCACGGCACCGGCCGACCCGGCAGCGTCGGCGGCGAACGGCAGCCCCCCGGGAGCGGCCTCACCCGCGCAGTCGCCGGCACAGGACAAGGGCGAGGGGGACGGCAACGGCCCAGGGCAGGGCGGCCCCGGCGGACCGATCGCGGTCGCCGGGGGCGCCGGAACCGTTCCCGGCTCCGGCCCGGGGCCGGGCAACGGAAGCGCCAGCGGCAGTCAGAACGGCTCCGGCGGCTCCGCGGGCTCTGGAAACGCGGGCGGCACCAGCACCTCGCGTCCCCCCGGTAGTGGTACGTCCACGGCCCCGACGGCCCCGGCGCCGCCCGCATCCGGCACCTACCGCTACAGCAACGGCAACAACGGCAAGTGCATCACCCAGGTCTTCGGGGCCTCGGACTTCGGCGAGTGCTCGAACGCGACCGCCCGTTGGACCGTGCAGGGCACGTCGGGCGGCAGCTTCAAGCTCGTCAACCAGCAGAGCGGCCAGTGCCTGTACTCCAACGGCCTCGGCCAGGCCGTCTTCGTGGGCGACTGCGCCCAGGACATCGGCCGGCTGTGGCGCACGGGTTCGGGCGGCAGCCTCCGGAGCGACTACGGCGGCGGCTGCCTCGACCTGGGCATGAGCAGCGGCCTGGTGACGAAGACCTGCGGCGGGGAGGCTTCGCAGCGTTGGACGAGGCAGACGTAGGGGACGGACCCGGGCCGAGAGGCCCGGGCCCGCCGTGCCGGCTACTGCCCCGCGGGGCCCTCCTCGTACGGGAACCGGGCGAGCGGGGCCTCCCGCTCGAAGAACGTCTTGGCCCGGATCACCGCCCGCTCGTCGTTCCGTACCTGGCCGGGGCGGGTGCCGTTGCCGAACAGCACACCGCCGAACCGCATCCGCAGGTACGCGGCGGTGTGGTTGAGGGTGGTGGTCAGACCGTCGGCGACCACCTCCTCGCGGTCCGCCATGACCGTCACCCCCCACAGGGTCCGGCCCGCCATCCGCTGCTTGAAGTCCAAGCCGGGCACCGCGAGCCAGCCCGACCAGTAGTCGAGGTAGCGCTTGGTGTGCGCGGAGAGGGAGTACCAGTACAGGGGCGAGACGATGACGATGTCGGTGGCCTCCAGCGTGGCCCGGCGGAGCACTTCCTCGTTCTCGTCGACGGCGCGGGATTCGGACTCGTGCCGCCCGTCCTGGAAGTCGGGGAGCGGCAGTCCGGCCAGGTCCACCCATCGCTGCGTGACGCCGGCGGAAAGCTGTTCGGCGGCCGCCCGCGCGAGGATCTCGGTGTTGCCGTCCGGGCGGGAGCTGCCGAGGACGAAGAGGAACGAGCGGTCCGCGTCACGGGGCTTGTCGGGGGTCATGTCTGCTCCGGTTGCCAGACCCCCGGGCTTGGGGGTATCGGGTGCGTTCCACCCCTCCAACCTCCTGGGCCTCAAAGGTTATTCCGGCGGACGGCAGACAGCAGAGGCCCGGCGGCAAACGGCCGGCGGCAAACGGCGGTCGGCAGCCGGTGGCCAGGGCGAACCCGCCTAGGCGGCGCAGGCCGGGCACAATCCCCGGTAGTTCACCTCGACTTCGGACACCGTGAAGCCGAAGCGTTCCTCGGCCGGGAGGGCGGCCAGCAGGTCGCCGGTCGGGTGGACGTCGCGGATGAGGCCGCAGTGGGAGCAGACGAGGTGCTGGTGCGGGTGGTGCGCGTTGGGGTCGTAACGCTTCGCGCGGCCGGTGGAGACCTCCGCGACCTCGCCCAGGGCCACCAGCTCGCCCAGGGCGTTGTAGACGGTCGCCCGGGATATTTCGGGCAGCAGCTGCGCCGCGCGGGCGTGCACCTCGTCGGCCGTGAGGTGCACGTGATCGCCGTCGAGCACCTCCGCGACAACTCGCCGCTGCGACGTCATCCGCCAGCCACGCCCCCGCAGCCGCTCCAGCAGGTCACTCATCTCGGTTCCCCTCTTCAGGTTCGGTGGCAAGACCCGACGTTCATTGCGTGCACGTCCGGAATCCGATGGGATATGGAGTTGATGGCCTTCTTGACTTGGATTCTGTCCATCGTAGGATCGGTTTCATCGATGGCAAAGAGGCAGGACGACTTCACAGCGGCGGGAGACGGACAACGAGACCGTCCGGGACGGTGACCCACCTCGGCGTCGAGGAGACCGACAAAGGCCGAGGACATGCACCCGGGGCGCTGCGCCCCGACGACTGTTCCACCGCATTCAGTTCCTGAACACCGCGATCCGCCTGGTACGGAAGGATTCCCATGTCTGAGAACCATGATGCAATCGTCACGGACGCCAAGTCCGAGGGCGCAGGCGGCTGCCCGGTCGCGCACGAGCGCGCCCCGCACCCGACGCAGGGCGGCGGCAACCGCCAGTGGTGGCCGGAACGGCTCAACCTGAAGATCCTCGCCAAGAACCCCGCCGTGGCCAACCCCCTCGGTGAGGAGTTCGACTACGCCGCGGCGTTCAAGACCCTCGACCTCCCGGCGGTCAAGCGGGACATCGCCGAGGTGCTGACGACCTCGCAGGACTGGTGGCCCGCCGACTTCGGCCACTACGGCCCCTTCATGATCCGGATGGCCTGGCACAGCGCCGGCACCTACCGGATCAGCGACGGCCGCGGCGGCGCCGGGGCCGGCCAGCAGCGCTTCGCCCCCCTGAACAGCTGGCCGGACAACGGCAACCTCGACAAGGCCCGCCGCCTGCTGTGGCCGGTCAAGAAGAAGTACGGCCAGAGCCTCTCGTGGGCCGACCTGATGATCCTCACCGGCAACGTCGCCCTGGAGCAGATGGGCTTCGAGACCTTCGGCTTCGGCGGCGGCCGCGCCGACGTGTGGGAGCCCGACGAGGACGTCTACTGGGGTCCCGAGACCACCTGGCTCGACGACGAGCGCTACACCGGCGACCGCGAGCTGGAGAACCCACTCGGCGCCGTGCAGATGGGCCTCATCTACGTCAACCCCGAAGGCCCGAACGGCACCCCGGACCCGCTCGCCGCGGCCCGCGACATCCGTGAGACCTTCCGCCGGATGGCGATGAACGACGAGGAGACGGTCGCCCTGATCGCGGGCGGTCACACCTTCGGCAAGACCCACGGCGCGGGTCCCGCGGAGAGCGTCGGCGAAGACCCGGAGGCTGCCCCGATCGAGCAGCAGGGCCTCGGCTGGAAGAACTCCTACGGCACCGGCAAGGGTGCCGACGCGATCACCAGTGGCCTCGAAGGCATCTGGACGAACACCCCGATCACCTGGGACAACAGCTTCTTCGACATACTGTTCGGCTACGAGTGGGAGCTCTTCAAGAGCCCCGCCGGCGCGCACCAGTGGCGACCGAAGGAGGGCGCCGGGGCGGGCACCGTGCCCGACGCCCACGACCCGTCGAAGAGCCACGCCCCGACGATGCTCACCACCGACCTCTCGCTCCGGTTCGACCCGGCGTACGAGCAGATCTCGCGGCGCTTCCACGAGAACCCCGCCGCGTTCGCGGACGCCTTCGCCCGCGCCTGGTTCAAGCTGACCCATCGCGACATGGGCCCGATCGTGCGCTACCTCGGCCCCGAGGTCCCGACCGAGACGCTGCTGTGGCAGGACCCGCTGCCCCCGGTGACGCACGAGCTCGTCGACGCCGCGGACGTCGCCTCCCTCAAGAGCCAGATCCTGGCGTCGGACCTGTCGGTGTCGCAGCTCGTGTCCACCGCGTGGGCGGCGGCCTCGTCCTTCCGCGGCAGCGACAAGCGCGGCGGTGCCAACGGTGCGCGGATCCGCCTCCAGCCGCAGAGCGGGTGGGAGGTCAACGAACCCGACGAACTCGCGACGGTGCTGCGCACCCTGACGGGGATCCAGGAGGCCTTCAACGCCGCCCAGACCGGTGGCAAGCGGATCTCGCTCGCCGACGTGATCGTGCTGGCCGGCGGCGCCGCCGTCGAGCAGGCCGCCAAGGACGCCGGCTTCGGCATCGAGGTCCCCTTCACGCCGGGCCGCGCGGACGCGTCGCAGGAGCAGACCGACGTGGAGTCGTTCGCGGCGCTGGAGCCGACCGCCGACGGGTTCCGCAACTACCTCGGGAAGGGCAACCGGCTGCCGGCCGAGTACCTGCTGCTCGACCGCGCGAACCTGCTGACGCTGAGCGCCCCCGAGCTGACGGTACTCATCGGTGGCCTCCGCGTCCTGGGCGCCAACCACCAGCAGTCGCCGCACGGCGTCTTCACGACGGCCCCGGGGTCCCTGACGAACGACTTCTTCGTCAACCTGCTCGACCTGGGCACGACGTGGACGGCGACGTCCGGGGACGCGAACACCTTCGAGGGCCGCGACGCCGCCACGGGCGAGGTCAAGTGGACCGGCACCCGTGCCGACCTCGTCTTCGGGTCCAACTCCGAGCTGCGTGCCCTCGCGGAGGTCTACGCGGGCGACGACGCGAAGCAGAAGTTCGTGAAGGACTTCGTCGCGGCGTGGGACAAGGTCATGAACCTCGACCGGTTCGACCTCGTCTGACAGGACGTACGGGCCGGCCCGCGTCGGCCGGCCCGTACGTCCTCGGCGGGGCTCCGCTACGCGGAGGCCCTGCCCCGGCCCGCGGGCCCGCCGTTCGTGGGCGGGTACCCGGGCCTCGCCGGTGCGGGCGCCGGGGGCAGCGGCGGGAGGGCCGGCTCGTACAGCCAGGCCGAGAACAGGTCGTCCACCGCCTCGCCCGCGTAGCGGGCCACATGAGTGGTCAAGGCGGCAGTGGTGACCACGCCGTGGCGGTGCACTGCGGTCCAGTCGCGCAGCATCTGGAAGAACGCGCCGTCGCCCAGGGCGCAGCGGATCGCGTGCACCGCGAGGCCCCCGCGCTGGTAGAGCCGGTCGTCGAACATCAGCTTGCGGCCCGGGTCGACCAGCCGCAGGTCCTGCGGCTGCGAGGCCAGCATCCGGTGCGCGGTGACCGCCAGCGCGTGCGCGGTACGGCCACCGGAGCGCTCCGACCACAGCCATTCCGCGTACTTCGCGAAGCCCTCGTTCAGCCAGATGTGCCGCCAGTCGGCGATGGTCACGCTGTTGCCGAACCACTGGTGCGCGAGCTCATGGGCGATCAGGCGCTCCGAACCCCGTACGCCGTCCACGTGGTTGGCACCGAACAGGGACAGACCCTGGGCTTCCACCGGGACGTCGAGTTCCTCGTCGGCGACGACCACCGCGTACTCGCCGAAGGGATAGGGCCCGAACAGTTCCTCGAACAGCTGCATCATGGCGGGCTGCCGGGCGAAGTCCCGGGAGAACCGCGGCAGCAGGTGCGCCGGTACGTGGGCGCTCTGCGGGACGCCGCCGAGCCCGGGGTCGCCGAGCAGCACCGTCTGGTACATGCCGATGGACAGGCCGACCAGGTAGCTGGAGGTCGGCGCGGACTGCTCGTACACCCAGGTGGTGGTGCTGGACTTCGTCGTCCTGGTGAGCAGCCGGCCGCCGGCCGCCACCGTGTAGGGGGAGGGTGTGTTGACGGAGATGTGGTACGAGGCCTTGTCGGCGGGCCGGTCGTTGCACGGGTACCAGGAGGGCGCGCCGACCGGCTGGCTGGCGACCAGCGCGCCGTCGGTCAGCTCCTCCCAGCCGAGGCCGCCCCAGGGGCTCCGCACCGGCTTGGGGTTGCCCGCCCAGTGGACCTCCACGGTGAAGGCGGCGCCCGCGGGCAGCGGCTTGGCCGGTTGTATGCGGAGCTTGCCGCCCCGGTGCGCGTAGTGCGGGGCCCGCCCGTTCACCAGGACCCGGCCGATCTTGAACTCGGCCAGGTTGAGGTGGAACTCGGTGAGGGGTGCCCGCCCGGCGATCGCGCTGAGCCGGGCCGTCCCGGCCAGCCGGTTGGGGCCCGGGCGGTAATCCAGGGCGAGTTCGTACCGGTGCACGCGGTAACGGGAGTCGCCGTTGGCCGGAAAGTACGGGTCCGATGCCGCTGTCTTCTGGCCGCTCACTGCCGCTTCCGCTCCCTGCGCTGTGCTCGTACGACGTGCCGGTGTTGCCGAGGACGGGCAAGCCCTTTCAGGTCCGCCAGGCCTCGATCGGATTGCCCAGCCAGCGGGTGTCGGCGGGGACGGATTCCCCGGCCATCACGAGGGAGGCGGGACCGAGTGTGCTGCGGGCCCCGACCGTACTCCCGGGCAGGACGATTCCGCCCGGGCCCAGGGTGGCGCCCTCGCGCAGGACCACAGTATCCGTCCTCAAGATCCGGTCATGGAAGAGGTGTGTCTGCAGTACACAGCCGCGGTTCACGCTGACCGCGTCGCCCAGCACCACCAGGTCCGTCTCGGGCAGCCAGTAGCTCTCGCACCACACGCCCCGGCCGATCCGGGCCCCGAGCCCGCGCAGCCACAGGGCCAGCAGCGGCGTACCGGGCACCGATCCGACCAGCCACGGCACGGCCAGTACTTCGACGAACGTGTCGGCCAGCTCGTTGCGCCACACGAAGCCGCTCCACAACGGGTGCTCCCCCACCCGGTGCCGGCCCACCAGCAGCCATTTCGCGGCCACCGCGACCGCGCAGGCGGCAGCCCCGGCGGCGAGCAGGACCGCCCCGGAGAGCAGTGCGGCCCCCCGGATCCCCAGACCGCTCGTCGTGATCAGTGCGCAGAGCGCCGCCACGGTCATTACGGCCAGGGCGGCCGAGCAGAACACCGGGACGAGCCGGCACAGCTCCACCAGCCCGCGCGCCCACAGCAGCCGCGCGGGCGGATCGTACGTCCGGCTCTGGTCGTGGGCCGCGGCGGAGCGCGGCAGCCGGACCGGTGGCAGCCCCAGGTACGAGCTGCCCTTCTTGGCCTTCTTCGGGGTGGCGGACAGCACGCCGACGAGCCCGTCGTCCGGCACGTTGCGGCCCGGCGCGGTCATTCCGGAGTTGCCGAGGAACGCCCGGCGCCCGATCTCGGAGTGTCCGATCCGCATCCATCCGCCGCCCAGTTCGTAGGGGGCGGTCAGGGTGTCGTCGGCGAGGAACGCGCCCTCGCCCACGGTGGTGAGGCTCGGCAGTGCGAGCACGGTGGAGACCTCCGCGCCGCGGCCGATCTTCATGCCGAGCAGCCGCAGCCACACCGGTGTGATCAGCCCCGCGTACAGCGGGAAGAGCGTCCCCCGCGACAGGTCCATCAGCTGCGTGACCGTCCAGGCCTGCCAGCCGACCCGGCTGTGCGTCGGATGGTTCCCCGTACGCAGTCCGAGACTGAGCAGACGTACCGAGATCAGCAGGAGCAGCGCGTACGCGAACCCGAAGGCGAGCGCCCCGGGCACCACGGCGAGCAGGGCCCCGCGCAGCGCCCGGCCGAGCCCGGCGTCGGCGGGCACGAACCGGCTCACGACGAGCAGGGCGGGCACGGTGGCGAGCACGGGCAGAGCAGTGAGGCCGAAGCCGGTCGCTCCGTACATGGCGCGCCAGTGGACGGCACGCGGCGGGCGCTCCTTGGGCCAGTTGCGCTTGGCCTTGCCGAGCTTGCCGGCGGGCGCCCCGGCCCAGCGCTGGCCGGTCGGAACCTGTCCGACCACGGCGGAGCCGGGGGCCACTTCCGCCCGCTTGCCGACCCGTGCGCCGGGGAAGAGGATGCTGCGGGTGCCGACCACCGCGCCCGCACCGACCTTGACCGGGCCGATTTCGAGCCGGTCGCCGTCCAGCCAGTACCCGGAGAGGTCCACCTCGGTCTCCACGGCGCAGCCGCGGCCGAGCTTGAGCATGCCCGTGACCGGGGGCAACGAGTGCAGGTCCGCCTCGGGGCCGATCCTGGCGCCGAGGGCCCGTGCGTAGCGTTCCAGCCAGGATCCGGTGAGTGAGGTCGCACCGGCGCACTCGGCCAGGCGCTCGGCCGTCCACAGCCGCAGGTGCACGCTTCCGCCGCGCGGGTGGCGTCCTGCCTTCACCCCGCGCAGCAGCAGGCGGGCGCCTCCGGCCGCCAGGGCGAGGCGGCCCGGCGGGCTGAAGAGCAGCGCCGCGCCTGCGCCGACGAGCCACCAGGAGGCGGTCGGCGCCCACGGATGGGGCCCGAACCAGTGCAGTACGTTGCCCAGGGCCAGCAGCGCCACGGTCCAGCGCAGGCCGACGAGGGTGAAGAGCGGGAGCAGCAGGAGCGACTGGATCACCTTGGTCCGGAGCGGAACCGGCGTGACGGTCCGGGCCTCGCCGTCGTCCTGTACGGACTTCTCCAGGCGTCGGGCCAGCTTGCGCAGGGTGGGCTGCTGGTAGATGTCAAGTACGGCCGCGCTCGGGTAGCGGGTGCGCAGGCGGGTGGTGAGCTGGGCGGCGGCGAGGCTGTTGCCGCCGATCGCGAAGAAGTCGTCGGCTGCGCCGGCGACGGTCACGCCGAGGGTCTCGCTCCACTGCTCGGCGAGCCAGGCCTCGGTGCCGTACAGCTGCTCGGCGGGGCCGGTGGTCTCCAGTCCGGGCAGGGGCCAGGGCAGCGCGTCCCGGTCCACCTTGCCGGAGGTGCGGGTGGGCAGCTCGTCGACCGGTGCGAGCAGCGGTACGAGGGCCGCGGGCAGCTCGGCGCGCAGCCGCTCCACGGCCGCAGCGCGGTCCCAGCCCTCCTGGGCGACCAGGTAGCCGACGAGCAGTTGGTTGCCGCTGCGTGCCGTGCGTACGGCGGCGGCCGCGCCGGCGACGCCGGGCAGGGCCTGCAGCGCGGCGTCCACCTCGCCCAGCTCGATCCGGCGGCCGCCGAGCTTGATCTGCTCGTCGCCCCGGCCGAGGAAGACCAGCCCCTCCGGTTCCGCGCGGACGAGGTCACCGCTGCGGTAGGCGCGCTCCCAGCCGAGTGATTCCAGCGGGGCGTACTTCTCGGCGTCCATCGCGGGGTCGAGGTAGCGGGCCAGGCCGACGCCGCCGATCACGAGCTGGCCGCTGCCGCCCATCGGCACCGGCTCACCGGACTCGTCGACCACGGCCAGTTCCCAGCCGTTCAGCGGCAGGCCGATCCGGACCGGTTCCTCACCGGTCAGGAGCGAGGCGCAGGCGACGACGGTGGCCTCGGTGGGGCCGTACGTGTTCCAGACCTCGCGGCCCTCGGTGACCAGGCGCTGGGTCAGTTCGGGCGGGCAGGCCTCACCGCCGAAGATCAGCAGCCGGACCTCGTTCAGCGCCTCGGGCTCCCAGAGCGCGGCCAGGGTCGGCACCGTGGACACCACGGTGACCTCCTGTTCGACCATCCAGGGGCCGAGGTCGGCGCCGCTGCGCACCTGCGAGCGCGGCACGGGTACCAGGCAGGCGCCGTGGCGCCAGGCCAGCCACATCTCCTCGCAGGAGGCGTCGAAGGCGACGGACAGCCCCGCCATGACCCGGTCGCCGGGTCCGATCGGCTCCTCGGCGAGGAAGAGCGCGGCCTCGGCGTCCACGAAGGCGGCGGCGCTGCGATGACTGACGGCGACGCCCTTGGGCTTGCCGGTGGAGCCGGAGGTGAAGATGATCCAGGCGTCGTGCCCGGGGCCGGGCCGCGCGGCGGACACGGGAACGTCCGCGAGGCCGGTGACGTCGATGCGCCGTCCGGCGCCCAGCACCGCCCGTACGCCGGCCTCGCCGAAGACCAGCTCGGCCCGCTCGTCCGGGTCCTCGGCGTCGACGGGCACGTAGGCGGCTCCCGCGGCGAGCACGGCGAGGATGGTCACGTACAACTCGTTGGTCCCGGACGGCACGCGTACGCCGACCCGGTCGCCGAGCCCCACCCCGGCGGCCGAGAGAGCGCGCCGCCGGCGCTCGACCTCGGCGGCCAGGGCACGGTAGGTCAGCTGCTCGGCGCCGTCGTCGAGGGCGAGTTCGTCGGGGTACGCCTGGACGGAGGCCTCCAGGATGTCGACGAGGGTGCGCGTCGGGGCGGCGGGCCCGGCGGAGAACCGGGCGGATTTGCCCGACTCCTCGGGCGTCTCCGCGTGCGTCCCCTCAGGCGTCTCCTCGTGCGTCTCCTCGTGCGTCTCCTCGTGGGTTGCGCCGTCGTCGAGCAGAGTGAGTTCACCGCGCTCAGGTGTGGCTGACATCGGCCCTCGTGTCTCGTTCCCGGCAGACATCCGGGTCGCCGGGCGGAGCCCGGGTCTGCCCAGGTTGTTCCGGTCCAGCGCCAAACAACCCACCAGTCTAGTGCGCCCTCAAGGATTTTCTCGTTGAAGCCTTGCGCGTGGCTGGGAAGGGACGGTATTGCGCATCACCTACCCTGCGGGAACTGACGTCTCATCACGAAAGGGGAAATGCCATGCCTTCCCGTCTCAACCCGTACATCAGCTTCGACGGTGACGCCCGCCAGGCCTTGGAGTTCTACAAGGGCGTCTTCGGCGGCTCCCTGACGCTGAACACCTACGGTGACTTCGGCGGGAAGGAGGCCGGAGACGCCGGCGACAGGATCATGCACGGCATGCTGGAGTCCGACAGCGGCTTCACCCTCATGGGCGCCGACAACCCGCCGGGAACGCAGCACAACCCCGGGAACAACATCGCGGTGAGCCTGAGCGGGGAGGACGCCGGCGAACTGCGCGGCTACTGGGACAAGCTCTCCACCGGCGGCACGGTCGCGGTCCCGCTGGACAAGCAGATGTGGGGCGATGTCTTCGGCATGTGCATGGACCGCTTCGGCATCACCTGGATGGTCAACATCAGCGAACAGCAGGCCTGAACGGCCGACGCCGACAGGGATTCGACATGCGGGTCCTCCCGCCGGTCGGAAGACTGGAGGCATGGCAGACAAGGCAATGCTTGAGGGCGGCCCGGACGACCTGCGCGAGCGGATCGTCACGGCCCCCGCCCCCGGAGAAGACCTGAAGATCCCGCACCGCGGCGGATACGAGCACTTCAAGCCCACGTCGCGGCACCGGGCCGGCCAGGAGGGCGAGCTGCCCGTGTACGAGTGGTGGGAGCGGACGGAGATCGCCGAGTAGGCCCCCGCAACACCACGGCCCCGCGCACGCCCTCTGCCGCACGGGCATCCCGTACGGCTCCCTCCCCATTCGGAGATGGGGTCACCCTTCGATGCCCGTGGAGGTGTGCGCCGCGCCGACCGGCTTCGATTCGGGTGAGCCCCGCTGGCGCAGGTACACCGCCAGGATCGCCATCGACGCGACGGCGAGGAGTTCGGACTGCCAGTTCTGCAGCGTGCGGTTCCAGAACTCCGCCGACGCCACATAGGCAGGCCACTCCACCGGTTCTTGCAGGTCGCGGAGCTGTTCCTCGTTGAAGGCCACGCGGCCGGTGACGGACTGGGCGAGCCACGACAGGACGAAGATCAGGCACATCACGATGCCGAGCGATCTCGAGTAGAGGGCCTGGCGCAGGCCTCCGGCGGACGCCGACTTCGGCGAGTCCGGCGTGGCCCAGGCTCCGACCTTCTGTTCCTCGTCCGATTCGGTGCCGGCCTTGTCGAGCGATTTGGACTCCGGCGATCCGCGCTGGAGCAGCCACACGGTGCCGACGATGTAGAGGAAGAACTGAAGGAACTCCGACTGCCAGTTCTCGGTGACGTCGACCATGAAGTCGGAGGTGAAGAGGTAGTCGGCGAACGACAGCGGGTGCAGGCTCTCGGCGGTCAGGATCGTGTTGAGCTCGGCGTGCCCGGCGACGGCCTGACCGGCCAGGGTGAGCAGGAAGCCCGTGCCGAAGGCCAGCGTGAGCCCGTTCTCGCGGGCAAACCGTCCGAAGCCGCTCACCGCTGCATCAGCCCCACCGTGAGCGCGTACGCGAGCCCGCCGAACACCACGGTCAGGCAGAGCAGGAACATCGTGCGCACCTCAGTCGCCCTTCAGTTCGCACCGGAAGGGGCGCCCCTGCCTCGGGACGCAGCCCGCGGCGGTGATCCTCCAGCCCTCCGGGAAGAGGGCCAGGAAGACGCTGTCATCCGCGTAGACGACGCGCGCCTGGGAGCCGTAGACCATCGACTCCCGCGCGCGGCCCGTGGCCGGGGTGAGCTTCAGGGACCTCAGGGCGGCCGTGCACGGCGCGTCCTGCTCCAGTTCCTCCCGTGTACCGGGCGCCAGGGCCGCGCACGCCAGCCGGGTGTCGCCGTCCGCGAGGGCGCCCTCGAACGCGGTGGCCGCGGCCTGCGCGGCCCTCGTTCGTTCTCCGGCAGAGGCGCATGCCGATACGCCCAGGCACAAGGAGCCGGACAGCAGGCAGGCAATGATCGGACGCATGGTCCGATCATGGACCGGTGACCGCTGCGGTCGCACCCGGCCGTCCGCGACACGCAGGACGTTGCCCCGGTGAGCGGAAGCCCCGCTGCCGCCGACGGCTCTGCCCGCCCCGCCGATTTGCTCACGCGCACGGGTAAGCGGGCGCCGAGCCTCGCGGCCGGTCGAGCGCGGCGGGGCTACCGTGGAGGAGTCCTGCGCCCTGCGACCTGCGGATGAGGCTGACAGCTGTGTCGACGTCGAGCCATGAAGTCTTTGGTGCACCGTGCTGGGTCAGCCTGATGACTCGGGATCTTGATGCCGCACGGCGGTTCTACGGCGCCGTGCTGGGCTGGGAGTTCCGCAGCACCCGCCTCGGCGAGGGTTTCACGGTTGCGGTGAGCCACGGATCTCCCGTCGCGGGCATGGGCGCACTGGCCAGGAGCCTCAGCGTGCCGGTGGCGTGGACCCCGTACTTCGCTGTCGACGACGCCGATGTCACCGCCGCGCGCATCCGCGAGCGCGGAGCCACCATGGCCGTCGGCCCCCTCGCCTTCGGCACCGGGCGGGCCGCCCTGGCCGCCGACCCCGCGGGGGCCGTCTTCGGCTTCTGGCAGGGCGAAGTCATCCCGGACTGGGCGGTGGGCCGCGGAAGCGCCCCGGCCTGGCTGGAACTGCGTACGCGCGACGCGTTCGCCGCGGCAATCTTCTACGGCGAGGTCCTCGACTGGGCCGGCGAGCGGCCGGGCTCCTGCACCGTCTCCTACGAGCACGACCACGTCGTGCTGCGGCACGGTCACGACACCGTCGCGCGGATCAGCGGCGGCGCGCTGGAGGAGGACCCGGACCCGCAGGTGCGCCCCCGCTGGCACGTCCACTTCCACGTGCCCGATCTGGAGAGCGCGATGGACGCCGCCACCGCTCTGGGCGGCCGGGCCGCCGGTCCCGTCCGTACGACGAGTTCCGACCGCTCGGTGATCCTCACCGACCCCGAGGGCGCGCTCTTCACCGTGATGAGCCCTCAGCAGCCTTCGGCCTGAGGCCGCTTCCCGCAGTGGACCTCTGGCGCGGCCACCTCTTGGTGGCCCGCCCGGCGGACCACGACCGCGTTCGGCCTCGCCCTGCTGGCCGTGTTCGGACTGTCGTTCGGCACGTTGGTGCAGAGCGGCTACGAGAAGGTCTGGGGTCTTCCCCCGGACCGCTGGTGGGCCAGGTGGCGACGCGTGCTGTGGCTCGCCGTGCTGATCGGCAGCCTGTACCTGGGCCATCTCGCCGCCCTGGCGCGAGTCCCCGGCCCGCGGTGTCGTCACCGTGCTGATCGGCACCCTGTTCTTCTGGTGGTCACAGCGGCTGCTGCTGGGCAGCCGGATCGCGTGGACGGCCCTGCTCCCGGGCGCGGCGGCCACCATGCTGGGGCTCCTCGGGCTCAGGGTCTTCTCCCAGCTCGTCTTCTCACCGCTGATCGCGTCCAACGCCGTCACCTACGGCCCCTTCGGGACCGTCCTCGTCATCCAGTCATGGCTGCTCGGTGTCGCGTCGTGGTGTTCGGCGGCGCTCTCGCGGGCAGACTGCTCCACGATGAGCTACCCCGCCTGGGCGGCCGGAGGAAGACCGGTCGCTGAGGCCCGGTCCTGATCCCGACCGGAATCAGCTGGTCACGGACCTGGTCGGGACGGTTGTCGCTACTTCGTCGCCGGGAGGCGGTCCCATGATCCAAGTGTCCATACCGCTGGTCCCCGCCGCCGACGGCCTGCTGCTGATACCCGCCGACCATGTCACCGAGCTGCTGCGCCGCCTCGCGGCCGACTGGACGCGGTCCACCGACTCCGGAGAGATGCGCGGCGATGCACAGACAGTGCTCGATCTGGCCGGGGTGCTGGACCAGCTCGCGGACCAGATCGACGTCGAATGCATCGGGCTCGCATCCGCCCCGCCCCAGTGACGCGCCGGTGGACGGGGCGGGGCAGGCGGTCCGTGCGTGCCGGGAGCGCCGTCAGTACACGAGCTTGTACGTGACGTCCTTCGCGACCGGAGACGGCGCGGTGTCGGTGTAGACGAGCCGGATCGTGGTGAAGCGCTGGACGCCGGGGCGATCGGGCCAGGGCTCCGGCTTGCTCAGGGTCACCGTCACCGGGTAGGGGCGGAAGCGGCCTGCGGCGCAGTAGGGGCGGCAGTCGTTCACCATGTCGGTACCGGTGGCCGTCGCGCTCCGCGGTCCCCAGGTGTCCCAGCGCAGCCCGACGAGGCGGTTGTTGCCGTCCCCGCAGGCCAGCAGGTATTCGTCGGGGCGTACCTGGGCCTTCGAGAAGCAGTCGGCGACCACCACTGTTCCCGGCGCCGGGGTCGGGGCGGGTACGGCCCCCGGCTGCGCGGTGGCCGGAACGGCGGCCGCCACGAGGGCTGCCGCCGCGCAGAGCAAAGTGGCCGTCCGCACTCTCGAGCGGGGTGCGCGGGCGAGCCGGCCGTCTCCTGAAGCCTTCACGAGACCCTCCTCGCTTGCCTGTCACCGTCCACGCTGCGGCCATGCCCAGCTTCCCCCATTCGAGCGGACCGCGCACCCGCTGGAGCGGGTGCGACCCTGCCGTCCGTGTCAGAACATGCCCGGATCACCTGCAGGCGGGCGTACGCCCGAGGGAACGGCGGACGGGCCCGTCGCGCGTGCGCTGCGGGTCCGTCCTTCAGATGGCCGGCCCTAGGTGTGTTGTCAGAGTCCCGTCCGGCTGGCGGGGCCCGGCACGCACGCCCCGCCCTCCGGGCGGCCCACGCTACTGTGACGACACTCCCTAGACGGTCGTGGTCAGGACGCCGCTTCCCGGCCCGCTCGACGCGCTGCCCGCCACGACGAGGGCGAGCAGCACGGCGGCGGCCTCGCTCTGCAGGATCCGGGCTGCCTGCTGCAGCCGGTACGGGTCCGGGGCCGGGATCGACAGGGCGAGGCACTCTGCGTTCGGGCCCGCGGTGATGGGGACCGCGGCACACACCGTGCCCAGCGCGTACTCCTGCAGGTCCAGCAGGGGTTCGTTCGGCTCGCGTGCGTCGAGCTGGTGGAAGAGCGCCCGATGGCTGGTCAGGGTGTGGGAGGTGAAGCGGACGGCCCCGTGCCGGGACAGGTGGTCTCTCCGGCCGTCGTAGTCGAGCTGCGTCAGCAACGCCTTCCCGACGGCGGAGGCATGGGCCGCCGCCCGGAAGTCCACCCATTCCTCCACCAGCGGTGTGGCCGGGCCGTCGGCGTACTGGGTGATGGAGACCTCCCCGTCGGTGTACCGGGCCACGTAGACCGCGGCGCCGACGGCGTCCCTCACCCAGGCGAGGGCCTCGTGCAGCTGACCGCGCCCGTCCGCTTTCACCGCGCCGGTCAGCACCAGGGCCGTACCCGCCACATAGGCGCCCGGTCCGATCGCGGTGGCCAGGTTCGCCCTGTTCAACTGCTCCATCACCCGGGCCAGCACCAGCTGGGGCAGTTTCGTCTCACGGGCGATCTGCGCCAGGCTCACGCCTCCCGAGTGGCGGTTGATGATCTCCAGGACGCGCAAGGCCTGGTGAACGGATGCGAGCGCCGCAGGGGCGGGCTGTCCCTCCGGGGACCTGCGTGCCGCCTGGGTGAGACGGGGCGGCTTGAGTGCCCCGGGCGCCCACGCGTTCGCCTCGTCGGTCAGGTGCAGCGGATTGAGCCGGGCGTGCTGGGCGACGGCGACCGCGACCTGGGGGCCCGGGTAGAAGACCTCGCCCAGGTCCGGGTCCGCCGAGTACAGCCGCGCGGTGACGGCTCCCCGCAGAAGTGCGGGAAGCCGGTAGCCCGTGCGCCCGCAGTATCCGGGACCGCCCGCGAGGGTGGTGAGGTCCTGGGTGGTGATGGGTGGGGAGCTCCAGATGACGGAGGCTCCGAGCGCGGCCTCCAGGTCGTCGGGGATCTCGGGCAGTGCGGACAGGCCGTCGTCCGGGGGCAGCAGCGCGGCCTGGCGCTTCCAGTGGCGTGCGGTGGCGACCTCGGCGCGGGCGAGGTGGTGGAGGTAGAGGCATTTGGCGCCGGTCCGCGAGTCGGCTCCGGCCGCGTACTGGAACCAGAACTGCGCGCCCTCCGTCTTCCCGGCCAGGTGCAGGAGGCTGCCGAAGAGCAGCGCCGATTCCCCGCTGTGGGGCCAGGATCCGGCGGCCAGGGCCAGCTGGGCGAAGCCCCTGTTCTCCACGAGGTGGCGGGTCAGGTCCTCCAGGCTCCTGGCGGCCCGCACATGGCAGGCCGCGTCAAGCACCAGATGATCGGCCGGCGACGCCGGCGCTCCCTGTGCGGGCAACGGCACGGCACCCCTCGCCGGGGCCTTCGCCTGGCGGGCGCGGTCGGCCACGACGCGGCGTGCGATCCGGCGGCGGGCGGCGTACTCGTCGTACCCGGCGTACTCCTCCGCCAGCACCACCGCGTTCTCCAGGGCCGCGTCCAGTTCGCACAGCTCCGTGTCGCGGTCGCGTGTCATGTCGCTCACTGGGCCTTCTCCTCTCCCGGGATCCAGTCCACCCCGAGCTTGCGGGACAGGGTTCGGCGTGCGCCGCGGATGTGCGAGCGGACCGTCGCGGGGGCGATCCCCATCATCCGCGCGACCGCGTCGCACTCGTTGCCCAGCAGGAAGGCCAGCAGCACCACGTCGTAGTGCCGCTCCGGCAGGTCCGCGATCGCCGCGTACAGGCCGAGCTTGGACTCCAGCAGCTCCAGCCGCTCCCGGGAGGAACGGCGCAGTGCCGCGAACCATGCCGTTTCCACCATCGCCACCGGCCGGTTCAGGGCAGCCATCCGCCGCTCGACGTGCTCCCGCAGTGCCGCCCAGGCGAAGGCGTGCAGGCTCGCCTCCTGCAGGGCGTGCGGCCACACCTTGAGCAGGAAGGTGAAGACGTCGTCGACGACGTCTTCGGCGTCCTTGCGGCCGCCCAGCTGCAGATGGGCATAGCGCAGGTAGGCACGGTGCTGCTGGGAGTGGAAGGCGGTGAAGTCCACCGGCAGGACTCCCGCCAGCTCGCTGGAGACCGCCCGGTCTCCCGATGGGTCGAACTCGCCCTCACTCATGCACTCCTCCACGGCTGACATCAACGGCTAACACGCGCAACGCGGTGGCGGCTATGAGCACGAGGGCGGTGATCTCGGCAAGATTCACGTGGGCGTAAACCCTTCAGGTGGCGTGTGCGAAACGGGCGTGCCCGGCCCCGGAAACGCGGCTGTGGTGGAGCATCGAGCGCCCCTACGGACCACCCCATCGGAAATGGCGTCCGATCGTGCACGCCGGTGTCCGGAATTTTTCTGGAACTGGCGCATCCGCTTGTTCGCGCGCCCCTCACGCCCGCGCGCGCCTCCTCGCGAACGCGTCCGACGCCTGGCGGAGGCAGGGCGTCACCACGCGGACGCGCAACGAACGCGGGCGCGGACGCGGGCGTCAGCGGGTGAGTGCGGTCGCCAAGAGCGGGTAGTCCAGCACCAGTCCGTCGTCGTCGAACTCGACGTCGCTGCGGAAGTCGCCGGACCCGTAGCGGATGCGCGCGCCGTGCTCGGTGCGGGCGAGGTGCGTGTACGTCTGCCGGTTCGCGCTGACTTCGAGGCCTGGGACGGAGACCCAGGCCATCAGGAAGTGGTGCGGGGCCGTCCCCGGCTGCCGGTGCAGGCCGTGACGGAGTACGGGCATGGTGTTGGTCAGTGGGCACAGGCCCAGGTCGCAGTCCATAGCGCCGTCGAGATCGGGCCGGTACTCACCGTCGGCCGTCCAACGGCCCGCTCCGTTGCGCAGGTCCAGCGTCCTGGTCGATGCCGCCGTCTCGACCGTGACGTGCAGGCGCGAGGTCACGTACGCGTCGTGGGTTTCCAGCGAGTACGTCACCCAGTACGGCTCGGGGACCAGACCCACGGCCCGCCCGCGCGCGCTGAGACGGCGGCCGGTGAGGCCGAGCCACGCCGTCGAGTACCCCCTGTCGGGAAGGACCGCCCACGTGCGCACGAGGTGACGGGTACTCATACGGGCGAGCGTACGCCGCGGCGGCGTGCAGGTGACGAGGCGCGCGGGGCGCGCCGCAACCGGTACCGGACCGGTCGGAGAAGCGATGATGGGTGCATGAACGAACACCGGTTCCCCTTCGACGACGGCAACGCGACGTCCACTCCCGGCGAGCCGCGGCGACCCGTCCACCGCCACCGCCTCCGCCTAGAGAACGTCCCGGGCGAGGGCTGGACCGGTCCTGAGGGCGACACCCTGAGCGCCGCTTCGGATCTCACCATCGTCACGTGCGCGTGCGGCTTCGAAACCGAGGCGATCGCCGGCGACGACGCGCGGCTCCTGTACGAGGAGCACCGCAACCTGATCCGCGACGAGATCACCGCCGGGGGCCGGCCCTGACCGGCCTGGCGTGGCGTGCGGGGCGGCGGCAGGGGGCCGGGTTAGAACAGGTACGGAACGGCTCCCGGCACAGGTGAGGTGATGTGGTGGCGCCGCAAGCGGATGCCGCGCCCGGTGCCGGGGGTCACGGGACGGACCCCGGGCGTCGACGGATCCTGACGTTCGCCGCCGCCACGCTCGCCTCGTCGCAGTCGTGGCTGGCCACGGCTGCGAGGGCCACCACGGCTTCGGCGCCGTCGGCCGGAGCCGTCGCCCAGGCGTCCGTGCTCGACGTACCGGCCGAGAACGCGCTCCCCGGGGCCGGTGACTGGCGGATCACCCGGGCCGGCAAGGCGCGGGCCCTCGAGGGTTTCGCCGACCGGTCCAGTGTGTGCTCCGGCGAGTCGTTCGCCCTGCGCGTGTCGACGACCTCCGCCTCCTACACCGTGTCGGCCTACCGGATGGGCTGGTACGGCGGGGCAAGGGCCCGTCTGGTCTGGCGCTCGGCGCTCCTGCCGGGTGTGCGCCAGCCGCCGGCCCGGCTCGATCCGGTGACGCGGATGGCTCGCGCCGAGTGGCGGCAGACCGCGGAGGTGAACACCTCGGGCTGGCCCGAGGGCAGTTATCTGCTGCGGCTGGACAGCGGCGACGGGCAGGCGCAGCGGTTCGTACCCGTCACCGTCCGTTCTCCGTCGGCGGCCGGCCGCATGGTGGTGGTGAACGCGGTCGCCACGTGGCAGGCGTACAACCGGTGGGGCGGAGCCGACCTCTACCGGGGGACGAACGGGAAGACGGGGTCACGCTCCCTTCAGGTCTGCTTCGACCGCCCCTACGCCAACAGGAAGGGCGCCGGTCAGTTCCTCGTCTTCGAGGCCCCCCTGATCGCGCTGGCCGAACGGATGGGCCTGCCGCTGGCCTACGCCACCGGAGTGGACGTGGCCCGTGAACCGGAACTCCTGTGCGGGGCCGTCGCCCTGCTGTCTCCCGGGCATGACGAGTACTGGAGCCCCGAGCAGCGCCGGAACGTGACCCGGGCGCGCGACGCGGGCATGAATCTGGCCGTGTTCGGTGCCAACTGCTGCTACCGGCGGGTGCGCTTCGAGGCCTCCCCCGTGGGAGCGGACCGGATCGTGGTCTGCTACAAGAAGGACTACGCCGCGGACCCGGGCTTCCGGCGCGGAGAGCCCGCGACGAACGACTTCCGGCGCGAGCCCGCTCCCGATCCGGAGAGTTCCCTGCTCGGCGTGATGTACGACGGCTATCCGGTGGACGCGCCGTACGTGGTGTCCCACCCGCACCATTGGCTTCTGACGGGCTCCGGGGCGCGGTTGGGTGATTCGTTCCCCAACCTGGTGGGGATCGAGTTCGACCGGGTCAACCCGGTCCACCCCACCCCGCGGCCGGCCGAGATCCTCGCGCACTCCCCCGTGGTGTGCAAAGGCCGCGCTTCGTACGCGGATACCGCGTACCTCTCGCTGCCGGGCGGAGCGGGCGTCTTCGCGACGGGCACCATGCGTTGGGTCGAGGCCCTGGAAGCCGGAGCCGATGGCGCGGGCAAGGCGAGTCACGGCCTGGACGCGAGGGCGGGGACGTTCACCCGTGCGGTCACGGCGAACGTTCTGCGGGCGTTCGCACAGGGGCCGGCGGGGCGGGCACGGCCGGCCCGCGACAACGTCGCCGTCCACTACGGCAAGGGCGTGGCCGCTCCCGGCGCGTAGCGCTGTGGCTGATACATCGACCCGCTATCGTCCCGTTTCGTCGTGGTTTCTGCCGATTTCAGGGGTGTGCGTTGCGTCGTCTCACTGTTGCTCTCGCCCTGCTGGTCACCCTCGGATCCGGCTCGTTCCTGGGGTCGCAGGCCGTGTCGGCCGGCCGCGCAGCTCCGGCCCACGGCGGGGGTACGAACATCCTGGTCGTCGGCATCGACAGCCGCGCCGGCCTCTCCGCCGCCGAGAAGCGAAGGCTCCACGTGGGCGGCAAGGGGTGCAACTGCACCGATGTGATGATGCTCGTGCACCTGTCCCGGGACCAGCGGCGCGCGAGCGTGGTCTCCATCCCGCGCGACTCCTACGTCGAGTACGCCGAGACCGCGGGGACCTCCGGCTCCACCGGCGACGCCAGCCCTCCCCGCCTGGGCAAGATCAACGGCGCGTACGCGCTCGGCGGCGGCCCGCTGACGGTGCGCACCGTGGAGAAGGCCACCGGTCTGCGCATCGATCACTACCTGGAGACCGGTTTCACCGGCTTCGAGCAGGCCGTCGACAACCTCGGCGGGGCGACCGTGTGCACGGACCGGCCCCTCAAGGACGAGAACTCCGGTCTCGACATCGGCGCCGGCGTCCACCACACGGACGGCAACAGCACGCTGCGCTACGTCCGGGCCCGGCACGTCAATCTGCGGCCCGGGGACCTCGGCCGCGTCCGGCGCCAGCAGCGCGTGGTCACCGACCTGCTGGCCCGCCTCACCGCGGAGGGCGCACTGGACGGCCCCGTGAACACGGCGCGCACGGCACGGGCCCTGCTGAAGTCCGTACGCACCGACGAGGACACGGACCTGCAGGACCTCGTCCGTATCGGCTGGGCGCTCGGCCGTCTGCGTGCGGACCGTACCGAGTTCGCGACCGTCCCGATCCGGCTCTTCGACCACCGCGTACCCGGTGTGGGCTCCACGCTGGTGTGGGACGAGCCGCGATCCGCGGCGCTGTGGGAGGCCCTGGGCGCGGACCGCCCCATCACCGGTGACACCCGCATCCAGCCCGTCCCGGAAACCCCCGCCGCGACCAACCCCACCGGGATCGCGGTCCGCGTGGACGACGCCGCGGTGGCCGCGGCCCTGCACGGCAGCGGGTTCGTCGTCACGGACACCTCGAAGGCCGCGCCGGCGGTACGCCCGGCCGGGCCGCCCGTCATCAGCTACCCGGCCGGCCGGGAGGAGGACGCCGCCACGCTAGCGGCCGCCCTGCCCGGCTCCCGCCTGCGAGCCGTCCCGGAGGGCGACAAGTTCTTCGACGTCACGGTCGGCGCCCAACCCGTCGAGGTCAAGACCGTCACCTACGACCGCAACATCGTCGACGGCGCCCCCGTCACCGCCGACCGTCTGCGCTGCGCCGGCACACCGGCCCGGCCGGCGCCCGCTCTCGGATCTCAGACGGGGTCAGTGGCGAAGAGCTCCATGTGACCGCACCGCTGACAGCGGTATGCCTCTATCCGACGGCGCGGCTTCCCCAGCCTCTTCGCCCCGCCGAACAGGCCGCGCTCCAACGGCCCGGCGATCCACCGCGCATAGCCGCGAGCCCCCTCACCGCTGTCCTCCACGAATCCCGGCTCCAGCCCGACGGCACCGCAGTACGTACACTTCCGTCGCTCACCGTACGAGTGTACGAGTGCCCGGTACGAGTGCCCGGGCTGCCCGTCCCAGGCATGTGTCCGGATGGACATGGAGCCCCCGGCCGCCGGGGAAGTCAGGACGCCGAGGAGTCGTCGGCGCGGACGATGACCTCCAGTTGCTCCTCGATCCGGATCCGTTCGGTCTCGCGCGCCCGGTGGGGGTGGTCGTTCTCCACGACGGCCCAGCCGCGGGCGCCGTCGGGGGCGGCGAGCTCGACCAGGCGGTGGTCGAGGTGACCCGTGATCATCACTGCCATCAAGGACAGGTACTCGCGTTGCAGGTCGGGGGCGAGTTCGCCCTCTCCGGGGACCTCCAGCACGGGCTGGTGGCCGTCCCCGAGCAACGCGCAGGTGACCTGGACCGCGCGGATGAGCGCTTCGAACCGTTCCCCGTTCAGGCGCGCCCGCAGGGCCTCCAGGTAGGGGCCCAGGACATCAGCCCCGCAGTCGTCGCCCGGGCGCGCCGGATCGCTCTCGCGCATGCTCCCACCCCTGCCCGGACGGCCGTGTCCACTCGCAGTGTAGGCAGCGCCCGGTAGCGCCACGGCGCTCTTCGGCCACCCGCCCGCCCTTCCGCGCACCCGGTCGTTTCGATGCCGTGCACCCCATCCCCGGTGCGAACAGCGGTGTCCTCCGCGTGGGTTCGTACCGGGGGCCGGGCAACACCGCCCGAGTGCACCGTCCCTGGCGTGCGCACCAGTGGCCGGAAGGGGGCTACGGCCAGTCGGTGGCCCGCGGCTTCAGCCCCAACCGCCCCTCTGGGCAAGGCCCGGCACCCGACGACACCCGTCCGAACGGCCCGCACGAGGCCCGACTATGCCGTCCGCATATTCTGAGCGAATACACTTTCGGAACTTTCCGGATTAGTTCAGCGCCTCATCCCGCCCTACATTGACAGTGCGCTGCGCCCTGAGAGTTAATTACTTCACGGGTGGCCTGATGTGGTCGCGCCTCGGCGGAATCTGGTCGCTCCACGACCGGTTCATTCCGAGAGCCGCAGCGTGCCGCCGGGACGTAGCCGCAGCAGAGGGGTGTGTGACAAGTCGTCGCGACAATCGCGATTGCGAATTGAGCGGGTATTGACGAAGCAGGCTATTTACGGGGGATCAATGACCCAGCTCAACTCTTTCCCTGTTCCCGATTTTCACCTTCCGTTCGGGAACTCCAAGCATCCTCAGGCCGCACGGGCCAACGCCGAGGCCACCGCGTGGGTGGTCCGCCACGAACTCGTCACCGACGCCGTCGAGGAGTTCGCGGGGATCGGATTCGGCCACCTCGCGGGCCGGGTGAGCGGTGACGTGCCGTACGAGAGGATCGTCCTGCTCGCCGAGTGGATGGCCTGGTCGTTCGTCCTGGACGACCAGCACGACCACCTCATCAGGACCGGTGAGCTGGCGGCCTGGGAACCCGTAGCAGTCGCGATCACCGAGTATCTGGAGACGGGGAAGGCCGACAGGACGTCGTCCCGTGTGAGTCCGCTGGTGACCGGTTTCATCGACCTGTGCGACCGCATCCTCGCCGGGATGTCCGAGGGGACTGCGGCTCGGTACCGGTACCACGTCCCGCTCATACTGCGCTCCTTGGACCAGGAGGCCTGCAACCGCCGGGCCGGAGGGCCTCCGGCGATCCAGGACTACATCCTCATGCGCCGGCACAGCTCCCAACTGCTGCCGATGATGGACATGGTGGAGGCCGGCCTGGGGCTGGACCTGCCGCAACGCATCCATGACCTCCCCGAGTTCCAGGAGCTCATGGCGAGCGCCGTGGACGTCATCTCGTGGGGGAACGACGTGTTCTCCTTGCCGAAGGAGCACTCCTGCGGTGACAACAACAACCTCGTCTCCCTCATCTCCTCATGGGAGCGGTGCTCGCTTCCCGACGCGGTCCGGGTGGTCGAGGACCGCATCCAGGTCCGCATTGAGGAGTACCTGGCTGGAGAGCAGCGCCTGGTGCAGGCATTGGACGCCCACGGAGAGACGGACCCGTCGGTACGCGCCGCCGTCTCCCGATGCGTGCGGAGCTACGAGGACTGGATGATCGGCGCGGATCTGTGGCAGCGTTACGAGTGCACGCGTTACAGCGACGAACGGTTCGCGGCCGGGCTGGAGTCTGCATACATCCGCCCGGGCCTGGTCTCAGTGGCATGACAGGGAGTCGGTCCATGGAGCATGTGGAGCATCCCGGCTCTGCGGTCCAAGCGCCCGTGGTTCCGGGGCGGTTACCGCTCCTGGGCCACGCGCTGCAATTGTGGCGCCAGCCGATCGCGTTCCTGGAGTCCTTGCGGGACCACGGCGGGATCGTGCGGCTCGACATCGGCACGTGGCCCGTGCACGTCCTCACGGATCCGGACCACGTCCACGCCGTACTGGTCCAGCAGGCGCAGCGGTTCGGCCGGGGCAGGGTCTTCGACAGGCTCCGCCCGATGTTCGGCAACGGGATCGTGACGACCGACGGCGAGTTCCACCGCAAACAGCGCCGCATGATCCAACCGGCCTTTCACCGCAAGCACATCGCCGAGTACACCGAGGTGATGTGCCGGCAGGCGGAGACGATGTCCGCGTCGTGGACGGCGGGCCGTGAAGTCTCGATGCTCACCGAGACGCGCCGGTACGCGCTGTCCTCGGTCGCCGAGATGATCTTCTCGGGGGACCTGAGCCGGCCCGCCGTCGCGGAGGTGCACCGCTCGCTTCCCGTCGTTCTGGAGGGCATGCTGCTGCGTGCGGTCATGCCCAGGTCCCTGGACCGGCTGCCCATTCCGCTCAACCGGCGGTTCGACGCGGCCGCCGCACGCCTGCGCCAGATCATCGACCAGGTGATCGCGCAGTACCGGGACGCGCACGAAGACCGACACGACCTGCTCTCGCTGCTGCTGTCCAGCGTGGACGCCGAGACGGGTGCGACGATGAGCGCCGAGCAGGTACGGGACGAAGCGATCGCCATCATGTTCGCCGGTACGGAGACCCCGGCGACCACCCTGGCCTGGATCTTCCACGAACTAGGCCGTCACCCCGAGGTGGAGAAGCGCCTGCATGCCGAAGTCGACGCGGTGGTGGGCACCCGCCCGGTCCGCCCCGCCGACCTCTGCGAACTGCCGTACACCAACAGCGTGTTCCAGGAAGCGCTGCGCCTGCACTCGCCGCTGCTCTTCACCCGGCGCGCCCTGGTTCCCGTCACACTCGGCGGTGTCTCGATCCCGGCGGGCGCCGAAGTCGCCTACAGCCCCTACGCATTGCACCGGGATCCCGGGCTGTTCCGCGATCCCACGGTTTTCGATCCGGACCGCTGGCAGGAGGACGCGGACGGGCGACCGCATGATCACAGGTACATGCCGTTCGGCGCCGGCCAGCACAAATGCATCGGCGACTCGTTCGCAGTGGCGGAGATCCTGGTCGCAGTGGCGAGCGTGGCCTCCCGGTGGCACTTGGCCCCAGCGCCCGGCATCACGGTGCGTGAAGTTCCCGCGGGCATCCCCCAGCCCAGCGAGCTGCCCATGATTCCCGTCGCGCGCCGTTGATGACGGACTCGACCGGGCCCGGCTCCCCGTCCGGGCGGGTCCTCGCCAACTCCTTAGCACCGCACCGCAATGAAGTCGACCGAGAGTACAGCATTGGCCACGTACGAGTGGCGAGATACCCCAATATCATCTTTACTCAGCAACGTCCCCCCTCCGAGCCATACACTCGGCCGCACGCGCAGGAGGGGGCAGGAATGTCACATGGCACGGAAACGAGGGGATGGGCTTCACAGCCTCCGCTCGAACGGGAGTCCGAAATTCTGGCGATCCACCGCGCGGTGGACGATCTCTGCGGAGCTTCGGACAGCGGTCCGGTCACCCGCCGCGGGGGCGTACTGACCTTCGCGGGGTCGGCCGGCATCGGCAAGACCACGCTGCTCAGTGAGGCCCGTCGGCTCGCCGCCGAACGCGGCTGCACCGTGCTGTTCGCGCGCGGCGGCGAGCAGGAGAAACAGGTGCCGTTCCACGTGATGCGGCAGCTCATACAGCCGACGTTCGCCGCCATGAGCGAGGACGAGCGGCTCGATGTCCTCGGCAACTGGCACAGCATCGTCGCCCCGGCGCTCGGGCTGACCGCCGCCCCGAACGGCCCGACGGCACCCGACCCGCAAGGCGTGCGGGACGGACTGGACTGGGTCGTCACGCATTTGACGGTTCGGAGCGCCCCCGTCGTCCTGGTCCTCGACGACGCGCACTGGGCGGACGCGGAATCCCTGGCGTGGCTGACCGCCTTCGCGGCGCGGGCCGAGGAACTCGCCATGCTGATCATGGTGGCCTGCCGACCGGACGAGATCCCCGCCGGCGCCGCCCCTCTCCGCGCTCTGATGGGGCGCCAGGGGGCACGTCCGCACGAGCTGGCTCCGCTCACCACGAGCGCGGTGGCGCGCATCGTACGCGACGCACTGGGCGAGAACGCCGATGACGCGTTCTGCCGGGAGTGCTGGGCGATCACCGGCGGCAACCCCTTCGAGGTCGTCGAGTTGGCCATGAAGGGTCGCGACCGCGGGCTGAAACCGCACCAGGACAACATCCCCCAGCTGCGCGATCTGGCCTCCGCCGTCAAGGGCAGCGGCCTGATCGACCGCCTCGAACAGCTCGGGCCGTCCACCGTCCGGTTCGCCTGGGCGGCCGCGGTGCTGGGCACCGCGGTCCCGACCGGCATAGTCGGAAGCGTCGCCGCGCTCGGCGAGGCACAGACCTCCGATGCCATCGACCAACTGCGCGCCGCACGCATCCTGACCGTCCTCACCAGCGTGCGCCGCAAAGAGGTCGTGGAGTTCTTCCACCCGCTCATCGCCACGGCCGTGTACCGGTCCATTCCGCCCGGCGTGCGTGTCGCCATGCACGGCATGGCCGCGCAGGCCCTGGTCGACGACGGGCAGGGCCCCGCTGCCGCCGCCCGTCACCTGCTGGAGATGCATCCCGAGGGCGACCCCTGGGTGGTGCAACAGCTGCGCCAGGCAGCACGGGACAGCTTCTCCGCGGGCGCGCCCGATGCCGCACGACGCTATCTGGCCCGGGCGCTGCGCGAACCGCCGGACGTGGAGGACCGGGCCGAAGTGCTGTTCGAACTCGGATCCGCCAACCTCCTGCACGATCCGGCGACCACCATCAACCAGCTCAGGACCGCACTGGAGGAGCCCAAGACCGAACAGAGCCTGCGGGAAGCGATCACGTACCGGCTCGCGCAGGCCCTCGCCCACACGGGCCAGCTGGCGGAGGCCGCCGAGCTGCTCGCCGACGAGGCCCGACGTGCCACGAGTTCCCGTACCCGGCTGCGCATGCAGGCAGAGCAGTTCAAGTGGAACTCGGTCCGGGTGGACGAGGAGAACTCACCGGCCCGGTCCCGGCTCCTCGCCCAGTTCGCCAAGCGGCTGGTCGGCCGCGGTCTGCCCGAGCGGCACATCCTGGGCCTGCGGGCCTGGGACGCCGCCATGCGCGGCGAACCCGCCGCCATCGCGCTGGACTACGCGGAGCAGGCGCTGGACGGGGGCATGAGCTGGACCGACCAGGATTTCGGCTCCGAGGTGCCGGCCTCAGTCGCGGTCACTCTCATGTACTGCGACCAGCCGGGCCGCGCCGAGGAGCTCTTCAACACCGGCATCGTCGAGTTCGAGGCGAAGGGCTGGCGCGGCGCACACCTCTCGTTCGTCTACACCCTGCTGGCCTACGTCCGCTACCGGCGCGGACGCCTCGCCGAGGCCGAGGACCTCGTACGCAACGGCCTGCAGATCGCCGACCGCATCGGACACGGCACCCCCGCGCAGTGGTACGCGATCGGCACCCTCATCGAGACGCTGCTCGCCCGCGGGAACGTCACCGAAGCCAAGCAGGTCGCCCGTACGTACAAACTGGCGGAGGGTTTCCCCAACGCCGTCGTCTACCCCGACCCCCAAGCCGTGTGGGGCAAGCTCCTGCTGGCGCAGGGAAGGATCAAGGAGGCGGAGCAGCACCTCGCCGCGGCGGGCAAGCGCCTCGACCTCCGCGGTACGCGGAACCCCTCGTGGAGTCCGTGGCAGCTCGATCTGGCCCTCGCCCAGGTCACGCACAAGGCCGACCTGGCACGGGCCACGGCGACCGAAGCCGTGGCACGCGCCCGCGCGTTCGGAGCGTCCAGCGTGATCGGTCACGCCCTGCGCGTCTTGGCGGCGGCCACGGAGCCGTCCCAGGCGGTCGGCCTGTTGCAGGAGGCGGTGGACCACCTCGAACAGTCCCCCGCCGCCTGCGAACTCGCCCACGCGCTCGTCGACCACGGCACTGCCCTGCACGCCATCGGTGACCCGCACCAGGCTGCCCAGCAGCTCTACCGGGGCATGGAGGCCGCCGCGGCCTGCGGCGCCGACGCGCTCGCGGGCCGCGCCCGCGCCCAGCTGGTGTCTGCCGGCCTGCGGCCGCGCCGTCTGCACACCTCCGAGCGGGACACCTTGACGGTCGCGGAGCACTCGGCGGCGCGTCACGCCGCGCTCGGCCTGGACAACTCGGCGATCGCCAAGGAGATGCGCACCGACGCCCAAGCCGTCTCGGAGCTGCTGTCCGCGGTCTTCACCAAACTGGGCACCGACCGGCAGGGACTCCGCAGGGCCCTGGGAATCTGACCCACCGACCGCCCCACGCGGGTCGCTGCCAACGCCGCAGCGGCCCGTGTGGTGCGCGGGGCCTACCTCAGGCGCGGCGGTCGGTCGCGTCGAAGCGGGCCAGGATCAGGGCTCCGGCGAACAAAGCCCCTTCCAGCGCGCGGAGCGTGACCTCGTCCAGACCGCCCAGCGTCTCGGCCGCCTCCTCGGCAGCGTCCCGGGCGATCTCGGCGGCCAGGTCCTCCGGAGGGGTGCGGGGACCCACCTTGCTCACGGCCGACGCGGCCCGGGCCGGAGTGAGCAGGCCGGTGCCGTGGGCGAGCAGCCAGCCGGGGACGCCGGCCGCGCCTCCGGCCGGCGCCTGGAAGGGGCGCGAGCCGTTGAACCGCTCGTCCTCGGCGAAGGCGGGCTGCTTGAACTTGGCCATGGGCCGCGCTGGCCCCCGGGATTCCCCCGCAGGTTTGACGACCAGGCCTTCGGCGAGGTTGTCCGGCAGCGCGGGCAGGCCCAGCAGGCCGGGCAGCCGGGTGGGGAACACCACCGGCAGCTCCTGGAGCCTCGCGACCGGGCCTTCGGCCACCAGCGGGGCACAGAGCAGACCGGCCGCTTCCGCCGCGGCGCGAAGGGTCCGGTCGGACACCCAGCACGGGCCGCCTTCGCCGGTGACGGTCGCGTCGAAGGGCAGCCAGAGCAGCTCGGGGGCGTACCAGACTCCGGTCTGTACGGGCTCCGCTCCCGGGGACGGCGGCACGTCGGGGTGGGGGTAGCGGCCGCCCGCGAGTTCGCCGTACACGGTCACGACCGCCGAGGCGGCGGCCCCGGTGTGCTCACGCAGGGTCTGCGCGCAGCGGGTCGCGGCAACCGCCAGGGCGGGCCAGATCCGGCCGACGCCGAAGAAGTCGTCCAGTCCGCCGTCTCCGAGCAGCTCGCGCCGCTTGGCGGGGTGCGCGCCCGTCCCGTCGCACACGACCGCGAAGTTGGCCCCGTGGATCTTCTCGTGGGCGACCCAGTTCCGCCCGCCCGTCTCTCCCAGACGGCTGTTCGCCGGGATCTTCGGATACGGGGACCAGGGGCGGGGGTGGGGCTGCACCGGGCGATGGTAGCGGGTACGACGGGTCCGGAGCAGCGGGGTTTTCGCCGGACGCCTCAGACCCACCAGTGCCGCCGGCCCCTGCCTGAAGCAGGGGCGCGCCCGCCCGGGCCGCGGTCCAGGCGGGCGCAGCCCGGTCAGTCGACGCCCAGCAGGCGCCTGCGGTCGTCGGGCCGGGACCGGAATTCCGAGCAGGTCGCCCGGTGGACGATGCGGCCCTTCTGCATGACGGCCACGTCCTGGGCGACGGAGAAGGCGAGCGCCAGGTTCTGTTCGACGAGGACCACGGACATCCCCTGCGCACTCACCTCGCGGATCACCTCGCCCACTTGGGCGACGATCGCGGGAGCGAGACCGTCGGACGGCTCGTCGAGGAGCAGCAGACGCGGATTGCCCAGCAGGGCCCGGGCGATCGCGAGCATCTGCTGCTCCCCGCCGGAGAGTTCGTCACCGCGGTGCCCGAGCCGCTCCCCCAGCCTCGGCAGCAGGTCGAGGACACGGGCCCGGGTCCACGGCCCCCGCGCGGGGCGACGGGAGGCGATGGCGAGGTGCTCGGCGACCGTCAGCGGTGCGAACACCCGGCGCCCCTGGGGGACGATGCCCACTCCGGCCCGGGCGATCACGTCGACGCGGGCGCCGGCGATCTGCCGGCCGGCGAGGCTGACGCTGCCTTCGTACGGCCGGACGAATCCCATGACGGTCGACATGAAGGTGGTCTTCCCGACCCCGTTGCGCCCGAGGACGGCGACGATCCCGCCCGCGTCGAGGTCGAGGTCGACGCCGCCCAGGACCACACCGCCCGCGTAGCCGGAGCTCAGCTCGCGCACACTGAGGAACGTCACGAGGGGACCTCCGCACTGCCCAGGTAGGCGCTCTGCACTTCGGCGGAGGCCCGCACTTCGTCCGGCGAGCCGGTGGTCAGGTGTCTGCCGAGGTGCATGACCGTCACAGTGTCCGCGAGCTCGAAGACCATGTCGAGATCGTGTTCGACGAGGAGTACGGTCACCTCACGGGGCAGCACTGCGAGCAGTTCCGTGAGCCGCGCCGTCTCGGCCGGGGACATGCCGGCGGCCGGCTCGTCCAGCAGCAGCAGCCGGGGTCCGGTGGCCAGCGCCACGGCGACTTCCAGCTGCCGGCGCTCGCCGTGCGAGAGCGCGGCCGCCGCGACCTCGTGCCGGGCGGGCAGGCCCACGCGCTCCAGCAGGCTCCGCGCCTGCTCGATCGCCCCGGCCCGGGCACTCACCTTCCGCCGGCCGCCGAGTCCGGTACCGGTCCGACGCAGCACGGCGAGCAGCACGTTCTCCAGAACGGTCTCGCGCAGGAAGAGACTGGAGTGCTGGAAGGTCGCGGCGACACCGAGCCCGACCCGCCGGTCCACCGGCAGCCGGGTCACGTCCCGCCCGTCGACGAGGACGGATCCGGCGGTGGCCTCCAGGGTTCCGGAGATGAGGCCGAACAGGGTCGACTTGCCCGCACCGTTCGGACCGATGATCGCGTGCCGCGCGCCCGCCCGCACGGTGAGGGAGACGTCGTCCACGGCCGTGAAGGACCCGAACTTCCGTGTCACTTGGTGTAGTTCCAACAGGTCGCGTTCTGTCACGCCGTCCTCTTCCGGGCCAGCTGGGGCGGGAGCCGTACGCCGGCCAGCCCGCGGGGCAGTGTGTATACGGCGATGACGAAGAGCAGTCCGAGCAGCAGCGGACCGCGTCCGGCGACGGCTTCGAGGTTGCCGAGGTAGTCGCGGGTGAGCCAGACGAGCGCGGCGCCCGCGCAGGCCCCCCACAAAGAGCCGGCGCCGCCGATGACGACGGCCAGCAGCGCCAGGGCCGCGATCTCGAACCCGGCGTCGCCGGGCGAGACGAACCGCTGCACCGAGACCCACAGGGCGCCGGCGGCGCCGGCCAGCGCCCCGGCGCCGCAGTACACGGTCAGGGCGTACCGGCGGGTGGGATATCCGATCGCCCTCATCCGGGGCTCGTTGTCGCGGATCCCGCGCAGGGCGAGGGCGAACGGTGTCGAGCCCAGGCGGGTGACGGCCGCGAAGAGCAGCAGGAACACGGCCAGCACGTAGAGGTAGACCAGTCCGTCGAGCTCCAGCGCGGGCATGCCGGGCAGCGGCACGACGGGCGGGATGCCGGACACCCCGTCGCTGCCGTTGGTGAGCGACTTCCAGTTGACCGCGGCGCTGTAGACGATCTCGCCGATGGCCAGCGTCAGCATCAGGAACACCACGCCCCGTGCCCTGACCGCCAGCCACCCGGTCGGTACGGCCACCAGCGCGGAAACCCCCGCTGCGATGAGGAGTTGGAGCATCCCGATGTCGGTGAGCCGTGTCGCCACGATCGCCGCCGTGTAGGCGCCGACTCCGAAGTACGCGGACTGGCCGAGGGTCGGCAGTCCGGTCAGGCCGGTGAGCAGGTTCACGCTCATGGCGAGGAGGGCGAACACGAGGATCCGTGACAGCGTGCCGACGGCGTACGGGCCGAGGGCGAAGGGGGCCGACACGAGCCCGAGGACCACGGCGGTCACCGCGAGCCGCCGGGGGGCGGATCCGGCGGTCGTACGCGGGCTCATGTGCGCACCGCCGAGGAGACCAGGCCGTTCGGGCGGACCACCAGCACGGCCAGCATGGTGCCGAAGAGGAGGAACGGCGCGTACTCCGGGAGCAGCGCCACCCCGAGGGTCTGCACCTGGCCGATGAGAAGGGCTCCGGCGAGTGCGCCGCGTACCGACCCGAGACCGCCCACGACCACGACGACGAGCGAGAGGACGAGTACGGTCTCGTCGACGCCGGGCCCGGGGCCCAGGATCGGAGCCCCGAGAACACCACCCACCGCCGCCAGGGCCGCGCCGGCCGCGAAGACCCCGTAGAGCACCTTGCGGATGTCGACACCGAGCGCGCGGACCATGTCCCGGTCGGCGACGGTGGCCCGTACCAGTGCTCCGAGCGAGCTGCGTTCGAAGACGAGGTACACGACGAGCGCGAGCCCGGCCGCGGTGCCGATGAACACGAGCCGGTAGACCGGATACGCGTGGCCGAGGAGGTCCACCGTCCCGCGCAGCGCGGCCGGCGGGTCGGTGGGCAGCACCTCGCCGCCGAACGCCGCGGCGAGCAGATCGGCGGCGATGAAGGTGATGCCGAGCGTCAGCACGGCCTGGTCCAGGTGCCCGCGCCGGGCCAGCGGCTGGGTGAGGAACGTCAGCGCCGCCCCGCCCATGGTGCCGACCAGGGCTCCGGCCAGCAGCGCGAGGAGCAGACCCGGCAGGCTTCCGTCGGACAGTGCGTAGGCGACGTAGGCCCCGGCGAGGTAGAGCGTGCCGTGCGCCAGGTTGAGCACGTCCATCATGCCGAAGACCAGGGAGAGGCCGACCGCGATCGTGAACAGCAGCAGACCGAAGGCGACCCCGTCGACGACGCTGACGAAGTTGCCGTCCAACCATCCGGACATGTCAGCCGCCCAGTCTGCCGAGCTCGGAGCTGACGGTGTTGGCACCCTGCTTGACCTCGCGCAGGTACCAGGGCTGGACGGGCGTACCGCCGCTGTTGAAGCGCCAGGTGCCCCGCGGGCTGTCGATGTCCCCCACCTTGGAGATGGCGGCGTTGACCGATTCGGAGGTCACCGTGGAGCCGGCCGCCCCGATGGCCTTGTCCAGGACCTGCGCCGCGTCCCATGACGCCATCGCGTAGGTGGTCGGGGGCGAACCGTAGGCGGAGGCGTAGGCCGGTGCGAACTGCTTGTTGGCGGCGTTGTCCAGGTCCGCGCTGTAGTTGAGCGCGGTGAGGATGCCGGTGGCCGCTTCGCCCTGCCCCTTGAGCACGCCGCCCTCGGTGAGGAAGCCCGGGGCGTAGAGCGGGATCTTGCCCGCCAGTCCGAAGTCCCGGTACTGCTTGACGAAGTCGACGGCCGCGCCGCCGGCGTAGAAGCAGAAGACCGCCTTCGCACCGGACCTCTCGATCTGCGCGAGGTACGGCTGGAAGTTCTTGGTCCCGGGGAACGGTGTGTAGACCTCCTCCCCCGCGATCTTGCCCCCCGCGGGGAGGAAGGTGGACTTGAAGCCTTCGATCTCGTCCTTGCCCGCCTGATAGCCGGCGGCGACGAGGAAGACCGGGCCGCCGGCCTTCTCGGCCACGTGCTTGCCCAGCGCCTTGCCCGGCTCGTCGTTGACGTACGAGGTGCGCCAGACGTACGTGGTCCCGGTCAAGGTCGTCGGTGAGGCGTTCGAGCCGACGAGCGGGATCTTGCTGGTCTCGAACAGGTCCTTGACCCCGTTGATGGTGGCCGAGCTCACCACCCCGCTCACCGCGAGCACCCGGTCCTGCTTGACCACCTTCTCCGCGGCCGCCTTGCCGGAGTCGGCGGTTTCCCCCTCGTCGGCGATGACGATCTCCACCTGACGGCCGCCGAGCGTGCCGCCGTGCTGCTTGAGGTAGAGCTCGAAGCCCTGCTTCATGTCGTCGCCGAGCGCCTTGTAGGTGCCGGACTGCGGGACGAGGAGCCCGATCTTCACGGGCCCGCTCTGCTTGGTGCCGTCGCCGGTCCCGAGGCTGGCACCACCGCATGCGGTGGCCAGCATGAGGCCGGTGGTGACGGCTATCAGACCAACGGGACGAAACCGACCTGCCATGGGAACTCCGTACCTAGTCGATCGTGCCTTCGCGCCTTGAAGTGACACGTGTCTATCGCGTCATTTCGACGTCCGTCAAGACTTCGCGAGGCATGGGCATTCCGCAGCGGTCACACCCCTTGACCCGGCCGCGATATGTGCCGTAACACTGACCCTCGTCAATTTCGCGCTATGTCAGCCGGGGAGAGTGAAGGCACGATGACCGACGATCCATCACGGCGCAAAGTCCTCAGGAGCAGCGGGGTGCTGGCCGGCGCCGCACTGCTCGTCGCCATGCCGGGCGGCCGGGCGGCGCAGGCCGCCGCCCGGGCCGACGACCCCTCGCCCGTCGTCGACCTGCCCGCGGGACGGCTGCGCGGAGCCGTCGAAGGCGGCCTCGCCGTGTTCAAGGGCGTGCCGTACGCGGCGCCCCCGGTCGGCGCCCTTCGATGGCGGCCCGCCCGGCCCCACCCCGGATGGCAGGGGACGCGCGACGCGACCGCCTTCGGCCCCAGCGCGCCGCAGCCGTACCGGGAAGGCGGGGACCAAGTCCTCGGAACCCACGGCTCGCCCCCCTTCGACGAGGACTGCCTCACGCTCAACGTCTGGACCCCCGGAGCCGACGACGCCAAGCGACCGGTGATGGTCTGGATCCACGGCGGCGGCTTCATCTCCGGATCCGGCTCGCTGCCCAACTACTCCGGCGAGACCTTCTCGCGCGACGGCGACCTCGTCGTCGTGACCATCAACTACCGGCTCGGGCCGCTGGGTTACCTCTATTTCGGCGAGGACGGCGCCGGGGGGAACTTCTGGCTCACCGACCAGCTCGCCGCGCTGCGCTGGGTGCGGGACAACATCGCCGCGTTCGGCGGCGACCCCGACGACATCACCGTCGCGGGCCAGTCCGGCGGCGCGCTGTCGGTCGCGGCGCTGGCCGGCGCCCGGCCCAAGGGCCGCCCGTTGTTCCGGCGCGCCATCCTGCAGAGCCCGCCGCTCGGTCTGCGGATCCCCACCCGCGCCGAATCGCTCCAGCGCACCGCCGCCTACCTGGACATCCTCAAGGCCAAGGACGTGTCGGAACTGCGGGCCGTGCCCTGGCCACGTCTGATCGCCGCCGCCTTCGAGATGTTCGGGCGCACCGGACGGTGGGGGTACTGGTCCACCCCGTTCCTCCCCGTGCTCGACGGGGTCACGCTGGACCGCGACGCGGCCGATCTGCTGCTCGGCGGCGCGGGGGCGGACATCGACGTCCTGATCGGCTGGACCAGGGAGGAGGCCAACTTCGCCTTCGCGCTCAGTGAGCCGTACGCCGCGGCGACCAAGGAACAGGTGCTCGCGAGAGCGCGGGACACCTTCGGAAACCGGGCGGCCGAGGCCTACACCGCGTACGAGGAGGCCCGGCCGGGTGCCCGCCCGGTGGACGTGCTCATGGACCTGATCACCGACGACCTGTTCCGCATGCCCGCCCTGGCGCTGGCCGAGCAGCGGGCGGCCCGCGGGCGTCCGGTCTGGGCGTACCAGTTCAACCTCCCGACGCCCGCCCACCAGGGCCGGCTGGCGGCGGCGCACTGCCTGGAGCTGCCGTTCGTCTTCGACAACTTCGACAAGTGGTCGCAGGCGCCCTTCCTCGCCGGGCTCGATCCCAGGGTCCGGGACGGTCTCGCCGCGACCATGCATGCGTCGTGGATCTCCTTCATCCGCACGGGCGACCCCAATCACCGCCCCATGTCCCGCTGGGAGCGCTACGGCCGGGACTCCCGCACCACGATGACCCTCGACTCGGTCACCACCGCCGTCGACGACGTCGCCGGATACTGGCGCCGGCTGCGTCATCCGGCGACCTCGTAGCCGGTCCACCGCGGCCCTCGGGGGCGCCCCAGGCCGGTCCAGCGGCCTCGGGGCGCCCCAGCCGGATCCCGGACCAGCCGTTTCGACTAGGGTCGACGGGACAGCGCACCACCCGCCACGCACGACCACGAGGAGCAGCAGTGAGCCAGCCGGCGTCCACCGCCCTGCAGCAGGAGATCGCCCTGGAACTCCAGGTGACGCAGACCTTCGACGCGCAGCGGGAGATCGAGCGCCGCGTGGGCTTCCTCGCCGAGCGGCTCACCTCCACCGGCCTGCGCTCCCTGGTGCTCGGGATCAGCGGAGGCGTGGACTCCACCACCGCCGGCCGGCTCTGCCAGCTCGCCGTGGAGCGGGCCCGCGCGGCCGGCCACGACGCGACGTTCTACGCCATGCGGCTTCCGTACGGTGTCCAGGCCGACGAGAAGGACGCCCAGCTCGCCCTCGGCTTCATCAATGCGGACCGGGTGCTGACCGTCGACGTCAAGCCCGCGAGCGACGCCGCGCTGGAAACCGTCCTGGCCGGCGGCGCCGTCTTCCGGGACGCCCATCACCAGGACTTCGTGCAGGGCAACATCAAGGCCCGCCAGCGCATGATCGCCCAGTACGCGGTGGCCGGCGCGCACGACGGCCTGGTCGTCGGCACCGACCACGCGGCCGAGGGGGTGTCGGGCTTCTTCACGAAGTTCGGCGACGGCGCGGCCGATCTGGTCCCGCTGACCGGCCTGACCAAGCGCCGGGTACGGGCCGTCGCCGACACCCTGGGCGCCCCCGCCGAGCTGGTATGGAAGACCCCCACGGCGGACCTGGAGACCCTGGACCCGGGCAAGGCCGACGAGGACGCGCTCGGTGTCACGTACGACGACATCGACGACTTCCTGGAAGGCAAGCCGGTCGGTGAGCGGGCCTTCGACACGATCGTGCGCCGCTACCGCCTGACCGACCACAAGCGCCGGCTGCCGATCGCGCCGTAAGGGCCCCGCGTGTCACGCCGCCGGTGTCCGGCGGCGTGGCGGGGTCGTCTCCAGCAGCGCCCACACCCGGCGCCCGTCCGGGCCGGCGTCGGTACCGCAGCTCGAAACGCCCGGCACGGCCGCGAGCCGGACGAGGA
>NZ_JBEZLW010000041.1:0-56750 GCF_040652395.1 Streptomyces sp. NPDC048269
CACCGAACTCCACGACGCCTTCGTCTCCCTCGCCTGCAGCCTCATCTGCTGGCGACGCCTCAACAAACCCGAATCATGATCGTGTTACGAGCTCTATGGGGCGCCCCTTGCGATGCACAGCATCTGACGCCGTGCGCCTCGTGCATGGTTAGCGTGACGGGTAGCCGTCCCGCTCTTGGGGCTGCTCGTGGTGGGGGTTGGAGCACGCAGGATTCCCGCGTCCGATCACGGGACTCTCAATGTCCGTGATCGCTGACCTGGTGGCGGAGTTGGGGCTCGTCTCGCAGCCCCAAGGAAGGCTGAGCTCTCGACCATCCACGCCGGCGGGCGGTTGGTGCGAGCGCGGAGTGCAGGCTGGTCTTCGTTGACCGGCTCCTCGCCAGGATGGTTCACCGGCGTCCCGGCGTGACACATGACGTCCTGGCCTGCTGGTTCCAGGTGGACCGCTCCACGATCACCCGCGGTCGCCGGGATCCGGCCTCTGCGCCGCCAACCGCGGCTGCCGCATCTAAGCAGGTCTGAGGCTTCGCACGCTTGCCAACGTCGTCACGCATCTCGGCGCCATAGGTCAAACCCCATTGATGGACGCCACCGAGATCCGGGCCCGCAGACCCTCGGCTCCGCAGCGGCCGGAGTCGATTCGGTCGGGAAGAGCCGTATCAAGGCGATGAGACTCCTGGTCATCAACGTTGGACGCGGCCAGCTACTGTTCTGCGAGGGCCGCCCCGCTCGAAGGACCTTCCGGCCTCGCTGGGCTGCTGACCGAAGGCGGGCTCGGCATCCACATGCAAACTCTGGAGTCGGTACTGGCGCGGCCACCTGATCCACCTCTGCTCGAACGGGTCCTGGCCGACCTCGTCGGCAACCGGTCCGCCACGCGCCCGCAGACCACCGGTGCTGGTGACGGCAAGCGCGCTTGCCGGGGCGCTCGGCGATCAGTAATCGCATCCCTGATGAACAGCCCTGCTCGCCATGGACGCGGACTTCAGCGCTGTCGACACAACACGCGGCGCCCTCTGGACCGACCTGGACGCCCTCGTCGTCGTGATCAGGCTGCCGCCACGCGTCTCCGCAAGCCTCTGCCTGCTGAGCGCCTGCGGACTACTCGTGGAGCACACCCGTCCGTACGAACTCCCTCGTCACGCTTTGGTGGTCCGCCGGGGTAGCCCAGCAGCTGCCCCTCCGAGACGAGACACGGGAGGGAAGCCAGGGCGAGATCGACCCGACCGTGCTGGTGCGCAATCCCGCGCTGTGAAGCCGCCCCGACAAGGACACGCCCACATCGTTGTGACTTCCGCATGCCCGGACATGGCCGCAGCGTGCTCGAGGTCAGCAACGCCGGGACACAATCGCGACCGATGCTGACTACTTGCTGACCCGGCCCCTGACAGCACGGCGCTGACCTGCGAAAATACCCAAATACTAGGTGTTGGACTTGAACATGGTACGAAACATGAAGAAGCTCCCGAAATGTCTGCTCCCTGCCTGCTTCCCGCAGGTCAAGGGCGTTCTCCGGAGCCTACAACGATTCGCATGTCCGGTCAGCTGTCCTCAAGTCTTTCAGGACCGATGCTGACCTACTGCTGACTGTTACGACGCATCGTCAGGCCGGTACCGTAGCTCTCCCGCAGCCTCCGACCCGCTGCCGGACGACGACCAGTCGAGATACTCGCGGCTGCGCGCCGAGTCCAAGACCCTCTCCTTCCTCGACGCCCTCCCTTAACGCCTCCGCGAGACCTTCGCCATGGACTCCGTGGCACTCCTGGAACGCAGCAGCGCGGTCGACTCCTGGACCACGGCGGCATCCGTGGGCGCCACCCCGCTTCGCCGTCCCGAGGACGCGGACGCCGACCTGCCCATCTACGTACGGCCCTGCTCGTCGGCATCAAGACTTCCGTCATCTCCCCGCGCTCCGACGAGTCGAAAGGTCCAAGACCGACAAGGCCGAGCTTCTCGCTCGAAGGCACAGAGGACGGCGCCGACCGCCTCGCCGCCTTGATCGGCATCGTCCCGAACATGTCCCGTCGGCGCCGCATCGGTGGGGGCGGGTGTCGCGATCACAGTGGCCGCCGCGGACACAGCCGGCATGCTCGGCCGGTCGACACGGCGGCACACGGCCGCTGTCATCTGCGTCGGGTGCGCGCCGCCGCGGATCCGGAACGGATCGTGATCTGCTCGGGCTACGCGCAGGACCTCGGTCGCCGCCTCGGCGAGCGTGTCCGCGATCCCCGTGCAGGCGTCGTACGACGATGCCAACGCTGTGCCTGCAGAGGCGTCCTCGCTCCAGGGCACGCACGGCCCTGGAGGCGGCGGAGGCCAGAGCTGGACGCCATGAACAGCAAGCTGCTGGATGCAGTCGATTCCATCCATTTGCAGTGTGCGTCATGGCGGTGATCGATCAACTATGGATCCAGATCGATCAACGGAGATTTCCGTTCCAGTCAAGGCCACCTGGCGTACCCGAACTGACTATGCTCGCCCCGCGTGTTGCGCTGCACTCACCGCGAGTCGAACGTCGCATTGCGCGCAGACGAAGCCCGGCCGCACTGTGGAGAGGCGTGACCACCAATGCGATCTCGAACCGGCCCGTCGGGCGCACCCATTGGAACATCTTTGCCCAGCCGAGCGAAGTCCCGACCGTTCTTGTCGTCGCACCGCATCACGCCCAGTCCACTAATTCCAGACTGTTTAGGGACCCTTCGATGGTTCGTGCAGGTTCAACCCCTAGAGCGCTGCCACGTGCAGTGGCTCCGGCATGGCTAATCCCCCCTGGTGTCCTGGCTGGGGCCTGCGTCGTGGCGCTGATCTGTGTTTCCGCGCAGATACGCACGCCGGTTGCCTGGTGCGGCCTCGTCGCGGTCGTCCTGACAGCCATCACTTCGGCTGAGACGGCGCGCCGGGCGCGCTCGGCAGAGGAGGCCCGCTACGCGCGGGCGAATGCCGAAGTACAGCGGTACTACGCGCAACGCGAGACCGTGCTGCTCGCGCGCCTGTCCGATCAGCGGGCCACCACTGTATGGCTCGCCGAAGAGCTCCTCCCCGCGGCTGTCGCCCGCTTGCAGAAGGGTGAGCCCCCTTCGGAGATCCTGCAGTCCGTCCCGTTCGGGGAACATCTCGACAGCGAGTTCGCCGAAGCGCTCCGGGCAGCTCTGCGGACGCTCCTGGAAGCCGTGGATGCCGAGGAACGCACACGGGACTCGTCGCAGCGGGCACTGGTGGCGATCGCCCGGCGGGTCCAGGCGATCGTGCATCAGCTCGCCAAGGACCTGCGCGACATGCAGATCCTGCATAGTACGGATGTAGTGGTCTCCCATGGCCTGCAGGACATCGACCATCGCAATGCCCTGATCGGGCGCCTTGCGGCCAGCATCGCGGTACTGGGTGACGCCCGGCCCGGTCGTCAGTGGTCGAAGGCGATCCCGCTCTACGACGTCGTGCGAGGAGCCATGTCCCGCATCGTGGACTACCCCCGCGTGAAGCTGCAGTCGGTGACAGAGGTGGCTGTGATCGGCCCGGGAGCCGAGCCGCTGATCCACCTGCTCGCCGAGTTGCTCGACAACGCCACGACCTTCTCACCGCCGCACGCCCCGGTCGAGGTGACCGCGAGCGAGGTGCCCTCTGGTGTCGCGATCGAGATCGAGGACCGTGGGGTCGGGCTCACCGAAGAGGCCCGCCAGCGCATCGACCGCGTCATGGCTCAGGCATCATCCGGCATGGATCTGGCCGACCTGGGCGAGGCAACGCAGCTCGGCCTGCCCGTCGTCAGCAGGCTGGCCCGCGAGCACGGCCTCGACGTCGACTTGCGCACCTCCGCGTACGGAGGCGTGCGGGCCGTCGTGCTCGTTCCGCGGCGCCTGATCACCACAGTTCAGCAGCCTGCCTCGAAAGTCCAACCGTTCGCGCCGAGGCCCACGGGCGCACCGGCCGTGCCGAGGCCGAGGCCGACGATGACGCGCGATGCCGCAGCAGATTCTGTCGAGGCCGAAAAGACGGTGAACGGACTGCCTCAACGACGACGCGAGTCGCCCGTCCCGACACCGGTCGTCCGCACGACCCCCCATCCCCCGGCCGCTCCGGCCGCCACCCCGGGAACGGCCGACGCACCTCGGCTGCCGGGCCTGATGTGGGAGGCGTTCAGCGGCGAAAAGAGACCGAGTACGGGCCCTTCCATTCGAACCAACGAGCCATCAGACGAGGGTGAGTAACCGTGCCGCCACTGCCCAACATGGACTGGATGCTCAAGGAGCTCGCAGCCAGCGTCCCGTACGTGCGACACGTGGTCGTGTTGTCGTCGGACGGTCTGTGCATCGGTCAAGCGAACACGGAGTCCGACACCGCTGACGCGATCGCCGCTGCCTGCTCGGGCATCCAAAGCCTGGCGAAGGCCATCGCACAGAAGTTCCCGCACGGAGACGGCTCGACCCACATGGTCGGGATCGAAGTCGACGGCGGGTACTTCTCCCTCATGGCGGCCGGTCCCGGGGCCTATCTCGCGGTGCTGGCCGATGCGGAGGTGGACGCGGGGTTGCTGGGCGACCGCATGCGTACGCTGGTGGTCCGGATCGGCCAGCACATGACCAGCCCGCCTCGTGAGGACGTCGGGCAGGCGATGTGACGTCACAGAACCAGGACGCATGGGACGAAGGCAGTCCCGTGCCGCTTTATGTCATCTCCGGTGGCCCAGGTTCCTCAGCCAAAGCCTTCAACCTGGTCACCCTCATCGCATCGAGGTCCGCACCCGAACCCGGTATGCAGCCCGAGCAGGCAGCCATCCTCACCATGTGCCAATACCCGCTGTCGGTGGCCGAGATTTCCGCGTATCTCAGCCTGCCGTTCAGCGTCATCACGGTGCTGCTCTCCAAGCTCGTGGACAACGAGCGAGTTCAGGCTACTGCTCCCGTTCCTGTCGCGGCGGTCCCCGAACTTGGCCTTCTGGAGGCGGTGATCCATGGACTACGTAGGCTCTGATGCACCCGCCGTCAGCCCCCGCCGCTCGGACGTGCTGCTGCCGCACGGCGCCAGGGGAGTCAAGGTCGTGATTGTCGGCGGCTTCGGGGTGGGCAAGACGACCATGGTCGGGGCGGTGAGCGAGATCCCGCCCCTGACCACCGAAGAAACCATGACTCAGGCCGGCGTCGGGATCGACCACAATCCCGGTGCGGACGGTAAGAACACCACGACCGTTGCTCTGGACTTCGGCCGCATCAGCATCAACGAGGAGCTGATCCTCTATCTCTTCGGGACGCCGGGACAGGAGCGCTTCTGGTTCCTGTGGAACGGCATCTTCGAAGGCGCGCTCGGTGCCGTGGTCCTCGTCGACACCCGGAGGATCGAAGTCTGTTTCGAGATCATCACCCGTCTGGAAGACCGCCGCGTCCCCTTCGTCGTGGCCGTCAACACCTTCCCCGAGGCGCCGCAGCACCCGGTACCAGCCCTGCGTACTGCTCTGGCGCTCAACGAATCGGTGCCCATCATCACCTGTGACGCACGCGACCGGTCGTCCAGCCGCGACGCCCTGCTCTCGCTGATGGGCTACCTGTGCACCCTCGCCGCCGCTCAGGAGACCGTATGACCGTCCCACCCGCTGACCACACCACCACGGAACCAGGGCTCACCCCGCCCCCGGGTTGTCCGGCCCACACCGCCACGGGACTCGACGCAGCGACCCCGCTCTGGGGCGCCGCTGCCGAGACCGACCCCATGGGCCTGTACGAAAAGTTGCGTGCCGCCCATGGTCCGGTGGCGCCCGTCCTGCTCGACGGGGACGTACGGGCCTGGCTCGTCCTGGGATACCTCGAGAACCGTGATGTGGCCAGCCGCTCCACCCAGTTCTCCCGCGACCCCCGCACCTGGCACGGCTGGAAGAGTGGCGAGATCGACGCCACCACCTCGCCGCTGGTGCCGATGATCGGCTGGCGACCCGACTGCGTATGTGCGGACGGCGAAGAGCACCAGCGCCTGCGCGGCGCGGTCACGGCCGGCCTCAACCAGTTCGACCAACGGGGAATCCGCCGCCACATCACCCGCTTCGCGCACCAGCTGGTCGATGAGTTCTGCGAAACGGGCAACGCGGAGCTGGTCGGTCAGTTCACCGAGCACCTGCCCATGCTCGTTCTCACCCACCTGCTCGGAATGCCGGACGAGTACGGCCCCAAGCTCGTGCACGCCGCCCGGGACCTCTTCAAGGGCACTGAAACGTCGCTCGCGAGCAACGCCTATGTGCTGGAGACCCTCGAACAGCTTGTCGTCGCCAAGCGCGCCCTGCCCGGGCAGGACATCGCATCCGTACTGATGGCCCACCCGGCCGGCCTCACGGACGAGGAGGTTCAGCACCACCTGCGTCTCATCCTGCTCGCGGGCTATGAGACGACCGCCAACCTCATGTCCAACGTGCTGCGGATGGTGGTCACCGACCCGCGGTTCCGCGGGTCGTTGGCCGGCGGACAGATGACCTTGCCGGAAGCAGTGGAGCAAGTGCTCTGGGACGAGCCACCGCTGATGGTGTGCCCGGGCCGCTGGGCTACCGGTGACACCTCCCTCGGCGGACAGGAGATCAAGGCGGGAGACATGCTCCTGTTGGGCCTGGCCGCCGGGAACGTAGATCAGGCGGTCCGCCCGGAACCCTCGACACGGGTGCACCACAACCGCGCGCACCTGTCCTTCAGCGCCGGCGCCCATGAGTGCCCCGGCCAGGACATTGGTCGTGTCATTGCCGACACCGGCATCGACATCCTGCTCACCCGGCTTCCCGACATCAGCCTGGCCGTGCCCGAAGGAGAGCTCACCTGGCGCTCCTCCACCTGGTCGCGGCATCTGACGGCACTACCCGTGAAGTTCGCGTCCCGCAGTCCGGAAGCCCATGATGTGCTGCCACCGCTTCCGGCCGCGCCCCCGCCGAGTACCGGCATGCCGGCCGTGCCCCAATGGCCGCTATCCGAACCGGAATTGTTGCGCCCGACCGAACCCCGCGTCTCGTGGCGAGCGCGGCTTAAGCAGTTTCTGCGGAGGCTGTAGTCCTCGCAGCTCACATCAAGAGCCGAGCACTACAGCCGAGGAGGCTGCCGGACGGCACGGGTCGGCAGCCTCCCCACAGCTGGGCGGGCACCAACCGAGTGCTCGTACCGTCGGGTGTGACTCCTGAGTCGGCAGGCTGTGCAGGAAGAGCAGGTCGTCCGCGGCCCCCGACCCAGGCGTTCGGCGTCTGCAGCCGGGCCGGGCTCGTCGTAGGGCGCCCATCACTCGTGCGTCGGGGGTCGTGAGGCCTCATGACGCTGAGACGCACTGCTCGCCGACGGGCACGGCGGCGGTGGAAGTCCGTTGCTCTTGAAACGGACCGTCTGCGCGGGCGTAGCGGGGCGCTCCGGTGTACCACGCATGGAGGCCGGACAGGAAACTGCAAGCTCCCCGGAGCCACGCCTCCAGCTCGATCCGTTCGTCGTGGTTCAAACCGGCTCGTCGGACGACCGCGGGCAGTTCGCTCCGCGTGAGGTGCTCGAAGTGGCGCAGTCGGGCGGTCACCAGATCGGCGGCCGCATGCATCGCTTCCTGGACGGTGATGCGCAGGGATGTTTGGAGGACTATGACGAGGTTGTTGACGTCGTGTTCGTCATGGATTTCCCGCTGATAGGAAGCAATGTCGTTCGCCATTCCCATGTAGTCCATGAAGGCGTCGAGCAATGCGCAGAAGGCTCGGCTGTGCCGGATTTGCTCAGGGATCCGTGCACCAGTGGAGAGTTCGACGGAGTACGGGGCGGTATAGGCGGCAAAGCTTTCACGGCGGAACTGGGCATATTCTATGAGGTCCGGGACACGCCCGGCACGGCTGTTGGCCAGTTCCTGAACTCCCGCGTCGATGTACCTTGCCAGGGCACGGTTGAGTCCCTGCTGCCAGTGCGCCATTCTCGGGGGGAACAGCCGTTGCTGGAGGTCGGCCATGCCCCTTTCGACGGCATTGGTCGGCTCCGGCAACCGAGCGCCCGGCTCCGACGGCAGGAAGGCATGGAGGCGGGCGGTGAAGGCTTTTGCGCCTGTGAGGTCGCCCGTCCGTTTGAAGGCGGAGGCGAAGTAGTCGTCCCAGGCCAGAGCCCAGAGGTTGAACCGGTGATTGAGCCGGAGGCCGGTGAATGAGGCGTCAGGAAGAGCCCAGGCGGTCAGCTGGTCAACGGCCATGGCGTGGAACTGGGACCGGCTCCAGATCGCCCGGCGAGCCGACGGCGCTTCCTCGCTGTCCAGCATGCCCATCTCTCGCGCCCACGTCTCGGTCTCCTGACGCAGGGCCAGGAGGTACGGGTTCACCCGCACCGGGTACGGCATCCGCAGTATGGGCAGCTTGATGGCCTGCACTGTCATGAGATCCCCGCTTCCCTTCCGGCGTGCATCGGTGCTGCGTGTCGCCCCCGCGCACCCTGAGCAGATGCAGGGGCCGGCAGAACCCGCGTGCAGTGGGCGAGGAAGCGAACGTGCAGCAAGAGCACGGCGAGCAGACCACCAGAGTCCCGACATCGCGCCATGCGAACCGGTGACGCCCCGTCACGAGCTCGAGATCAACCCGTGGCGGGTCTCTGGCGCGTCCGGGCCATACCCCTTGATCAGGGACGGGACGAGGATCGCGAATGGCGGTTCCTGGGGCATGGTTTCTCCCTCCGAGACGGCCTACAGGCTGACGATCCACTACTGAGACGGGGACGGACGCCGAACCGTTCCCACCCTTTGGTGCTCCAAAACGTGCGCCCACCCCGGCCAATCCGCAACCCCGCGTAGCCGTCCTCGGCCTGCGATTGAGGCCGGTTCGCGTGGAATGAAACGATCCTTCCGGGTCAACTTGGCTCAAATTCGATCCCAAAGCAAGCCATGATCAACCAACGCTCGTCAGTCGGCCAGCGCGAGCGTGCAGTCCCGAGATGGATCCGCGCGGTATGGGGGCCCGCCGCTCGTCCGTTCGCGGCGACCCATTTCGGCACAAAGTGGCTGCGCGAATGGGAGCAGCTTCGCGTCGACTCTGCGTTCCCATCGGATGGCGAGTCGTTTTGAACTGGTGGATCAGGGCAAAGGTCTGCTCCACGACGCAGCGGGGCTGGCCCTTCCCCCTTCGCGTTTGCCAGTGCCGTGCGCACAACGCACACGAGGGTCTGCGTCGGAGAGGGACGGACGTACGTTCCGTCAAGCCACTGCGGTGCCAACGTCCTGGACGGTGGGTGGGGACACCGACAGCCGGCGTCGCACTGCGGGAGCAACCCCATCTCACCCGTGGGCTCTCTTGGGCATCATGAGGGGTGCACGGCGGCAACCTTCGGAACGGAACGGGAAGGACGAGGCTTCATGGCGCGAAAGCCGCGGAAGTCTGGAACGCAGCACCCGGTGGACAGAATCATCCTGCCCGTCGAGCGTGGAGCCACGCCGTCGGGCGGCGGCTCGCCCGCCACCCCCGCGTCGCCGGGCCCCCGGCCCCGTACCGAGGTGCCGGCGCCGCAGAAGATCCGGCCCCCGCAGGAGAAACCGCTCCCACCGGGCAGGCCACTCCAGAAGCAGACGGAAGGCGTCCGCCCGAAGAAGGAGACGCCGCGCCCGCCCGCACCCAAGGCACCTTCGAGCGTACCCGTCCATCGCACACCCCTCCCGGGCTCGGCCATCGACCAGGCGGAGCACCTGCGGAGCGTCATGCGGGAGGGCAATCGGCAACTGCTGCGGCGTGACATCTCGCGACTCTTCAGAAGCGGGCCCGCGCGGACCGCGAAGGTCATGAAGAACCTCCGGACCCGGCAGGACCGCCAACTGCTCGTATCGACCGTCCACCAGGCCGCCGAAGACCTCGACGGGGCGCTGGACCTCTACGACCATCTCCGCGTGCGCCGCCTGGAACACTGCGCCGTCGCGGTGCTCTTCGCCGCCGTGGAAGGGCGCCCCGGACGCCTGCCGGACATCCTCCGGCAGCTGCGGCGGAAACAGCGGAGCAGGGACGCCGAGCTGCTCCGCTCCGCGACCGCTGTCCTTCCGTACGGTCACGCGACTGCCCGGATGGACGAGCAGGTGGCCCGAGTCCTGCAGTACACCTCGTACAAGGTGGCAGCGGACAGGGAGTTGTACCGCGCCAGGCGGCTGAGGAGGACGGAGCGGGCACAGCGGGAGACCGCCGCGACGTCTCCCGTGCTCGGCGCGGAAGACGGACGGTCGACGTGGCGGCGGCTCCTGCGCTGGGTCGTGGCGCTGTTCCGGCAGCGAGCCTAGGCGAGTCCGCTCGACCGGTGGCGGTCGGTCAAGTCACCAGCCCTGCTGTACGACACCAAGCACGCCCGCTGGCGCGGACGACGCAGGGGCGGCAGGGGCGGCCGGCCCGACGGGGGAGGGAGCGGGCTCCCCCTGGCCGGGCGGCGGGGAGATCAGCAGTTCGAGGACTTCGCTCAGCATCCCCTCCAGGTTGCCGAGGAGGCCTCCCTGCAGCCGCTGCCAGCCCTCAGCGTCCTCCTCGCCCACCGCGTACATCCCTGTGTGTTTCAAGAGCACTTCGCCGACCTGGCGGTTCTTCTCCTCAGTCCGCTTCTCGTGTTCCGGGGTGTGGAGGAAGAAGTTGCGCAGTCCGTGCACCTCTCCCAACCGCCCGTCCCACAAAGGCTCCGCGAGGGCGGGCAAGGGGAGTTTCGCCACGTACTTCGGGTCCTGCCTGGGGAAACGGACGGATGTGTGGATGCGCTCGTGGAACACCTTGTCGGCGGCCGCCAGCCAAGCGGTGAAGTCCATGTGGCTCACGGTGATCCGGCGCAGCCGCTGCAGATCGACCGGCGGCGCCGCGTCGAACAGCGCGTAACCGAGCCGGGGCACCGACGCCGCGCAGATCTCCGAGTAGAGCCCGAGGACGGTCTCCACCCGCGCCTCCCAGCGCTCCCGCCGGGAGGGGTCGACCATCGGCCGGCCGGGCGCGGCGACGGCGCCGGGGTCGAGCTGTAGCGTGGGCAGCCGTCTCTGCGCCGGGGAGCCGACCGACCTGACGACGCCGCTGCCCAGCTCCGCGAAGTACTCCTCCAGCACTTCCACCCCGCCGATGCGGTGCCGGTCGCCGCCGGCGACGTCGGCCAGCTGCTGGAGCAGTTCGTGGTTGGGGACCAGGTGCTGGGGCGGCTCGACACGTACCTTCTGCTGCTTGCAGTAGTCCTCCCACCAACGGCCGAAGAGCGTCTGGTCGCTGATCCCCACCGCGTGGAGCCGGATACCGAGCTCCGTGTGGAGTTCCTCCATCGTCGACACCGGGTCTTCCGTACCGACGACCGACTCGCCGCTGCGGTCCTCGCTCATCGGCGCCCAGTGCGCACCGTCGCTCACGAGGACGATGAGCTTGTCGTTGTCGGGGACGCCGTGCCGGTAGAGCAGCTCCCCGGCCCGGTGCAGGGCCTTTCCGATGTCGGTGGGCTGGTCACCGTGTTTGAGTAGGGTGACGGCACCGCGCAGCTGCTCCAGACTCCGGTCGCCGGAAGCGGTCGTCACCTCGGCCATGCCGTCCCGGCCGGGGAAGAGCACCTGGGTGGTGAGGTCGAACCGCACGAGGGCGAACCGCGTGACCAGGCCGTCCACCTGAGCCCGCGCGTCGATCATGGTGCGCAGGGCCCTCTTGAGTGCTTCCATCCGGGTCACTCGGAGGTCTCTGCGGATGCGGAAGCCTTCCCGCGCATCGGGGATGTCGTTGGCCCCCATGGAGCCGCTGCAGTCGGCCAGCACCACGATGTCGACAGCGCTCCGCACCCCCGGGGCGAACACGCTGATCCTCGTCTGCGCGCCGATGCTGACCAGTCCGTTCAGCGCCTGGCCGGACCGATCGGCAACGGAGCGCACCCGGAAGGGGTGCCCGTCGACGTCGATCCACTCGTCCGCGTGTCCCTGACCGTCCCCGTGTACGAAGACGTGGCCGGACAGCAGCGTCGAATTCTGTACGCGTCGGGTGGCCTCGTCCAGGGAGAGTTCGGCCGGTGACTCCAGCTCCACCGTCGCCGGCACCGCCGCTTCCACCGGCCTCAGTTTCCACGGCGCCTCTGCCAGCCCGTACTCCAGGGCCAGCTGTTCCGGAACGACCAGCACGTCCTCGGGCAGCTGGGGTACGGGGACCAGCCGTACGGCCACGGACCGGTCGGAGCCGACGCCGCGCGCCAGGAGCACACCCGCGGTCTCCGCCGGGAGCCGGCGCACGGACAGGGCCAGCCGGTTGCCTGCCACGAGCCCCTGCCCGGTCGCCGTGATCAGCCGCGTGTTGTCCGGCGCAAAACCAGGGAGACTCATTCCCGCTCCAATTGGATGTTGATACCGAGCCGCGTCCGCAGTTCCTGCACCACCGCGCCGCCGGTGCCGATGAACCGGCTGCGCATTTCCTGGGGGACCCGTACGAAGAGGATGTTGCTCTTGCGCCTGTAGTCGGAGAACGTGACGGCATCCGCGAGCTCGTGCTTCCCGGACTGCTGTAGCAGCGTCCGCAGCCGTGCGAAGTGCCCCCGTCCTTCTTCGTGGCTGTCGCGGAACCGCTGCACGTCCTCGCGGCGTGACGCCGCCTGTTCGTCGAGCAGGCGCAGAGCCGTCTGTACGAGGTTGCCGCCGTCCCGGCCGCCGCGGCGCCGCAGATCGTCCTGGAGCCGTACGAACAGGGCGTCAACGGCCCCCATGTCGAGGACGCGCTGGCAGGTGTTGATGAAGATGTGCCGGACGATGCCGATCCGCGGCAGGAACGCCGCCCTGCGTCCGCCGAACCGGTTGCCACGGCGAGCCTGGGAACGCGCCACGGTACCCGCCACGACGAGGGCGACCAGGGCCTCGGGAGCGGAACCGCGCAAGTCCCTGTGGTGCCGGCCGCACAGCGCGAGCCCCTTGCTCCGCGATCCGTAGATCTGCCACCGCATGACGTGCTCGCCACAGACGCGACGGCCGCAGGCGCGCGCGTCGTCCAGGCCGAGGTGCTCGCAGCGGATGTGACCCGTGGCCGGGCAACCGGGCCGTTCGCAGGCGGGGAAGCGGTCGGCGTGGCAGTCCACGCAGTAGGCCAGCGAGGCATCCCCGGGGTGCGGCACGAGGTGGTCGTCGCACCACGCCCGCCCCGAACGGCAGCGCGGGCCCCCGCACCAGCCGCGGCCCGGCCGGCCGCACCGGCAGGTGGGTTCGTGCCGGACGCAGGACGCCCGGAGGCTGCCTTCCAGGAAGACCGCGTGAGCGTCGCACACCCGGCCGGGCTTCTCCTTGGTGCCGCAGCCGGTGCAGGTGAAAGGGGCATAGGTGGTCGTTCCGGAGGCCCGGCACGTGTCGCAGACGTACCTGACCCTCGGCGGCTCCAGAACTCCGCGTACGGCGAAGGGGGTCGCCGCGCTGAACGGCACGGGCGCCGTGGCCGGGCTGAGGAACCAGACCCCGACCTCTCCCTCCTCCCCGAGGTCGAGCCGCACCCGCGGTCCCGACCGGGGGTCGAGCGTCACCAGGACGGGCTCCAGCAGCTCCCACAACGCCATGTAGCCATCGGGCGATCCGGGCACCTTCCGGTAGGCGCGCAGATCCAGCATGACGGGCACGGCGGCCGCGACATGTGCCGTGGTCATCGGGTGGCCTCCTCGGTGGCGTCGGTCCTGTCGTCTCCCGCCGGTGCGACCAGCAGGAGCTCCACCGTGCCGCGGCGTTCCTTCGCCTTTCCGGTGTACGTGGTGTCGGTGAGCAGGACGGATCTGATGCCGCCCGGCGGCCGGCCGAGAGCCCGGAGTCCCGCCCGTACCCGCGGACGGTCGGCTTCGGACACGTCCCAGTGCAGGAGCGCGAGACCCGACTCGCCTGCGCTGTTCAGCGCACGACCGGCCGCGGGTTCGTCCCACGACGACAACGGGGTGTCGCAGCTGACCTGCTGGGCGCGCCGCGGGCGCAGCACACGACGCAGGGCCTTCGCCTCCTCGCGGTCCCGCTGCCGCAAGGGCCGGGTGAGGTCGGCCTCGGTGGCCGAGCGGCAGTACGCGCGCAGCGCCTCGACGATCTCGGCGGGTGTCCTGTCCACACCCGCCACCAGGTCGAGGAGCCGGTCGGCGGACAGACCGGGGTGGGGCCCGCGGCGTCCGTCCGAACGGGGTGCCGGGCGGCCGGCCGCCGCGGCCGGCCGGCGCTGCCCCGGCGTCCCGGTGGCGTTCTGCCGGTCCGGCACGGCCCGTGCGGGGGCCAGCTGTCCGGCCAGCCAGACGCGGGCGGCCGAGGTACTGCCCGCCGCACGCTCCAGGTTGGCGGCGCTGACATGGTCCTTGATCAGCCACTCGGGTGACCTCAGCCCCTGCGCCAGCCGGTCGGCCGCGAGCAGGCCGGTGTCCTGCTCGTGCCACCTGGCGAGGAGGTCGTTCTCGTTGCGCACGAAGCCGTCGGAAGACGCGTCGGCGGTGAGTTCCAGACCCAGGAAGATCTGGGAGAGCTCCTGGGGGTGCGTGTCGAGCTGGCGGAAGTACGGCAGGAGTTCGGCGAGCATCGCCGACGCCGCCTGCCCTGCCGTGACCATGGCGGTCGTGCTCGTCCGAGCACCGTTCGGCTTCGCCGGTCCGCCGGCCGACGACCGCTGCTCGACGTCGAACTGTGCCGCCAGACCGTGGGCGATCGCCCGTGAGCGGTTGCGCTCCAGTACGGGCTGCGGGACGGAGCGCACCCGCTGGCCCGTTCGTTCCAGGTCCCGGACCCGCATGGCGATCGCCTGCACGACGAGCGCGTGTGTCATGGCCGAGGAGATGGACATCTGGGCGTCGAAGAGGCGGAGGGCCACGTCGCCCTCCGCCGCCAGGCTCGCCTCACCCAGCGGGTTGACGTCCATCGCCTCAAGCCGGGCCAGCCGCTCGTTGCGCTTCAGCCCCGCCCGCACACGGTCGAGGTGCTGAGGGGAGAAGGAGGCGATGTAGCGCGTCGCGACCTGGTCGGTGGCCCGGGAGAGGCGGGCGGAACCCCGGGCCGAGGCGTACGCGGGACCGTGGAGCTGGCGTGCGGTCAGGGAGATCAAGGAAGGCGAGTACTCACGGATCAGGTTGCAGAGGAGTTCGCGCTGCACGTCACTGACCACCTCAAGGGAATGCAGGTCCGCACACAGCCCTCCCGCCGGATCGTCACCTCCGCCGGGAACCCATCCGCTCGGCACCAGGACACCGCCGGCCTTCTGCGTCTCTCCGGCCACGACGGCGACGGCCTCGGCCAACGCCCCGGCCACGGCCCTGCGCATGGCCTGGTCGTGCAGCACGACCTGCCCCGTGTCGATCCACAGCGCGGCCGGGGCCCGGGGGATGCCACGCAGCGTCAAGGGCACACCGGTGGGCAGGACGGGTAAGCGTGGCGGCTTGGCCAGCAGCCGTGCCATGATCGCCGCCCGGGTCTCCAGGCCGTAACGGTCCCGGTCGCGGGACCGGCCGATCACCGTGTACCCCTTGGCCAACCGCTGCCTGAGCGGTCCCGAACGGTAAAGCGTGACGAGCACGGGAAATCAGTCCTCCGGCCTTCGAAGTTCGGCGGACGCGAGCCCGCGTACGGCAGGGATCGCGAGGAACAGCACGACCGTTATCACGAGCGCCGCGAGCGTGCTGAACAGCAGCGTCTTCGGCCCGGGCTCCCCCCATAGCGCCCCTGCCGCATAGGCGACGGCGAACGGTAGCCCGATGGTGGACAGCAGCCCGACGGCGAGGCCGCTGCGCCGGGCACGGGCGGTCTCCACGTAGCGGGCGGCATCGGCGAGCGCCGTCCCGGCCTGTGCGAGGAGTCCGGGGAGCTGGTGCTGTTCCTGGAAGCGCTCCAGGAGCGTGTTGGCGTTGCCGTGCACGGTGATGTGTGAGGACCACAGCGCCCGCCGCAGTTCGATCTGCTTGCGCTCCAGGTCGAGCAGGCGACGGGCCTCCGCCGGCCGCGCTGGCAGCCGGGCCAGGGAATTGGCCAGGAAGTTGACGCCCAGCACCTGCCAACGCCCGAGGAGGAACGCATCGAGGTAGATGGTGTGGACGAGCGACGCGGCCGTGGGGTGGAAGCTGGCGTCGTCGCCTGAGTCCGGTGAGGTGCCGACGAAGGCCGCGCCGTCCCGTAAAATCAGCGCCTGCCAGTCCGCGGAGAGCCGGACCCTCCCGGCGAACAGCCCGTCGTCCTCCGGATCGGGCGGGAAGCGATCGACCGGCGTAGCGGACGCCGACAGCCACAGCCATTGGTCACGGGCGCCCCACCCCCCGTACGGCGGCGGCATCACTTCGGGCAGGGCTCCGTCGTCGAACGTGACGTGCGACAGGACCCATGCCTTGCGCGCGGATTCGAGGGGCCGGACCCCGGCGGGCAGCAGTCCCGCGTACTCTGCGCGCATCGCCGTCAGGTCGCGGAGCCGCGGAAGGTCGTTCAGCGGATCGCCGGACAGCCGCATGTGCAGGACGACGACGGCCCGCCGTGGCGCGTCCGAGGCCAGGACCGGAGGCAGGCGCAGCATCTCCATCGCCTCCACCACCGGCGCGGCGGGCGTCCCGCCGGGGGTATGAGGGAGAGGGGCAATGGAACGGTGCCAGCGGGAAGGGTGGCCGGTCGCCCCGTAGAGGGACTCTCCGACGCGAGGCTCGAAGTACGTCATCCGCCGGTCCCGATCGGCCACTCCTGCGGCTAAGCGCACCGGCAGGGGACCCTCCGCCCAGTCAGTCGGCGGTGGTCCGTCCCCTAGCCCCTCGACATCGAAAACGACACACGCCGTTCCCCGTTGTACGGACATGTACCCCCCACCGTCGGTCGCGGCTCCTGTGAGGCATGCTACTGCCGTTCCTGACATCTGTTCTGCGGATCAGATCAGAGGCGGTCAGTGCGAATCGTTACGCCAACGGCGCGGCCAACCACACGGGTTGGGACCCTCGGCTGTCCGGCTGCGATCCGCCGGTCAGGACCTGGGCCGGGGCAGAGCTTGGGCGGGACCGTTCGGCACGGTGTAGGAGATGTGGACGCGGGTCAAGTCCTTCGCGGCTGGAGACCATCGATCTGCGCGCCGCCCTGTCCGTGGCCGCCAACGCGTTGCACCTCGCCAACCACCATGCCGACGTCTGACCCAATGACGCGCCTCACACACCGAGGTACAGCCGCAGCCGCACCACGCCAAAGTCGCTCGGACCCGCGCTTCCCGGCCCGGCCAGGCAGGGCGAGGGGGCGGCCGACGTCGTCGGCGTGCCAGCAGTGTCGGTGGCTCTCACAGACGGCCCCTTTGACAGTGCGCGGCACTTCACTTGCGATTCCGGGGGATCCCGTAGATTTCCGACGTGCCCATGCCACGAGCGAGCTGTCGAGCCACGGCCGGGAACATTCCGGTAAGGCCGGGGGCCACGGGCCCGGCGCCCGTGGTCGCGTCTGGAGTCAGCATCATCGGGACGCGATCCGGACCCATGCTGAGCGCTTGCTGACCCGGCCCTGGACACCACGACTCCGACCTGCACAGTTGTTCAGGTGCTGGATCTAGGACTTGAACATGGTACGAAGCATCGGAAAACTCCCGGTTTGTCTGCTCCCTGCCTGCTCATTGCAGGTCAAGGGCGTTCTCGGCAGCGTACAACGTTCGCATGTTCGGTCAGCTGTCCTCAGGTGTTTCAGGACTCACCCTGGCGCCGCCCTACGAAGTCTTCGGTCAGACCGCGAGCACGGTTCCATGGTCAGGCGGGAGCTCGATGTGGCGGGAAAGGCCTGAGTATGCCGAGGCGCTGCAGTTCGACGATGTGCTCTGCCGCGCGCCGCGGTGCTTCACCGCCGGTCACCAGTACACCCGCCTCGATATTGCGCCGAGCAGCGGATTCGGTCAGGTTGGCGCTGCCGAGCAAGAGCGTGCGACGGTCGGCGACCGCCAGCTTGGCGTGCTGGCGTGAGCGGCCCCGATCGGCCGGGTCCCGTGCCCACGCCCACAGCAGCAGGCCGGGCACCGAGGCGAACGCTTCGGCCGGCTCCCTGCCCGAGAGCAGGCCGCCTGCGCCGGCCAGCGTTTCGACCACGACGTGCGTCCGCACGCCCCTGCCCGCAGCGTCTGTCAGGGCCTTCGTCAGGGTGGGATACGGACGAGCCGCGTACGTCATCGCCAGCAGTTCGTGCTGCGCCTCGTTGATGACCTCGATCAGCACCTGGGCTGTGGCACGCACCGGTACGGCCGGTGTCGACGGCCCGCTCCACACGGTGCGGACCCGGACCGTGTCCCTTGCCTGCAGCCGGGCGGCGACATAGCCGCGTACATAGGCAGCCGCCTCGGAGGCAGGCACCGACTCCGACTCCATGGCGTCGTGCAGTGCTGCGACGGCCTCGATGACTCCAGGTGTCGCCAGTTCGGTCAGTATTCGTTCCCTCGTACGTCCTTGGGCGAGCAGGCCGGCGAGGTCCTTGCTGCGCGAGAGGCCGAGGGCCGTGACGGCCTCCTCTGCTGCGCCTTCGAACGCGGGTCGGCTCACGGCAGCAGACCGACCGGCGTCAACACCGGCTCCTGATCGCCGGTCAGCGGAACGAGGAATCGACGGTCCAGGAAGCGGTTTCCGCGTTCGCACGTGGTTTCCGACACGAACAGACAGACGTGACAGGCGGCTCCGTGGAGGAAGTCGGCCGGGTCCTGCGGGAGGCGCTCCGCGCACAGCGGGTCGGCAGAGCAGTGGCGGGCGTCGGTCAGGGCCCGGCGCACGATCCGGTCGAATTCCCGCTCCTCGGCCAGTGAGACAAGACCACCCAAGGTGCCCTCGGAGTCCGGGACGGCGGTGTAGATGAGGATGCCTGTCCTCGGATCCTGTTCCTCCCCCGCGTAGATTCGCTCGGCGAGCGAGGCGGAGTTGTAGCCGCACTCGAGGGCGATGGTGCGGATCAGCAGATGGGAGAGGGTGTGCAGGGCGATGTACCGCGCTCCGGGCCAGCCGTGGTAAGGGTCGAAGTCACTGGTCTTGCGGTCCGATTTCCGGTTGGTGCGGAACCGTGCGTACGCCTGTCTGTGCGCCTCCATCTGCGGTGACTTCTCCATACGAGCGGTCCATTCGGCCATCAGACCGTCCCGCACGCGCAGGAAGATTCCCTCGCCGCGCACCTCACTGGCCGGTACCCAGTTCCGGATCCCGCGCGACAGCTCGACGCGCGTGGCGATCTCCGGTGATTCGGGGTCGGGCGCGTCGAGCCGGGTGAACCCGATCAGCGCCCGTGCCTCGCGCAGCCGCTCCACCTGCCTGATGTCGGCGAAGAACTCGGTCAGGCGGACCGGCACGGGCATCTGCCGCAGTGCGAAATCGTCGCTGGGCGTGGGAACGGGACCGGAGAGCGCGTCCCATTCCGGTCCGAAGAGGTCGGCCTGGACGTCGGGGGCGGAGGGGGCGAGGCCGGTGGCTCCCTGCTTGCGAGCGGTGATCGCCGCGAGCACTGCGTCGGCGTCGAACTCCTTGAGGAAGGCGAATTTGGGCATGCGCGCCATGAAGTCGAACTGTCCTCGGTCCTCGAGCAGTTCGAGGTCGGGCCAGTGGTCCTCCAGGAGCTTGCCGATGTCTCCCCCCTGCGCCTTGGGCAGTGCCAGGGCACTGAGGGTGAGCGGAAACCACTGGTTGGAAGCGCCCGCCACCATCAGGACCGGCTCCTGGGCGCAGCCGTTCGTCTCGTAGGTGCCGAGATGCGGATGCCGTCCACGGCACCGGGGCAGGTTGCGCCGACCTCGTTCGCCCATGGCTTCCCGGATGTTGCGCTTCACGCCGCAGGCGACGCATTCGATGGTGACGTTGGCGGCCTGGTTGCCGCCATGGTCCTTCATGCGCAGCTTCGGGCGCGGTGTCTTCCCGCAGGCCTGCCCACGGTGTACGTAGGCGGTGTACGGGAATTCGTCGAGGTGGCCGGCGGTGCACACGAGGGTGAAACGGGCCGCCACGGCCAGCGGCTTGCTCCGCTTGCAGTCGTGGACGAATTTCGCTTCGTGTGGTGTCCGTGGGTTTGCGTTGACGAAGGCGAACTCGCCCGAGTCGATCGCGGCCAGCACATTGCACGCGGTGCAGCGCAGCCACTGCGGGAACGGCGTGACAGGCACTCCGATCCCTTGTGCTGCCCAGCCCTTCGGGTCCGTATCGGCGCCCTCGAGCCAGGGGGCGGCGCGCAACTGTTCGACCTGGCCGCGTCCGTAGCGCTGGAGCGACCGGTTGACGGCGGCACGCAGTCGGGGTTCGTCGATGTCGTAGTCGGTGACACCGGAGTGACTCCAGGAGTCGATTCCCCGGATCAGGACGGAGAAGTTGGGCAGGTCGACGAGGGCGCCGACTCCGGCGGTGAACATGAGGTGGCTGGGCCGTACGGCGCCGACCCTGCGGTTGCTGCCCTGACTGCTCATCGCTGTGCCTTCCTGACCGTGCCGGCCGTGACGGGCCCGTACTCGTCGCTGTCCACGGTGCTCGCCGTGTCCGGGTCGGTGTCGAAGTCGGTTCCGGAAGCGCCGAACGTCCAGTCCGGACCGTCGCCCGAGGGTTCTTCAAGGAAGACGCCGCCGCCGGGGAGGAGCAGGTTGATCTCGTTCTCCGTTTCGCGCATCGACATGCCGACGGTCAGCTCGGTCCACCGGGATCCGTCCGCCCGTCGGAGCAGACCGTTCACGACGGTCGTCTTGTGTTTCTCCTTGCGGTAGCCGAGTGCCGAGCTGCTCTCGTCACGTTTGCGGCGCCATTCGTCCTTGAGCCGGTCCAGACGTTCGCTCAGGTACTGGCGGGGCCGGTCGCCTCCCACGCGTTCGGCGCGTTCGAGCAGCCGCCGTTCGACGTCTTGGGCGAGTGGTCCGTCGAGCTCGACGTGGTGGGCGTCGAGGTTGCGGGAGGATTCGTAGGTTGCGTGGCGCAGGGCGGCCACATAGGTGGCGGCGACACCGCGGTCGAGCGCGCGGCGCGTGTACGGGGTGACGGACAGAGCTTCCACCTGACGGTAGAACGTCGCGTGGTAGTGCTCGAAGTCCTCGTAGTGGGCGAGGTCGCGGGGGCGCGACCAGTTGTAGAGGGTCACCACGAGGCCCGGACGCGCGGCGTCACGGCCGACCCGCGAGGACGCCTGGATGTACTCGGCGGTGTTCTTGGGCTGGCCCACGACGAGCATCAGGCCGAACCGGGAGACGTCAACACCGACCTGCAGCATCGAGGTCGCGAGGACGACGTCGACGGCCTGCCGAACGGACGGTGTCATGGAGGCGCGGGGTTCGCGCTTGTCGTTCCTGGCGGCGGCGTACTCGCGCAGGAAGGCTCGCCTGCGGACCGAGGTGTCCCGCTCCGGGTCGAACTCGATCTCCAGCCGCTTCAGGGCCGCGCCGATGTCCGACGAGGAGATGCGTGAGGTCAGTTCCTGGATGCTGAGCATCCCTGCTCTGCTCACGATGCGGTCCGACAGGGTGTCCTGGCCCTTGCGGCTGCCGTTGGACCGCACCCGGGTGGTGATGTCGTCGTCCATGTACCGGCGCATGCCCGCGAGTTCACGGGTCGCGTTGAAATAGCCGACGAGGGTCATGTACGGGTCCGCCGGACTGCCGTAGTCGTCGAAGAGCTGCTGCGCCGCGAGCAGCAGGATCTCCGCGACGCGGATCTCGGCGGCCTTGAGGCGGGTACCGTGCGCGCACACGCCGAGGTAGCGGCGGCCGGGATTCTCCCGGCTCAGTTCCACCTGCCGGGAGAAGAAGGTGTCGCCGACGTCCAGGACCTGCGGCGGGAAGACGGCGACCTTGCGGCCGAAGACTCCGAGCACCTGGTCGGCAGCCCGTTTCGTGGTCGCGGTGGAGGCGACGATCTTGGGGCCGACTTCGTGACGTCGTCCGTGAACGTCGGTGAAGCGCCACGTGCACAACTGGTCCACGGCGGCTTCGAAGAGGCCCACGGTGGTGCCCAGGGCTCCGGAGATCAGGTGGAGCTCGTCCTGGATGATCAGGTCCGGAGGTCGCAGGCGGGTGACGGGCTGGGCGGTGACGCCGGGCAGGTCCCCCCTGGCGTTGTGTCGGCCGCCGCAGCCGGTCCTGGCATCCAGGTCGTCGTGGCGGTAGCCGTGGCGAGGGCACAGTTCGGTGACCCTGCCGAAAAGCAGGCCGGAGTAGCCGTTCCACGGGAGCTGGGCGAACTTGTCGACCGTGGCGATCAGCAGCGAGGGTGCCAGCCGGTAGATCTCTTCGTCGACGGTGAGCACGGGGATGCCCTCGCCGGGCGCTTCGCGACGGGAGAAGGGGCAGCGCTCCTCCCCTTCGGCGCGAGGACAGTACAGCAGGACTCTGCGGCGGCCTTCGTCGTACTCCATGTTCGAGCGGGCGGTCAGCCCACTGCCGCACCAGGGGCAGGTGAGGACTTGCAGGACCCGCGCATGCTTGTCGCTGGCGTTCTCTTTGGCTTCGGCGATCTGTTCCTTGGCCTCGTCGAACCAGTTGGGTGAGACGGAGGTACCCACCCAGAGCCCGATGCGGAACGGGGTGGGCCCCCAGCGCCGGTCCCGCGCGAACTCCTCGCGGCGCAGGACTTCGCAGGCGCTCACCAGGGCGGCTGCCCGCTGGAACTGCTGGGCGGTCAGCAGCCGCAGGGTGTAGCGCATGAGAACGCCCACGCCCGCCTCACCGCTCCGGGCCTCCGAACCCGAGCCGAGGGTGCCTTGGAGGCGCCTCAGTGCGAAGGTGTAGGCGGCGAGTCCGAGATATGCCTCGGTCTTTCCGCCACCGGTCGGGAAGAAGAGCAGGTCGACGAGAGCTTCACGGCCCGTACCGCGGTGCGGGTGCCCGGGCTGGGTGAGGGAGTCGATGTTCAGCAGGACGAAGGCGAGCTGGAACGGACGCCAGCTGGCTGCCGCCTTGCCCTTGCCGTGCACCTCGTCAAAGGCCTCCTGGTAGGACCGGGAATCGTTCTCGCGGCCGGTGCGGGCGGCCGCGATGGCCGTATTGCGACGCTGCAGGGCCATGGCCCGGTTGGCGAACCGGAAGGCCAGCAGGGCCGTCTCATCGGCGGCGAGCCGGTCGATGCCGAGGGTGATGCGGTCGCAGACCTCGAGCGCCTGGTCGATCGCGGTCTCGGCCGCCTCTCGCAGGTCTTCGGGGAGTGAGGCGGCACTGCGGCGCTGCTGCTCCAGCCACACGCCGTAGCCGTCGGCCAAGGGAGCGAGGGCGGTGCTGAGTTCGGCCCGGCGGCCGGGCACGGCGAGTGCCGCCAGTTCGTCCATGCCCAGCTCCAGCCCCTCCAGGAGGTCCTGGTCCTCGAGGGCCGGCGCGGTGGTCGCCCGGACGTCGTACTCCGGAAGCCAGACGGTGGTCAGGCGGTGCGCGTTGCGCTCTCCGTCGCGGACATGGGCGTGAACGGCGACGTTACGGCCTTTGGTGTGGCTGAGGCTGTCCCGGTAGAGGAGGCGCAGTTTCCGCTCCTCGGCGTCCTCGGGCGCGTGGTCGTGGCTCGCCGGGTCGAGGGGGTCGTCGACCGGCAGGAAGACGGCCGCCTGGTCGTCGGGGAAGGCGGTGACGTCGATCTCGGTCTGGAAGAGCCAGTGCGCGTCGCGTGCGTCCGCGCTGTCCGGCTGCCGGTTCACCAGGGCCAGCTCGACTATGCGCAGGTCCTCGCCGCCCGTGTGGCCGGTGTGCCGGCGTACCTGCACGTCGAGGACGACGGTGTCGCCATCGAGTCGGACGGTGCGGTCGGCCCCGTCGGTCACGTCGATGTCCACCAGGTGCTCGACCGGCTCGCGTGACCAGACCCTGCGCGTCGTACCCCGCTCGGTGGCCTCGTCCGACTGGGTGTAGCGGCCCCACCGGACGGTGGCGCTGAGCGTGCCGACGGAGGCCGGCGCGGTGAAGGACAGTCCCATGGACGATGCCCAGATGTGGCCGGCGGCCTGGGGACTCAGCCGGTCCTGCAGATCGCTGTCGTCACCCTCCTGCTCGTCACCGGACTCCCCTTCCGCGCCCTGGGCGGCCGCACGGGCGATCCGGTCCGCGGTGACCGCCTGGGGGCGTGGACCGAGCATGCCGACCAGGTACCGGTCACGGGGACCGGAGGAGGCGCTCGGAAGTGTTTCCGTCTCGCCGTCCCAGGGGCCCAGCAGATCCCGGCGGATGTAGTGCACGAGTGCGTCGCGCACCGCGTAGGAGTCCCCGGCACGGAACGTCTGGGGAACTTCGTCGAGCGGATGCGGAACTGCGGCCTGGGCGGGCTGGGCCGGCATGCGAGGGTCCTTTCGGACAGGGCCGTTGGAGCAGGGACGTGCACCGGTGGTGCGGCAGCCCGAGAAATATAGACCCGTTGACTCAGTTCACACAACGAATATGGGGGGTCCGTCGCTCAGCCTGGTGTCAGTCTCTAGGCTGGTGTCCGCCTGCCGCCTGCCCGCGACCCGAGGACTCCCATGCCCCGCCTCGCCCTCTCCGACGACTTCGTTGCGGATCTGATCTCCCTGCAGAGACCTGTCCAGAAGGAAGTCAACGGCATGATCCAGATGTTCCGAAGCCTGACCGTGCCTCAGCTCCATGCCAGCAAGGGAATGCATCTGGAGAAGCTCGAGGGGGCACGTGACCCGCGGATCCGTACGATCCGGGTCACCCGGTTCTACCGCGGGGTCCTCCTCGCCCCGGACGACGGCAGCGAGCTGTTCACCCTGCTCAGAGTGGCACCGCACGACGAGGCCATCAACTGGGCCTGCAAGCGCGCCTATTCGGTCAACGGTGCCACCGGAGGCCTGGAGGTGCGCAACGTCGAGGCACTCGAACAGATGGAGACCTACTTCGAGACGAAGGCGGTCCAGACCCCGACCCGGCTCTTCGCGCACCACTCCGACACCGTGCTGCGTGACCTCGGCATCGACGAGCAGGTCCTGCGACTGGCGCGCGTGTGCGTCACGGCAGACGACCTGACGGTCATGGCGCCTCCCATGATGCCTGCCGACCAGTACGAGGTGCTGGAGTACCTGGCGGCCGACTGCTCGCCCCAGGACGTCTGGGAGCAGCTGATCGCCCCGCGCGGGCAGACGGTGCGCACGGCGGAGGACCGGCCGGCCGTCACGCTCAGCGAGGCGATCCTCAACACGCCCAACCGCATCGTGGAGGTCACCGGCCCCGATGAGCTGGAGCGGATCCTCACCGAGGACTTCGTCCGCTGGCGCGTCTTCCTGCATCCGGCACAGCGCCGGTACGCCTACCACCCGGTCTTCAACGGACCTGCTCAGGTGACCGGCGGTCCTGGCACCGGCAAGACCGTCGTCGCCCTGCACCGGGTACGGCACCTGCTGCGCACCGGACGCGAGGGCGACCGGATTCTTCTCACCACCTTCACCAACGCCATGGCAGCCGCCCTGCGGGACAGCCTGGCCCTCCTGCTCGGCGACGCCGACGCGCATCTGCTCGACCGCGTGGACGTCACGACGGTGGACTCGCTGGCCGCCCGGGTCATCCGGGAATCCAGGGGCAGCTCGCCGAAACCGCTGTCGGCGGCAGCGGAGAAGAGCGCGTGGGCCCGCGCCGCCGCGGGCGAGGACCTGCCCTGGTCGGAGCGCTTCCTGTCCCAGGAGTTCCGCAACGTCGTCCTGGCTCAGGGTCTGCGGACGCCCGAGGAGTACCTGAGGTGTGTGCGCAGGGGACGCGGCACACAGGTGGGGCGGGTGCAACGGGCCCGGCTGTGGCGGGTCATGGAACGGTTCACGGGGGATCTGGCCTCGCGCGACTGCGCGACGTACACCATGGTGTGCGACCAGGCCGCCCGGGTTCTGACCGAGCGGGGGCCGCGCTACCGCCACGTCGTGGTGGATGAGGCACAGGACCTGCACCCGGCCCAGTGGCGGGTGCTGCGTGCCTGTGTGGCCGAGCAGGCCGACGACCTGTTCCTCGTGGGTGATCCCCATCAGCGCATCTACGACTCCCGGGTCTCGCTGCGGTCCCTGGGCGTCAACGTGCGAGGACGAACGTCCCGGCTGCGCCTCAACTACCGGAGCACGGAGGAGATCCTGCGCTGGTCCGCGTCCCTCCTGGACGGTCAGCCGGTGGGCCGGCTCGGTGAGGACGACGAGGACGAGGGCGGCCAGGACTCGCTGCGCGGCTACCGCTCCGAGCTGCACGGCCGCGTTCCCGTGGCCCGCGGCCATGGAAACCAGGACGACGAACTGCGCGCTCTGGTGGACCAGATCCGCACGTGGGTCGACCAGGACGGTGTGAAGCCCTCGGAAGTGGCGGTGTGCGCCCGGTTCAACACACTGGTCGACGCGGTCATCGCCCGCCTGCGCCGGGAGGGCATCCCCGCCGTCGCGGTCAAGGACGACCCGGGGCCCACGGCGTCGGGTGTGCGCGTGGCGACGATGCACGCCATGAAGGGACTGGAGTTCCGCTGTGTGGCCGTCGTCGGCGTGACGTCCAGCGTGCTGCCGTTCGCTCCGCAGGTGACGCCGGCCGACGAGGACGCCGTGCAGCACCGTTCAGATCTCCTGGCCGAGCACTGTCTGCTCTTCGTGGCCTGTACGCGGGCGCGCGACGCGCTGGCGATCTCCTGGAACGGTGAGCGGAGCCGCATGCTGGACCCGGTCGCCGGCTGAGCCGCGCCGGGCTCTGTCCCGCGGACCGAAAGGCGGGTCCGCGGGACAGGGCCCCTCGTCTCACAGCGCCGTTACCTCGATCAGACGCGGATCTCCCGCACGACGACCGTGCGGATCTTGCCCTGGGAGGCGTCGTACGAGATCTCGCGTCCTCTCGGCTGCCAGGTCAGGGCGTGCCCGAGCGGAGAGGACGGAGACACGATGTCCGCCTCCTCGGTGGGCAGTTCGGCGATCGTGTACAGCGTGGCCTCGTCCACCTGGCCGTCGAACTCCAGGCGGAGCAGCGCGCCGGGGATCACGACATCGGGGACAGCCCCTTCCCGCCCTACGCTGACGGCGTCGAGGAAGGTCCGCAGGAAGGCGAGGCGCTTGGTGCGCCGGTCGCGCTGCTCGGCCTGGGTCTTCCTGAGGAAGACCAGCTGGGCCGCGTCCGCTCCTTCGGGGGTCTCGTAGGAAGCATCGACTGCCGCCTGCAATTGCTGCACTTCGCGAACCAGCCGCTGGAACGCGGCGGCGGGTATCTCTCGAACCGGCAGGTGACTCGGCGCGGTCGTGCCGGTCGGCCGTGCGGAGGGTGCGGGCGCGGGCTCGGGCACCGCCGCCCCAGCCGCCCGTGTGGCAGCCACCCTGCCGTCCGCGGTGGAGCGCGGCCGCGTTGAGGTAGGCGTCGCCCGTCGCGCCGGACCACTCAGGGACGCGCGCGGGTCCGTGGCTCTGGGCGCGGGCACCGCCTCCGGAGCCGCCGCCGTTGCGGTCGGCGCTTGTGCTCGCGCCGTGTCCCGGCGCCCCGCCCCACGGCTCGGTGCGCCCCACGGCTCGGCGGGCACGCCGTCACCCACCACCGCACCGTCACCGGCCCCTGTCCCGGCAACGTCACCGGTCTCGACCAGGCGCTCCGCCTCGGGTACGTCATCGCCGGTCGCTGCCGCACCGCCGGTCGTCGCGTTGCCGATCGGCTCCGTGCCGTCGGGCGCGGCATCGTCTGCGGTACCGGAGTCTTCCGGCTCTCGTCCGACCGGTTCGATGCCCAGCCGTTCCAGCGCGGCCCACAGCGGGGCCAGCGACTGCTCGCGGTCGAGGTGGAAGCGACTGCCCCGGATCCGGACGAACGTCCAGTCGACACGTTCCAGGTCCCGCTGTCTCGCGGCCGCGGTGGAGGCGTCTTCACCCTCGGCGAAGGCGTCACCGTCGCAGGCGACCGCGAGGCGACGCGATCCGCCCTCCACGACGAGGTCGAGGGTGTGACGGCCGACCCTGTATCCCGGACGGACCCGGTGGCCCCGCGCCGTCAGTTCCAGGTACACCTTCTGCTGGAACAGACTGTCGAACGATTCGTGCCGGACGTCGGACAGGACCTCGCCCTCGACCGCGATGCCGTCCTCCTCCACGGGACGGGAGAGGTGATCGAGCCACCGCCGGCGCAGGTCGTTCTCGTGGAACTGTTCGGCCCGCGCGCTGTGGAACACCCACACCTGGTCCTGGGCGCGTGAGGCCGCCACGTTGATGCGCTGCTCGTAGGTCTTGCCGTTGAAGCCGCCCGGGACCGTTCCGGCGGCCGTGGTCGCCGAGTTGACGAACGAGACGAACATGATGTGCCGCTCGTCGCCCTGGAAGTCCTCGGCGTCACCGACCCGGATGCGCCGCTCCTCGCGCTGCTCGTAGTCGAGGCGCTCGGCCAGCAGGTTCTCCAACAGCGTCAGGTGTCCCTTGCTGGCGCGGAGGCTGATGACGCCCATCGTCTTCCCGTCGTACGCGGGGTCGGCACAGCAGCGCACGATCGCGTCGACGAGGGCCTCTGCCTCGGCGACGTTGGCCAGCCGGGTGTTGGCACCGATGGCTTCGCCGGTCTCCACGTACACCGTGCGGACCGGGGGCAGGCGGTCGGCGCCGTACTGCCGCAGGGGCAAGAGATCACGGTTGTAGCAAAGGTCGTTGGAGAAGGAGATGATCTCCGGCATGCACCGGAAGTGCTCCTTGAGCATGAGTGTGCCGCGGCCCGCCGAGAGTGCTTCCGTGAGGTCGAAGAAGCTGGACTCGGGGCCGAACAGGCTGCGGACGTCCGGTTCCAGCGCGGTGAGCAGACGGTCCCTGAGGTGGAAGTACTCGTCCTGCTTGAGGCCGACGTTGGACGGGCTGACCTGCTTGCTGTCGCCGACGACCACCATCCGGTCGGCGAGCCAGCTCAGCAGCATGGCCTCCAGGCCGGACTGGCTGGCCTCGTCGACGATGACGACGTCGAACAGGCCCGGCCTGTCCATGGGTACGGTCTCCGCGACCTGGTGCAGGGGCATGATCCAGGCCGGCACCGCCGTCTGCGCCTTCCGCAGGGCGGCCTGTGCGTCCCGCCGGTAACGATGCTGGTACTTGCCCTTGCTGCGCCGGGCGGCCTGCTGGTAGGCGCTGAGGGCCCGGGACTGATCGCCGGTGAGCAGGCCGAGGCAACGGTGCCAGGCGCGGGCGGAGGCGAGCCGCGCGAGCATGATGCGGGCCTCGTCATCGGCCTCCGTCAGCCGTCGGCGCAGTGCCCGCTCGGCGTCGGGGTCGGTCAGCCGCTCCATGCGGTCGCGCCAGGCGGTCCAGGCCCAAGCCCCTTCGAGCGAAGGCAGCCTGGCGTCCCAGGCGGTGTCTGCGTGCGTGCCGCAGATCCGCTCGGCAAGAGCCGGGAACGCCTCACGGACACGAGCGAGGGCCAAGTCCTGTTCGGCTCGAAGCCGAGCGGCCTCGCGTACCTCGGCCATCTCGTCGCTGAACGAGCGGTAGCCCTCGGGGTCCCGGTCGCGGACGGCGCCGAGGGCGCGCACCACGGCGGGCGACACTCCGGACCGGTCACCCCAGGCACGCAGGGGTTCCTCGGTGTCCGCGATCACCTTGCGCGACTGCTCGGCCGCTCGCAGGGTGGTCGATGCGCGCAGCAGGACGCGTACGGCGTTCTCCACGGACGGGTCGTGCCAGCCGGCGACCGCGAGTGCGGGGGAGGTGGCCGCGGCGGTCAGGACGTCCGTGCGGGCGGCGGCGACGGCGAGCAGCGCGTCCAGTGCCTCCGCGTCCTGCCGCAGCCGCGCGAGTCGGGGACCGTGCCCCTGCCAGGCGGTAACGGGCGTGCCCCACTCGGACTCCACCTGGGCCAGGCGCAGTTCCAGCTGGACGCGGGCGAGGACGACTGCCGACGTCGCGACGTCCTCCGGCGCCCGTCCGTCGACCCGTACGCTCTCCACGAACGCGCCGACCGTCTTCGCCAGCTTCGAGCGCATGCCCAGGGGCCCGCGCAGCTTCTGCCCCTGGCCGAGACCGTCGTGCAATGCGGTGGCGTGGGCGAGCGCCGTGGCCGGGTCGTACTGCTCCAGCCCGCTGACCATGGCCGTGCCCAGGATGGCGCGCGAGCTGTCGACGGCCGCCAGGGTGTCGGAGACGGCGGCGCGCCGGCTGCGTGCCTGCCAGTCCTGCCCCTCGGTCACCTGACTCAGGAGCAATGCGGCCCAGTCACCGGTTGCGACGGCGAGAGCCGCGGCGCGGGCCCGGGTGGTGGAGAAGGCGTCCAGCGCGGAGGACAGCCGGTGTTGTTCACCCTCACCCAGGCTCCTCACGGCCGTGTCGTACTCCGCGCACAGCGAGTCCTCGCGGGCAGCCGCATGTGCTTCCTCGGCCGACCGTACGATGCGCACGGCCTCCTCGAAGTCCCCGGGGGGCGGCAGTTCGGAGGGGCCCGGCACGTCGGCCGCCAGGGCCCGGTGGTGCGGTGTGTACGCACGGGTGGTGTGCAGCAGGCGCAGGGCCTCATCGGCGCTGAGGGCGGGCTGTTCCTGCGGGACCGGGCCCAGCCAGTCGTACCGCTCCCCCTCTGCGGTGAGACGCTCGGCGATCTCCAGCAGGGTGCCGGTGTAGTCGCCTATCTCCGCCTCGAAGCGGTGGGTCTCCTGTTCGCGCAGTGCGGCCAGGTCGCGCAGCATGGCCTGCTGGGCGGCGCGGGCTTGGGCGAGGCGGGACTGGAGCGTCCGGATTCCCTTGCCGGAGGCTTTCGCGTCATAGCCGGCGTACTCGCCGAGGATCCGCTGTACGGACGCCTCCAGTTCCCGCTGGGCCGCCGCGCCGTCCTCGGTGCGGCTCACGCACAGGTCACGGATGGACTCCGGCAGCTTGTCCCGCAGCACGCGCAGGGCGCGCGGGGTGTGGCTGGTGATGAGGACCCGCTTGCCCTGTGCGAGCAGGTCGGTGACCAGGTTGGCGATGGTGTGCGTCTTGCCGGTGCCGGGCGGCCCCTGGACGACGACGAGCCGGTTGGCGCGCAGGCGTTCGGCGATCGTCCGCTGCTCCTCGTTTGCAGGCAGTGCGAAGTACATCTCGTCGCCGGCCTGCGGCGTTCCGTCGTCCTCCGCCGCCGCGAGATCCGCCGCGGTCAGCGCGCCGTCCCGGCCCGCGATGTAGCCGAGCAGTGCGGTGGGCGGCGTGCCCGCGTCGATCTGCCGGGCGATGGCCTTGAGGGCGTCCATGGTGGAGCGGCGGCTGCGCTCGCGCAGGACGAGTGCGGGGGCGAGTCCCACCTGTGGGACGTCGAGAGTGCGGGGCTTGGCGCGCTCAACGGTCGGCGCATAGCTTCCCGCGCTGTGGGCGGCGTTGATCCAGCTGCGCAGGGCGGTGTGTACGGCATCGAGATGTTCGGGGTCGGTCACGTCGGAGGCACCCTCCAGCACCTCGACAATCGTCTCGCGCACGGCGCCCGGCACGTGCTGGGCCCCTTCGAGCATGCCTTCTTCGAGTTCCAGGCCCGCACCGGTGGGGTCGGGAGAGGCGGTGAGAGTGCCGGTGGACGGATCGAGCCGGATGGCTGCCCGGTGCGTGATGAGGTGCCGTTCCACCCGCTGGCCGGAGGTCGTCTGCCAGGTGAGCCGACCGAGCCCGAGCACGAGTTCGTACGCCTCACCGAGGTTCGCGGCGTCCTCGTGCATCTTGTGCAGCCGGTCGTACAGCCTGACCACGGGGTCGATCGCGCGCCGCCGTTCCGCCCAGGCGAGCCATTCCTGTTCCCAGGCGGCGTACAGCTTCTCGATCTGCTCCCGCTGGGGGTGTTCGTCCAGCTCGTGGTAGGTCTTGTCGAGGGGGATGCCCCGGGACCAGTCGGGGAACTGGGGGTCGATACGCCGACGCAGGTGCGGGGCGCGACGCTCTTTGAAGTCACGGATGCGGGTCTCGTCCACCCAGGGCGCGAGCAGAGCCTTCGGGTGTGGCGCGTCCTCACGTTCGGGGCGAGCGACGGTCAGCCAGGCCGGGTCGTCCCCGGCAAGAACGCCGTCGATCATCACCTCGACGCCGTCGTCGTCCGGCAACTCGTCGAACCACACGGTGCCGGCCGCCCCGTCGAGCGTGCGCACGGGGCGTGTCTTCGATTCCTCGGCCTCGGCGAGGAACCGGAAGACCTGCCGGACGCGAGCGGCGTCGAGACCCTCGGTGGAGTCTTCCGGGATCAGTGATCGGGTGCTTCGACGTCCGGGGCCGGTCGGCTGGGGCGGGACGACCTCGGGCACGGCCGGTGCGCTCGCTCGCTGCTCTCCTGCGGCCGAGACCGCGCGCCCGGCACCGTTGACGGTCTGCGGGGCGTCGTCCGGCTCCGCGAACAACGATTGCTGCTGCTCGCCGAAGAGGACGGACTGGTCGTACGCCATCGGCACGGGGGGCTCGCCGGCCACCGTGCCGGCGGCCGACGCCGTGCTGAACGTGACGCTCTCCCGGTCACGCCCCGGGAAGCGGACCTCGACGTCCAGGTCACCGGCGGTGCCGGCCGGTATGCTGTAGGCCCACGTGGCGGAGGCCCTGCGCCCCGCACGCAGGGTGCCCTTGAGCCCTTCGTCGAGCACGTCACTGCGGTAGTCCTCCACCTGACGGCCCGTCTTGCCGTACGGCCCTCCCCGCACCAGGAGGGTGACGCCGTCGAGATCGAGCGGCCGCCCGGTGCCGTTGCTCAGGTACACGGTGCAGCGCACCAGATCGTCACCCTGCCGGTACCCGTGACTGTCCTCGACATCCGTCAGTACGTAGGGCACGACGTCGTCCACCCGCACATACAGGTCGTCGTCGTACCGGTAGACGGAACCGACCGGTCGCAGACCCTCGCTCAGGCCGCCCTCATCCTGACTCACACGCCCCACCCCACTGCTGCTGAGGGCCATCCGGTGGCCCGTCCGGTCATGCCGCCCCGACCACCACGAGCCCGATCACGAGGACCCCCGGCGCGCGGAATTGAGTGTGAACTGAGCACACATGGCGAGCGTATCAGCAAAGCCGGCCGTCCAGTCCGCCATGACCGCATCCGCACCGATCGCCGCCCACGAGCGTCCTCGACGACGCCGACCAGCCTGCAAAACCCTCGGAATGTTCCGCCAGCGAAACACGTTGACTTAGTTCACAGGATTACCGCAAGCTATCCTCGACGTCACCCCGAAGGAAGGTAGAAGTGCCATGCACATGCAAGTGGTCGACGTATCGCCGCAGTTGGCGGCGCAGTGGCTCACCCGCAACACCAGCAACCGGCCGCTCAGCAAGAGCACGGTGCAGCAGTTGGCCGGGCAGATCCAGCGCGGGGAATGGCAGTTGACGCACCAGGGCATCGCCTTCGACGAGGACGACGTTCTCATCGACGGACAGCATCGCCTGGCCGCCATCGTCAAGGCGGGTGCCACCGTCCCCCTGACCGTCACGCATGGCGTGCCGCGCACCGCGTTCACCGTGATGGACACGGGCCGTAAGCGCACCGGCCGGGACGCGCTGACCCTCGCGGGTGAGGCCAACGCGACCCACCTGGCGGCAGCCCTCCGCGGACTGCACCTGTACCGCAACGCACCCAACTCCGCGTGGAGCGGCGGATCGTCGGTCACGAGCAACGACCAGCTCCTGAACCTGCTCGGCGAACACCCCGGGATCCGCGACGCCCTGCACCACGGCATCGCGCTGAACCGGGGCTGTCGTATCACCGTCACTGCCGCGACGATCGGCTGGTACGTCACCAGCGAGGCCCGCCCCGACATCGACCAGTCCTCCTGGGAGGCGGGCGTCGTGACCGGTGCCCGACTGGAGCCGGGCGACCCGCGCCTGACGCTGCGCAACACCATGCTCAACCTGGCCCTGGGCAACGCGCTCCGCCGCCGCGACGACTCGCGCGAGCACCTGCTCTACTACCTCAAGGCGTGGAACGCGTGGGTAGAGGGCCGCACCATCAAACTGCTGCGCCGCTCCCCCAACGAGACGATGCCCCGCATCTCCAACCGTTCGTCCTTGGGACCGGCGGACAACGACGCCTGAAAAAGCATAGATTCAAACGGACAACTGTCCCTGGTCCGCGAGAGACATCGGACGTCAACGGGTTGGGCCTGTACACCCGTCAGGGGTGCCGTAGCAAAAGGAGGCGCATGCGCGCCCAGGAGATCACCTTCCTGAAGCTCGTCCAAGGGGACAAGCAGTTCCAGGTGCCGCTCTACCAGCGCACGTACAGCTGGGGCAGGGAACAGCTCCAGCGGCTGTGGGAGGACATCGGGGAACTCGTCGCACAGCACCTGGCCGGCGAGCCGGCCGCGCCGCACTTCCTCGGCTCCGTGGTGCTCGCACCCGGCCAGATTCAGGCGGGCGGAGTGCAGAGATGGCTGGTGGTGGACGGGCAACAGCGGCTGACCACGCTGATGCTGGCGTTCACCGCGCTGCGCGATCACCTGAAGGACACGGGTGACGCGCGCGGGGTGGACCGGGTGCACCGCCAGATACTGGTCAACGAGTTCCACGAGGGCGCGGACCACTATCGATTGCTGCCCACACAGGCGGACCGGATCGCGTACACCGCCTGTGTCCAGTCCCGGGCGGACGCCGGCGGAGGCGACAACATCGGGGCTGCCTACCGGTTCTTCCGCGGTGCGCTCACCGAGGGCCACGAGACGGGCGACGCGCAGTGGGCCGCCACGGTCGAGACGGTGCTCAAGGACCTGCTCTCCATCGTGGAGATCACCGCCGAGCCGGGCGACAACGTGTACCGGATCTTCGAGTCGATCAACAACACGGGCGTCGGGCTCAGTCAGAGCGACCTGTTGCGCAACTACGTGTTCATGCTGCTGCCCAAGCGAGGCGAGCGGATCTACCAGGAACTCTGGCTGCCCATGCAGCAGAGCCTCGGCCCGAAGAACCTCGAACTCCTCGTCTGGCTCGACCTGGTGGTACGCGGGCACCACAAGACCAAGCAGAGTGAGATCTACCGCGAGCAGCAAAAACGCCTCCTGCCGCTGGCCGGCGACGAGGAGGCGCTGCAGCGCTGGATCGAGCAACTGGCCGAGCGCGCGAGGCGGTTCCTACGCATCGTCGAACCCGCCCGCGAGCAGTCTCCCGTCCTCCGCGCGGTCCTGGAGCGCCTGGCCTCCTGGGGCGGCCAGACGCACTACCCGCTCGGGCTGCACCTTCTGGACCTCCTCGCGGTCGGCAGGACGACGCCCGAGGACGCGGCGCGGGCGCTGGGCTACGTAGAGTCCTATCTGGTGCGACGCCTGATCTGTCAGACGCCGACGAGCGGCCTCAACCGAATCTTCATGGACGCGCCGAAGGAGCTCGAGACCGACCGGTCGGCCGCCGAGGCGGTGAGGCGTTTCCTGTCCGGTCGGCGACGGCGTTGGCCGAGCGACGAGGAACTGCGCGAGGCGGTCCGCGCCAAACCGTTCTACTGGTCCGGACGCCCTCCACAACGCAGCTTCATCCTGCGCCGCCTGGAGGAGAGCTACCGCGCCTCCGAACCCGTGGACTTCGTCAAGGCATCCCTCAGTGTGGAGCACGTCCTTCCGCAGCGCCCCGCTCCCGCGTGGTTCGACCTCCTCGCAGAGGAGACGGAGCCCGACCAATCTCCGCAGGAGCTGCACGACCTGCTGGTGCACACGCTCGGAAACCTGACGCTGACCGGTGACAACGCCAAACTTTCCAATCATCCCTTCGAGCGAAAGCAGCAGATCCTCGACTCCAGTGCCCTGCGCATGAACCTCGAGATCGCCTCGGCACAGCGCTGGGGCAAGGCGCAGATCCTGGAGCGTGCCGACCGTCTGGCCGACCGCGCCGTGGAACTGTGGCCCGGTCCGATCGGTGGGGTCAAGCCGAGCGGTGAGGAATCGGCGGGCTGGACAGAGCTGCGGGCCGCTCTGGTGGCGATGCCGAGCGGCACCTGGACGACGTACGGCGATGTCGCCGAGCTGATCGGCAGCCACCCGGTGCCCGTCGGGGCCTACCTGGGCGCCAACACGAGCGTGCTCGGCGCCTACCGTGTCCTCACCGTCGAGGGCAGGGTCTCCCCGTCGTTCCGCTGGGCGGACGGCAGTGACCGGCCGCCGCCGCAGGAGCTGCTGGCGAGCGAGGGAGTGCGCTTCGACTCCCTCGGGCGGGCCCACCCCTCCCAGCGGCTGTCCGCCGCCGAGCTGGCCACCCTGCTCGGCAGAGAGGTGACGCAGCCCGCCGCACACGACCCGCTCCCCGAGGGGGAGGATGCGGCGGCGGCCGAGCGGTTCCGCGCGCAGTTGCGGGAGAACTGGCCTGCCGCGTACGCCGGAGTCGAGGCGGTCCTCGATTTCTGGCGCCGCCAGGGTGGTCATGTCACGTACGGCCGGTACGAGGAGACGAGCTGCTTCCCCATGCTGGACCTCGGTACCAGCCGTCGGCCGCACGTGATGTGGCCGGTGGGGATCTACCCCGTCAGCGGAACGGTGGAGGTGGTCTTCCAGTACCTGAAGACTCGCAGCCCCTTCGACGACACGGAGCAGCGCCGGGAACTCCTGAACCGCCTGAACAAGATCGACGGCGTCGACCTGCCCGAGGCGAAACTGGAGCTACGCCCGTCCTTCCCGGTCAGGGTCTTCGCGGAGCACGGCGACGAGATCCGCGAAGTGCTGGACTGGTTCATCGGGGTGGCTGCGCTGGATCTGGCGCGGAGGAACTGAAGACCGGCGCTGCTCGCAGCGGGCTGTCGTCGCGTGCCCCGCTCCGTCGGCTTCGGCCGACAGACCCACCGGTGGGGCGCACACCACCACCCTCCGCCCAACCCTGCACACCCCTGCCCATGAAGGACGTTGCTGTCCCATACTTCACAGGAGGGGCTGGTCCCGTATCTGGTGCGGGGCCAGGGATGGGGGGACGATCCATGGCTGACGCACGTCTTCAGTGGCTCCAGGGGGCCGTTTCCGTCTTCGGCGCCGAATGCCAACGGAACCTTGCCGGCCCAGGTGACCGCGAGGCGGCCATCCGCAGCCCCCTTGAGCAGCTGTTCCGCACGATCGCCGCGCACCATGCCCGCCCCGAGATCGGCTGGCACCCGGAGACCCGTATCCCGCACCTGGGGGTACGACCCGACTATGCCGTGCGCGTCAACCGGGACGTGATCGGCTACATCGAGGTCAAGCGGCCCGGAAAGAGCATCGATCCCGACTCCTTCACCGGTCATGACAAGAGGCAGTGGGAACGTCTGCGCGACCTCCCCAACCTGCTCTACACCAACGGCACCCACTGGCGGGTGTTCCAGTACGGCACCCAGGTCGGTCAGGAGGTCGTGCTGTCGGGCACCTTGAAGAGTGCCGGGGAGAAACTGACAGCCGGCGACCTCGCCGCGTTCGACGCACTGGTGCAGGCCGTGCTGTGCTGGGAACCGCCGGAGATCCGTCGCGTTTCCGTACTCGTCCAGCACATCGCTCCGCTGTGCCGCCTGCTGCGCGAGGCCGTACGGGAACAATTACGGGCCGAGGCCGGCCTGAACGCGGCCGATGCCGCCGACGACCGCCCGTTCACCGGCCTCAGGAGCGACTGGCGCCGGCTCCTCTTCCCCACCGCGGACGACGCGACCTTCGCCGACGGCTACGCCCAGACGGTCACCTTCGCGCTGCTTCTCGCCCGTACCGAGCACATCCCGGTCACCCATACGAGCTTCCACGAGATCGGCCGACGCCTCAACGCGGGCCACGCCCTGATGGGCAAAGCCCTCCAGCTGCTCACCGACAACGTCAACGAGCGGTTCGAAGTGACCTTGAACCTCCTCGCCCGTACCGTCGCGGCCGTCGACTGGGAGACCATCCGGCAGGGCAACCGGGATGCCTACCTCCACCTCTACGAGTCGTTCCTCTCCGTCTACGACGACAGCCTCCGCCAGCGCAGCGGCTCGTACTACACGCCGCACCAGGTCGTCGAGGAGATGGTCCGGATCGCCGAAGAGGTACTGCGCACCCGCCTGGGCAAGACGCGCGGCTACGGCGACGAGAGCGTGCACATCGTCGACCCGGCGATGGGCACCGGCACTTACCTGCACACCGTCATCGAGCGGGTGGCACGGCAGGCGGCCGAGCGGCACGGCGACGCCATGGCACCCGATGCGATCGGCCGGCTCGCCCGGCGGCTGTACGGCTTCGAGCTCCAGATGGGCCCGTTCGCCGTCGCCGAACTCCGGGCGGCCGACCTGCTCAAGAAGCACGGCGCCCCACTCCCGCCGGGGGGCCTCAACCTCCACGTCACGGACACGCTCGACGACCCCTACGTCCAGGAGGAACAGCTCGCCTCGACGTACGCGGCCCTCTCCGTGTCGCGCGCCCGAGCCAACCACGTCAAGGCCAACATCCCCGTCACCGTGGTCATCTCCAATCCGCCGTACGACGACAAGGCGGAGAACCGCGGCGGTTGGATCGAAAAGCGGGTGAAAGGCCAGGGCCGTGCTCCTCTGGACGACTTCCGGTTTCCGGGCAACGGCCGCTACGAGCACGCGCTGAAGAACCTGTACGTCTACTTCTGGCGCTGGGCCACGTGGAAGGTCTTCGACGCCCATGCGGAGGACCGGCACGGCGTCGTCTGTTTCATCACCCCGTCGGCGTTCGCCACCGGTCCCGCCGGGCGGGGCATGCGCGACTATCTGCGCAGGACGTGCGACGAGGGGTGGGTCATCAACCTGTCGCCGGAGGGGCAGCGGTCGGAGGCAGCCACCCGCGTGTTCCCGCATGTCGCCCAACCGTTGTCGATCTGCGTGTTCGTACGGCGGGCGGATCACGATCCCGGGCGGCCGGCGCGCGTCCACTACCGGGCTCTGCAGGGCAGGCGGGCGGACAAGTTCGCTCAGCTCCGGGGGGTGAGTCTGGATGACGGGGGCTGGCGGGACGCTCATGCGCAGGGGGTGCGGCCGTTCACTCCGGCCACCTTGTCGGGGTGGGACGACTATCCGGCGCTGGATGAGGTGTTCCCGTGGGGAAGCCTTGGCATCACGTCGAACAGGTCCTGGGTGAGCTCTCCTGCAGTGGAGGTTCTTGAACGTCGGTGGGCTCGTCTCATCGGTGAGACGGACCCGGAGGCCAAGGCGCTCCTGTTCAAGGAGACTGATAGCCGCAGTCACAATTCGCGGCTGGCTAGCCTGCCAGGGTTTCCGCATCCCGACCGGCCCCTGCTCGATGAGCTTCAGACCAGTCCGCGGCTTCTACGAATCGGGCTCCGGAGTTTCGACCGCCAGTGGCTCGTCGCAGACCATCGCGTCATCGACCGGCCTCGGCCCGACCTGTGGGAGTCCCTGCAGCTGGGGCAGGTGTTCCTCAATCAGCAGAGCAGCCACGAGATAAGCAGCGGTCCCGCGCTGGTGGCGACCGCGCTGTTACCGGACACCCATCACTTCAACGGCCGAGGCGGAAGGGTGCACCCCGTGCTCCATCCCGACGGCAGCGCCAACGTGCCCGGCGGGCTGCTCCGGTACCTGGCCGGCACCCTCGGCACGGACGACCTGACCGTGCACGACCTCGCCGCCTACGCCGTGGCCGTCGCCGGACACAGCGCCTTCACGGAGCACTTCGCCGAGGAACTGCTCACCCCTGGTGTCCGGTTGCCCCTCACCCGCGACCCGGTGCTGTGGGCCGAAGCGGTCCGGGTCGGCCGCGAATTCCTGTGGGCGGCGACCTACGGCGACGTCGGCGCCCCTCCCGCCGGGCAGGAGTCAGGCCAGGAGGGCATCACCTTCCCGGCGGGAGACCCACGGCAGGTGCGGTACGAGACCGGGATCGGCACGACCGTGCCCGACACGCTGGCCTACGACGCGGAGACCGGCACCCTGCGCGTGGGGCCGGGAGCCTTCACAGGTGTCCCGCGCGAAGTCTGGAACTACGAAGTCGGCGGCATGAACGTCGTCAAGAAGTGGTTCGGTTACCGGAAGGCCTCGCCCACCAGCCGGAAGACCAGCCCGCTCGACGACATCCACGTCACGTCCTGGCCGAGGGAATGGACGGAGGAGCTGATCGACCTGCTGTCGCTCCTGCGGCGGTTGGTCGACCTCGCACCCGCGCAGGAGGCGCTCACCGCGAAGATCGTGGGTTCGCCGGTCATCACCGTCACCGACCTCACCTCGGCGGGCGTGCTCCCGCCACAGCCAGGGGTGACTCGCGCGCGTCGCCGCGTCGTCCTGGACTTCGGCCAACCGGACGGGTCATGAGCGGTCGGCGCCCGTCTCACCCGTGCGGACGAAGGACTTCGCCTGCTCCAGAGTCCACGTCCCCTCCGCGAGCCGCCGCAGGGCGAGCCCGGCGGTGCGGGGGGCCGCGCCCGCGGATACGGTGTCGGCGAAGGACGCCACCGCGCTCAGGCGAGCCGTCAGCTCGTCGCACTCCGCCGCGCGCAGGGCCGCCGCTCCGAGCGGGGTGAGGGCGAGGATCCCGAGGTCGCCACCCCGCCGCTCGACCAGTCCGGCCCACAACAGGGCGGGCAGGGCATCCCTGATCTCGTCCGTGTCAAGGCCGCGGGCCAGGTAGGACTCCGGTGCCCTTTCAGGAGCCGGGAGGTCGCACAGCTCCAGCTCCTGCAACAGTTGTTGTTGGGGCGGCGTGAGTTGGCCGCTGGTAACGAGCATGCCCCCAGTATGGCCCGCGTCGTGTGGGCGCCGATGACGACGGCCAGAACCACGCGGGAACGCTCACTTTGGCCTATCCTCCGCTGGAGCGTCGCCTACCCCGGGCAGCGGGCGGGCACCTACAGCGAGTCACTCGGGATGCGCACGTGGCTGACGGCCGGCGCTCACTCGGCCTGCTCGCCCCGTTCCTCCTCGTCTCCCCGCCGGCGGCGCACCCGCTCGGCGATCCCGCTGGAGAGTTTGTCCTTCACCGAGCCGGCCCGGTCGAGGGTCTCGCTGCCGAGACTTTTGGCGGCATCGACGCCCTTCACTCCTGTCTCGAGCGCCTTGTCCCTCACCTCCGCGGCCGCATCCACCCATCGTCGCGCCTCCGATGATCCGCGGCCGGCATCCAGCCCGAGCCGCCCGTGGAAGTCGTGGACGCCGGACGCGACCTGATTGCTCGACTGAACCACAGCGGGGGACTTGGACGGGTGCAGCAGCACCTTCGCATTGGCCGTGCCGGCAACAGCATTCATCCGGGCCACCAGGCGCTCGGTGCTCCGTGAGATGAGTTCCAGCCGGTCCTGCCGGGCAGCCTTCAGCCCGAGGCGGTGCCCGTCCAGCTCCTCGGGAGACGCGTCCAGCACCCGGTCGAGCTCGAGCACGGCGATCGCGTCCTGCAGTTGGAAGCAGCGAGCCAGAACGGCGAGCCACTCCCGAACCGCCGGCTCGGCTTCCTTGGCCGTCGCGGCGAGATCACCGATCTTGGTCTTGCGTTCCATCTTCTCCGCGATTGCGTCTAGTTGACGCAATGCGTACACCTGGGTTTCCGCGATCGTGGCCGGCGCGCCCTGCACCTTCGACCACATGACCTCATCGACCCTGCCCCTCTTCTCTCGGATGGTCATGGTCTCGTCGATGACGAAGCCCTCTCCGATCATGCGGGCCAACACGACGTCCTTCTGGGCGCGCAACACGTCGTCGACCTTCTCGTCGATCGTGGCGAGATAGTCGGTGATCTCGTCCATGGTCTGTTGCATCGCAACCTGCGACATGAGCTTCGCGGCATTGGCGAGAACCGCCGGGTTGGACAGAAGCGACCGGGGCTTCCTCGCGAACTCCACGAATCCCCTGATCTGGCCCTTCTGCCCCTTCACCACACCCGTGCTGAGACCGGTCTTCGAACTTTCCCTCAGCCCGTACTTCTTGACGAGCTGTGCCGATTTCGGAGTCAGCTTCACCCAGCGACCGGACTCGGCGGCCATGTCCGAACCGGCCTGCGCGACTGCGGCCCCCGCACCGAACGCGGACTTGAGCCTTTGCAGTCCGAGGTCCTTCGACGACAGTCCCTCCGAGATGAGGAAGCGGTCGACGTCCGCCGCACTCCCGATGACCGCCAGTCCGTCACCGTCACTGATCAGCTGAATCTCGTTGTCCATCGCCCGCTCCTGAAGTGGCTTGTCGCGTCGTGGTAGACGGGTTGCGCGCGGCGATCCCCGGGCAGGGGCCGAGGCTTCCCATGACGGGAGGTCGAGGTGCCGGCCCGGATGCCGGCCTAACGCCGGCGCAAGGGAAGTGCGCCCGGGCCCCCTTCTACCGCCTGGGCGCGCACAGGCGGAAGTCGACGCCGTCTCCCGGCGTATTCCCCCCGGCCCCCCACACCTGCCCGCCGAGAAGGCGGGCGACGGTTGTCGCCCTCAGTATGTGACCCATGTACTCAGTTCACAAGGGGCGGGCGTCCTGTTCGGGTATTTGAACAGCGGCTGCCCCGCCGGTGGCATAGGTTGCGACCGTCGCCGGAATCCGAGGTCGGGAGGGCACATGCAGAAGGGCACGCTGGAGTACGAACAGGCTCTGGACGCCGTGGTCGAGATCCTGCGGGCGCGGGCACGCCAGGGCGCAACGCCCATTCCGTACGGTGATCTGAGCATCGAACTGGCACGGCTGGGACATCACGTCCCGGCCCACGAAGGCCCCATGCCCTACCTCCTGGAGGACGCCTCGGTCCGGGAAAGCCCGGACGGATCCCTGCCCCTGCTGTCGGCGCTCGTGGTGCTGAAGGGCAGCGGCTGGCCGTCCGGCGGCTTCTTCAAGCTGGCCCGGCGTGCACCGTACAGGCGGCCGGGCGACGACATGATGCTCTGGACCCGGGAGATGGAGAGGCTGGCGGAGCACTACGCGGATCGCTAGCCCGCAGTGCGGAGCTGCACTTCCGCCCAGACGGTCTTCGTGTACGCGTCGCGAACCGTGCATCCCCACTGGTCTGCGTACGCCTGGACGAGGAGCAGTCCGCGGCCCGAGGTCTCATCGGCGGGCGGTGGCGTCGCTGGCGGTGGCAGGCGTTCGGGGCGGGTGTCCGTCACCTCGACGCGGAAGCGGTCGGGCAGGAGGAACAGCCCCAACCGGAAGTCTCGACCGGGGAGCCGGCCGTGGCGGACCGCGTTGGACGCCAGCTCGGCCGTGACGAGGGCGACGGCGCGGGCTGGTTCGGAGTCGTACGGGAGATCGGTCCACTCGGTGAACTGCTGCACGGCGAGATGGCGGGCGAGGTGGGCGCGACGTGGGGTGCTGCTGAAGCGGACGGTCAGGTGGCGGGCGGGAGCGGGAGGCGGCTCGGCCTCGTCGGTGCGGTGATGGTCGGTCACGGTGTCAGCGTGGTGGGCTCCTGGCCCACTGACCAGGTATGACGGCCGTACGTCGTCCTCGTCGTATGGAGCGGGCAGTCGGCTCTGGGCTTGTTGTACGGGGCTTGTACGGGCGTTGGACGGGTCCGGGACGTGTCCCGTTTCCCACGCGTCGCGTTGGACATGAACCGGTGGCGAGGGCGGCCGTGAGCGGGGCGCGGAGCGGGATGGGAAGGGCGTGGGACCGTGAGGACGGTAGGGGACGTACGGGACACAGCGGCGGGGCGGGGCGCAAAGACCAAGGAAGAGGGCCCCGATGTGCCGGGCGTGTGGTCGGCCTACGGGGTGCTGTTGCAGTACCTGCGGAAGCGGGCCGGGCTGAACCAGCAGCAGCTGGGGGAAGCCATCGGCTACTCGCTGGAGCAGGTCGCCTCTGTGGAGCAGGGGCGCCGGCCGGCGAAGGCGGCGTTCACGGCGGCGGCGGAGCGGGTGCTGGAGGCGGGCGGGGTTCTGCAGGCGCTTCAGGGGGAGGTGGATCGGGCGAAGTTGCCTCGGTTCTTCCGTAACTTCGCGTTGATCGAGGCGGAGGTGGTGAGCCGGTTCTCGTACGATCCGCTGCTGGTGCCGGGGCTGTTGCAGACGGAGGAGTATGCGCGGGCAGTTTTCGCCGGGCACTGCCCTCCGCTCAGCGAGGAGATCACCGACCAGCGCACTGAGGCGCGGCTGAGTCGGCAGAAGCTGCTCACGCGGGTGCCGCTCGCCGAGTTGTCCTTCATCATCAGTGAGGAGGCGTTGCGCGATCCGGTGGGTGGCCCGGAGGTGATGCGCGCACAGTGGCAACGGCTGCTGTACGTGGGCGCGTTGCGGAATGTAGATGTCCAGGTCATGCCCGCCCGGCGGGGCTTCCATCCGGGTAAGAACGGTCCGTTCGTGGTGGTGGAGACGCACGAGCACAAGCATCTCGGGTACCTCGAGTCCCAAGGTGTGGGGTGCGTCGCCGGCGAGCCCACCGAGGTCAGTGCCTTCGCCATGCGATATGGCAAGCTGCGATCGCAGGCCTTGAACGTCGAGGAGTCCGCGCGACTCATCGAACGGATGGTGGGAGAAACATGAGCGTGGAGCAGATGGCCGAGCACGTGGACGGGCTGCACTGGTTCAAGAGCAGCTACAGCGGATCGGACGGCGGCGACTGCGTGGAGGTAGCCGCCGGCTTGGACGCCGTGTATGTACGGGACTCGAAGGCCGCGGGTGGCGGGCCGGTGTTGCGGGTCGGCCGGGGCGAGTGGGCGGCGTTCGTGGCGCTCGCGGTGGTGTAGGGCCGACTACAGCTTCAGAGGCGGAACAACGGGCTCGCTCGCGTCACTGGAGGTGACGGGAGCGAGCCCGTTGTCATGCCGACGGCTCAGAACAGGGCGCCCTCAGCCTCACCGAAATCCGACCCACCTCGCGCGGCAAGCTGCTCCTTGCGCTTCCGGACAGCCTCGGGCGACGGCGGGGGCAGGTCGGGGTGCTTCTCCCTCATCCTACTTTCCGGCTCCTTATGCAGCCCGAGATGTACTTCATCGACGTATACCTGATGGTTCGTTTCCAGAAGTCTACTCAGCACTTCCTCCCGCACCCCAGGAGAGAATGTGAAGCGGGCACCGTGTCTTCCTGGATGACAGGCGTGGCCCAAGCCAGCGGCAATCAAATCTTCCCACCCATAAAGCCGCAGGACACACTCATCAATTTCCTTCAGCAAACTCCTGAGGTTTGAGACATCAGGGGCATCGAAAGTAGAATCACCAATGAGGTGATAAAGGCTCGTTAGACCTACCCCCCTCGACAGTAGCGCCCGCTTCACTTCTCGATCAAACTCGACACCCAAAGACCTTAGATCCGCCGACAACATCGGCCTAGGGAAGGTGTCGAAAACATCAGAGGAGTTATACCGGGGATCTCCCTTAATGGTAGATCCATGCTTAATCGCCCACCAGTAGTGGACGGAACTACACAGGAGCGCAAACAACGCTTCATCATCCTGCGCGATGACGACTACGGCATCACTAAATACTTGCCGAGCCGAAACACGTACAGGGGCCAAGGTTTCACTATGCCGAACCACCGCCATTACAGTTTCAAAACGGGAAATCGCACGGTAGAGATCGAGTGTAGGCCGCTTGTACTGCCACCAGAACGTTCGCAGCCTCTTGTCTGAGTGATTCACGCGCGAAGGTTTTACATTGTGAACCACATGCGCGAAGGGAGTTGCGTAGCCCGCCGCCTTCTCCTCAGCCCAATCCTTGAAGTTGATCACCCAACGATCCGCGTCAAGAGACGGTCGCTGATTCAGCTCGCCGCCCAGATATGGGAATACTACTCGCGCATCACGGGGGTCAGCATCCACCATGGATTGCGCCATCTCGTAGCTCAGAGTAAAACCCATACTGTGAATATACGTACCGTAATAGGAAAGCCTGCCACCTCGCATCAAAGGAAATGGATTACCCGCAACTCTTCCCTCAGCATCCAATGACGGAGAAATTTTGGACACCCGCTTCCCGTCGGCCACCAGGGCAGCGCCCTCGCCTAGGCCAGCGCACGACATCCATACCACACAGTTCTCAACTGCCGCTGACTTGGTCGCCCATTTCATACTCTTGATGGACCGACGGATGGTAGCCCCGCGGTTGACAATTTGATCAAGGCTCACCAAGCGCGTACGACCTTGACTAAGCGTATTGGTTGCAATTACCCCAAATTGCCCATTGGGGTTCAGCAAGTCATGACAGCGAAGCGTGAAGTAGCCAACAAGGTCACTATTCCCGGTAACCCCACCAGCAATATACTGAACGAGGCATTCCCGATAAGCGCTTCCATTGGCGCCACTGATGTCAGACCCTGCCAGAAATGGCGGGTTCCCTACGATCGCGTCGAACCCGCGCCGCTTGGTAAAGACCTCCGGAAACACCAACGGCCAATGCACCGGCCGCCGCTCCAACGCCCCCTCCGGCAGCTCCGCCCCTAGCCACTCCTCCGCCGTAGCCCGAGCCTCCCGCACCACCTCGGAGTCGTCATCGACCCCGTCCTCCATGATCCGCTGCACGATCCACGCAGCCTGAGGGAACAGGTCTCGGACCCGCTCCCCGCCCTCCTGCTCATACCAAGGCACCCGCCCCGAGGCACACGTGGCCAGTGCCGCCCCGGCGAGCAGGTCGCCCACCAGCCGCAGCCGCCGCGAGTGCCGGTTGACCTCCTCCAGCCGCTCCCGCTTCTCCTGAAGCGCCGGCAGGTCCACACCCTTGATGGCCGTGATCGCCAACCGCTCCAGCGTGAGCTGGTCCACCATCTGCCGGGCCTGCTCGGCCAGGATGTCGGTCTGATGCCCCGGCTTCATGTGGACGGACTGGATCTGCTCCATGTTGTGCACGCCGAGCAGCGAGTCGCCCGCCACCAGCCGGTCGTCCAGGAAGGTGAACGGCCGCCCCGGGTCCATCGAGACCAACCAGAGCGACAGCTTGGCCATCTCCACGGCCATCGGATTGATGTCCACCCCGTACAGGCAGTGCTCGATGATCTGGCGGCGCGCCTCGACCACCACCGGGTCCTGCTCCGCGTCCGCCGCCGTCACCGCGTCCACGGCCCGGCCCGCCCGGTACGCCATCGCGTCCGCTCGGCCCTCGGATTCCCACGCCTCGATCAGACGGTCCGCCAGGTAGCGGCAGGCCGCCACCAGGAACGCCGCCGAGCCCATCGCAATGTCCGCGACCTTCAGGTCGAGGATCTGCTCCGCCGGCTTCAGGCGCCACTCCCCCGTGTCCGCCGTCTGGAGCGGGCCCGGTTCGTACACCAGCGGCTCCAGCGCGTGCAGCACGACCTCCTCCGCCAGGAAGCGGGGCGTGTAGTGCGTGCCCGTGTTCTTCCTCAGGGAGGACTCCGTGACGTACAGCGCGCCGTTCGGGATGACCGTCGGCAGACCCCGCAGATCGTCCCGCAGGATGCCGACGAACGGCAGGAGCCGCTCCGTCAGCGCCGGGTCCTTCGTCACCGCGTTCAGGCGGCGACGGGCCTCCGCCGACTCCTCCGCTCCGAGCGGAGCGAGCTTCTTCTCCAGCTGGCCCACCGTCGCCGGGGGCTTGGGGTCCTTCCACTTCTCGTGGATGGACGCGGCGAGCGTCTTCACGGAACCGCCGGCCTTCGCCGCCAGCGCTTCCAGCTCCCGCAGGGTGACCTCGTGTTCCAGGCCCTCGGGTCCGATCAGCCCCACCATGTGCTCGGTGGCCCTGCGTCCGTCGTACGACAGCAGGCCCTCGTACACATAGCCGATCTGCTCGACGTGCAGGGCACGGAAGCTGAGCGTACGGACTTCCCGGTCCTTGCCCTTGCCGACGCGGACTTCCTGTACGGCCTGGAGGATGTGGAGCACCGCGCGGTCGTCGATCGGGAGGAGCGGGGTGGTGCGCTCCAGCCACGGGTACGTGTCCGGGTCGAAGATCGAGCCGTCGTACGCGGGCAGGTGGAAGCCGGAACCGGGGTGGTCCACTCCGCCGTGCACGGCGTGGAAGAGGGCGATCAGACGGTGCCACGCGGAGGTCGTGTGCTCCAGCGACGTCTCGCCCTCCTCGTCCGCCCGCGCCTTCAGCTCGTCGCGCAGGAAGCGGGCGGAGTAGGAGCGGGCGTACACCTCGTTGTCCGCCGGGAGCAGGCCGCGCTCCTCCGCGAACAGCAGGAAGACGATGCGCATCATGACCGCCACCGCGCCGCGGTAGACCTCGCCCGCGCTGACGCCCGACGCGTGGAGGCCCGGTGCCCCGTGCTCGACCGCCCGCACGTCCGCGCGCCCTATGGCGTCCACGAGGAGTTCGACCGCCTGGCGGACCTGGACGCCCAGCGCCTCTGTGACGTCCTCACCCGCCGCGAGGCTCGCCTTGAGCAGGCCCACCAGCGTCTCGGCTTCTTCGTACTCGAAGAAGCGGCGGCGGCACAGCAGGGACACGAACGCGCGGACGACGTTGCGCTCTGCCCGCTCGTTCCAGCCGATGGAGTCGAAGACGGCCGTCGTCGTGACGCCGCCGAGCGGGGCCCAGACCAGGCACCACCAGCGACCGTCGCTGACCAGGCCGAGCGGTACGCCGTGGTGGCGCAGGAGGCGGGCCAGGCGGTCGGCGGGTGCCGCGGACCAGTCGCCGCCCCCTCCGGCGCGGGCCGTGGGCGCCGTGCCCGCCGGGACCGTCATGCCGAGCAGGCGTACCCGCTTGGCGGCGGCCTCGACGTCCGGTTCGACCGCGAGGTCCGTACCCGGTTCGACCAGCGCGAAGTCGGGGCGCACCTCGGTGTTGTGCTCCGCGACGCGCAGGGTGAGGCGGTCGAGGCCGTAGTGCTCGGAGTCGCCCTGGCGGAACGCCAGCGCGTCGTCCCAGCCCAGCAGGCGACCGAGCACGTAGGCCATCCACTCCTCGCGGCCCGCCGTCGTGTCGGTCTGCCAGTCGGCGTGGCGTGCGCGCAGCCGGGCGCGCTCGTCCTTCTCCAGGACGTCCAGCTGGGGCCAGGCCCTCAGCAGGACGGGCATGGTGAGGAAGGGGCCCGAGACCTCGGTGAGGTCGAGCCACTCCTGGTGCTGCCGGCGGCCGTCCAGGGCCTGGGCCTTGGCGGCGGCTACTCCGGAGCTCACGGGGCGGCGGGGGCTCATCGGCGGGCTTCCTTTGCGGGGATCACGAAGACGACGGCGGCGGGGAAGAGGTGGGAGCGGGGCTCGCGGTAGCGGGCGGCGATGGCGGCGAGTTCGCGTTCGCGTTCGGCGGCCAGGCCTTCGAGGCGTTCCTGCCAGCGGCGGCGGTCGTCCTCGAACTGGCGGCGCTCGTGGCCGGTCAGCTCGTGGGTGGACAGCAGCGCGAGCTGTTCGCCCTCGCCGTCGCCCTCCTGCTTGAGCTTGGTGCGCAGGGTGGCCTCGAAGCGGTCGAGGGTCGCGGTGATACGGCGTTCCTCCTCCGCCCGGCGGTCGGCGAGCCTGCTCTCCAGCTGGCGGCCGAGTTCGCCGGCGCGGGCCTCCAGGGACTTGTAGAGGGGATCGCGGAGTTTCGGCCAGGCATCGGTGAGTTCCTTGCGGAGGTGCGGGGCCGCCTCGACGCCGTCGGTGAGCGCGCGGGCGAGGACCCTGCCCTGCTCGTTCACCGACTCCCAGCGGCGGAAGCGGCCGGTGTCGCCGAACCAGCCGCCCGCGTACAGCACTTCCTCGTGCAGACGGGTGCCGTCCGCGCCGACGAGGACGTACCGCGCGTGGGCGGAGACGAGGGTCGTCGTCACGGCCGGGTCGTCGGACACGACGGCGGTGACGCGGTGCAGGCCGATCGAGTCCGCGTTCCACACGGCCGCGGTCAGCAGGCGGGTGGAGAGCGCCACGAGCGGGTGCTTGAGGTGGGCGAGGACCACGTCGTCCCTGCCCTGGGCGGCCACCGCCGGGGAGAAGGTGAGCGGGCGCTGCTCGCCCTCGCGGAGCTTGTGCGCGAGGCCGCGGGTGGCCCGCTCCCAGCTGCCGGACAGGGGCTGTACGTCGAAGAGGTCGCCCGGCTCGAAGTCCTCCGCTCGCAGCGGGGACGGCAGCAGGGGTGGCTGGTTGTCCAGCGCCAGCGCGGTGTCCACGACGCGCTTGACGTTGCCCGGGGTGAGGCCGAGCGCGCTCACCGTCTCGTCGTACTGGTCGGCGAGCCGCTTGGTCTGAGCCGTGACGTTCTGCTCGGGCGCGACCTCGCCGCCCGTGCGGCGGCCCTTGATCGGCTTGGGCCTTGCGTTCTCGATGTCGACCGGTGTGGTGTCACCGGTCATCCGGCGCTGTACGGCGTCGGCGAGGACGGCGTTGACGGAGCCGAGGTCGTGCTCCATGCGGGCGACCTTCTTGGCGACCCGGGAGAGGAACTCCAGATCGGCCTCGTACGAGCCGGCCTGCGCCTGCTGCCAGCCGGAGCCGATGAAGTGGGTGATCTCCGGGTCGTACTTCTGGCCCCAGCGGTCGATGCGGCCGATGCGCTGTTCGAGCTTGTTGGGGTTGAAGGGGATGTCGTAGTTGATCAAGCGGTGGCAGTGGTTCTGGAGGTCGATGCCCTCGCCGGCGGCGTCGGTGGCCAGGAGGATGCGGACCCTGCCCTCCGCGCGGGACGGCTCGGTCTGGAAGCCGAGGCGGATGCGCTCGCGCTCCTCGGCGGACAGGCCGCCGTGCAGGCGCTCGACGCGGCCTCCGTCGGTGAGTTCCTCCTGCTGGAGGAGGTCGTGGAGCCACTTCTGCGTGTCGCGGTACTCGGTGAAGACCACGACCCGTTCGTTGGTCCACTTCTTGCCGTCGGGTCGGCAGACGGCCTTGAGTTGGGCGATCAGCGCCTCGGCCTTGGAGTCGGGCGCGGCCTCGTGGGTGAGGGCCCAGCGCTCCATTTCCTGGAGCAGATCGAGTTCCTGGCCGTCCTCCGCCGGGGTGAGCGAGGTGGAGCGGGTCAGGGCGTCGTCCTCTGCGTCGACCAGGCCCGTGTCGTCGAGATCGGCGACGAGGTCGGCGAACTCCTCCAGCCACTCGGGGACTTCCGCGGCTGCCGTACGGCCGTGCGCGGGGCCGCTGTCCTCCAGGTGGGAGAGGTAGACCTGGACGGTGTGGAGGAAGGCCGCCGGGGAGGAGAACAGCCGCTTCTTCAACAGCAGGGTCACCAGGTCGGCGGCGCGGCGGCCGCCCCGGGCCTTCGGAGTCAGCTTCCTGCGCCGCAACTCGGCGAAGGATCCGAGCAGCTGGTGGATCTCACGTTCCTGCCGGGTGTAGTCGACGGAGAGTTCCAGGGTCTTGCGCATGCGGAAGCGGGGCGTGCCGTCGGCGTTGGTGACCGTCGACTTCAGGCGTCGTACGACGGTGTCCTTGAGAGCTTCCTTGTCCGGATCGACGCCGCGTGCGAAGCGCTGGTCGTCGATGAGTTCGAGGAGCGCCGTGTACGACTCGGGATAGCCGTTGTGCGGGGTGGCGGAGAGGAAGAGCCGGTGCTCGAAGTGCGGGACGAGGCGCCGGATCAGCTTCGTCTGCTGGGAGTCCACCGCGTACACCTGCTTGGGCGCGGCCGGCGCGACGTGGTGCGCCTCGTCGAGGACGAGCAGGTCGAAGAAGCGCTTGTGCTCGCCGTCGGGGCTCTGCTCCGGGGTGCCGATGACCTCGTCGAGGAGACGCTGGGCCTTTTGGCCGCGCAGCCAGGGCAGGGAGACGATGGTCAGCGGGTGGACGCGGAACGGGTTGGCGGCGGTGCCGTGGGTGCGGCGCAGGCGGGCGCAGTGCTCGGAGTCGACGATGGTGAACTCCAGGCCGAACTTCTCGGCCATCTCGTCGCGCCACTTGAGGGTGAGACCGGCAGGGCAGACGACCATGGTGCGGCGGGCCCGGCCGCGCAGCATGAGTTCCTGGACGACGAGGCCGGCCTCGATGGTCTTGCCGAGGCCGACGTCGTCGGCGAGGAGGAGGTTGACGCGGGGCGCGCCGACCGCCCGGGAGACCGGCTCCAGCTGGTACGGCTCGACGGCGACGCCGGAGCGGAACGGGGCCTGGAGGGTCCGGGCGTCCGCGGAGGCGACGGCGGACCAGCGGACGGCGTCGAGGAACGCGGCGAGGCGGTTCGGTGAGTCGTAGGAACCCGTGGAGGCGTCGGGCAGGGAGCCGGCGGGCAGGACGCGGCGACCGGGCTCGACCTCCCAGATCACCGAGAGGGTGTCGCCGAACCGGCCGTCGGCGACGGACTGGAGGTGGACCAGGGTCGCGGGGCGACGCCGGTTCTCCTCGTCGTCGGGGGCTGCCGGCGACGGCTCGACGCGGGCGACCACCCAGGACTGGCCGCGCACCTCGACCAGATTCCCTTCTTCGGGGAGCGCCTGCGCCCCTGTCCGCTCGGTCTCGCGCTGAGCTGCTGGCGTCATGGGCGCTGTTCCCCTCGGTGTTCACCTGCCGTCGTCCGTAGACAGTGTCCCGTGTCCTGTCTCCCCTCCGGAACGACGTGACGGCAGGTTAGCACGAGCCGTTTCCTGTGAACAGAGCTTACAAAGCATCGGCTCGGCGGTCGGGCTCACCGATCGCCCTCAGCCCATGCGGCGCAGCCGCTCCAGCAGCTTCCGGCTCCGTCCGTGCCCTGCGTCGGACTCGGGCAGGACCGTCTCCTCCTCGTCGGCCAGACGGCGCAGCAGCTCTTCGGCGGCGTGCCGTTCCCCGGTGCGGATCAGCAGGACGGCGATCTCGTAGCGGGTGTCCAGCAGGGCGGGGTGGCCGGGCCCGAGCAGGCTGCGCTGTTCGGCGAGGACGGACTTCAGCTCGCCCAGGGCTTCACGGGTGCGGCCGAGCGCTCCCGCGCACAGGGCGGCTCCGACCCGGGCGGCGAGCGTGCCCGCGCGGTCGAGGCCGGGGCCGGCCATCAGCTGGCGGTACTCCTCCAGGGCGCGGGCCGGACGGCCCGCCCGGCGCAGGGCGGCCAGCTCGGCGAGCCGTGGGTGAGCCGGCGTGGTGCCGGCGACGGGAGCCGGTCGAGGCGCCCACGCCCCGAGCAGGGCGGCCACCTCCTCGGCGGAGGCGGGCCGGTCCTCGGGCTTCTTCTCCAGCAGCCGCTCGACCAGCGTCCGCAGCCCGTCCGGTACGCCGGAACGGCGATCGGCCAGGGGCGGGACGGGGTCGTTGGCGTGCCGGTGGTAGAGCATGAAGGGGCTGGTGTCCGTGAAAGGGGGCGTGCCGGTGAGCAGTTCGTACAGGACGCACCCCAGCGAGTACAGATCGCCGGCGGGCACGGTCCGTCCGACGGCCTGTTCGGGCGCCATGTAGACGACAGTGCCGGGAGTGGCGTTGGCGGCGGTGAAACGGGTCTCGCCCGGCTGGGGCTCCAGCGCCGCGGCGACCCCGAAATCGAGCACCTTGATCGCCGCGTCGGGGGTCAGCATCAGGTTCGACGGCTTCAGATCGCGGTGCACGACCCCCTGGCCGTGGGCGTAGGAGAGCACTTCGGCCACCTGGCGGGCCACGTCCGCCGCCTGCTCGATGCGCAGGGGGCCGTCGTTCTTGAGGACCGCGTCCAGGGCCCGGCCCGGGACGAGATCCATGACGAGGTACAGCTCGCCCTCATGGTTGCCGTGGTCGTGGACGGCGGGGACGCCCGGGTGCCGCAGACGACCGGTCAGGCGGATCTCGCGCAGGAACCGGCGCTCCAGCGTGCTCGGTTCGGCGCCGCGGCCCCGCGTCGCGAGGAGCTTGACGGCGACCTCGCGGTCATGGTCGCGGTCGTGGGCCGCCCAGACGACGCCCATGCCGCCCCGGCCCAGCTCGTGCGTCAGCTGGTACCGCCCAAGGCTCCGCCGCATCGCGCCCCGCCCCCAGTTCCGGCGCCTGCCGCGCCCGCCGCCTCCCGTGACCGGGAGCCTCACGGCACCCCGCCGACCGGGCCATTCTGTCACCGGTCACGAGACTCCGGCGCCGCCTGTGACCGAAGAAGTGCGGGCTGCAACGATCAGTGCGCCCTCACCAGTGACACCGTCACTCACAGGGGCACGGGGCCCTGGGGGACCAGGAACGGCCGGCGGGGGTCCTCGGGCGGTGTCCGCCTGACGGCCAGCCCGGGATCCGGCTCCGGCAGGTGGGGCGCCAGGCGGGCGTAGACCTCGGCCGCCGACGCGGGACGGTCGTCCGGCCGCTTGGCCAGCAGGGCCGTGATGAGGTCTTGGAGATCGCCGGGCACACGCACCCCCGCGTCGGCGGCGAGGGGCGGGGGCGAGGTCAGATGATGGGAGGCCAGGAGCGCCGGCTGATCCGTGGGGAAGGGCGTTTCTCCGGTCACCATGTGGTGCAGCAGGCAGCCCACGGCGTACAGGTCACTGCGGCCGTCGAGCTGGTCCAGGCCCGCCAGCAGTTCAGGAGAGGCGCAGACGAGGTTGCCGATGCCCTCGCCGGTCGTCGTCAGCCGCGGGTCGGTGTCGCTGAGCAACTTGACCAGGCCGAAGTCGAGGATCTTCACGACCCCGTCGCGGCGGACCATCACGTTCTGCGTCTTGAGGTCACGGTGCACCAGGTCAGCCGCGTGGACCGCGGACAGCCCCGCGCACAGCTGGGCGGCGACGGCGGCGGCCGAGGGGACGTCGAACCGGCCGTCCTCCTGCTGGTCGAAGAGGTACTCGAGCGTGGTGCCGTCGATCAGCTCCATCACCAGACAGCACGTGTCATCCGTGACCGAGGCGTCGAAGACCGTGGCGACGTTCGCGTGATCGAGGCGCGCGGCCGCCCGGGTCTCCCTGCCGAACCGTGTCAGGGCGGCGTCACGGCTGCTCGCCACGGCCAGCAGCTCCGTGGCGACGGTCTTCACCGCGACGGCCCGGTCAAGAGGCAGGTCACGCCCCTGCCACACCTGCCCCATCACTCCCCGGCCCAGCACCGACTCCAGCCGATAGCGGTCACGGAGCACCATTCCCGGCGCGAGACTCCTCATGTGCCGACCTCCACATTCCCTGCACAACAGGTTGGAACGTACAGGCTGTGAACAAAGTCAATGAGGGTAGTAGCCTTCCATGCATGAACGGCCGCTGGGAACGCCGACCAGTCCAGCCGCCAAATACCTCGGAGACCGAACCATGAGTGCCCATGATGCCGTCCCGGTCAGCCTGGCCGAGATCGCCCGGATCGCGGGTGTCGGGCGAGCCGCAGTGAGCAACTGGCGCCGCCGCCACGAGTCCTTCCCCACCCGGATCGGCGGCACCGACGTCAGCCCGCAGTTCTCGCTGGCAGAGGTCGAGCAGTGGCTGCGGGACAACGGCAAGCTCAGCGACATCGGCGGCCGGGAACTCCTCTGGCCGCGCTTCGAGGCACTCGGCAACCGGAACGAGTCGGGGCTTGCCATCGCCGAGGCGGCCCGCCGGATGCGTTCCCCCAGGGCCCGGATCGCCCACCCCGAGCTCTCCGCGCAAGCCCGTGACCTGGTGGCCCAAGCGGCGAAAGCAGGCCGGGAGGAGGGACCGCGGGAGACCTTCGAGTTCCTGCTCCAACGGTGGCTGGAAACCCATGTCCGACAGCTCAGTACCACGCCGCCGCAACTCGCCGCGCTGATGGCCCGGATCGCACTCGCCGTTCGCCTCGGCCCGGCACAGGGCGGACTGACCCTCCTCGATCCCGCGTGCGGTACCGGACACCTGGCTGCAGCGGTCGTGCAGGAATACGACGGCCCTGGGCTGGAGATACTCGCGTGCGAACGGGACCCGGCCCAGGCCGCGTTGACGGCCGGCCGACTCGAGTTCCTCGCGGAGGGGCGCGACATCCGCACGCGGACCGCCACCGCCGACACACTGCGAGACGACCCCTTCGCCGAAGCCAAAGTCGACATCGCGCTGTGCAATCCCCCCTTCAACGAACGCGACTGGGGTTACGAGGAGCTCGCCACCGACCAGCGCTGGACACACGGCCTGCCGCCTCGCACCGAGCCCGAACTGGCCTGGGTGCAGCACCTGCTCTCCCGCCTCAAGCCGGGCGGGGCCGCCGTGGTCGTCCTTCCGCCGGCCGTCGCGTCACGCAAGGCGGGCCGCCGCATCCGGGGCTCGCTGCTGCGCACGGGAGCGCTCCGAGCGGTCGTTTCCCTGCCCCCCGGAAGCGCCCAACCACACAGCGTGTCACTCCAGTTGTGGGTCCTGCGCGCGGGGCCGGACGGCCCTGCGGCCACTCCCCCGAGCCAGAACGCCCTCCTGGTGGACGCCACACGTTTCGCGAGGTCGGGGACGCGCGAGCCGAGCCCCGACTGGGGCGGCCTCAGCTCGTTCGTACTCACGTCGATGGCGACCCTCGATCAAGTGGACCAGATGCCCCCGAAGGGCGCGGCGCGTGTCCCCCTGCTCGATCTTCTCGACGACGAGGTGGACGTCACTCCGGGGCGTTACACCGCGACGGTGGCCGAGCCCACCCGTAAGGAACTCGCCTGCAAATGGGAGGGGTTCGGGGCGTTGCTGACCGACCTGGCCGATCATGCGCGGCGTCTGTCCGCACTCGACTTCGAGGCCAGAACGTCACCCACCACAACGACCGTGGGGGAGCTCGTCAAAGCCGGGGCACTCACACTGCGCGCCGGTCAGCAGCCGCCGGAGCCGACCGCAACGGCCGACGGACCCGCCGTTCCGCTGCTCACCATCACCGACCTCCTGCACGACGGCACACCCAGGGGGGTGGTCCCGACCGGCTCGGCCCCGACCATCGCCGAGGAGGGCGACGTCGTGGTCGCCGGCGTGGCTCGAGCCTTCAAGGCATGGGTCCACGAAGGACAACCGATGGCCCTGGGCCCTCAGCTCTACATCTTGCGGGTGGATGCGGAGAAGCTGGAAGCCCACTTCCTCGCCGGCTGTCTGTGCGCGCCGGCCAACGGGCGCCAGGCAGGTACCCACGCTTCCAGTTCGTCCAGGGTCGACATCCGGCGTCTGCAGGTGCTCCAGCTTCCCCTGGAGAAGCAGACGGCGTATGCCGATACGTTCCGTCGCCTCCGGGCCTTCGAAGAGGCGCTCACCGCAGCCGACGGTTCGGGCAGGGGGTTGGTGAGCGACATGAGTGATCGACTTGCGGCGGGCAGGCTGACCACCTGACCTCCTCCGGCCCGGCCGGCGCCCCACACGACCGTTCGGCTTCGGGGACGTAGGGCCGTGCCGGGAAGAGCATCGCCGCGATCTGGACCGCCCGGACATCCCCGACGATCATCCGGACCCCGTACCGGGTCTGGGCCACGTCGTACAGATCGCCGCCGATCTGCGCGCCCGCTTCGGCCGCCAGGTACATGCTGGCCGCCCGTACGGGGCCCAGCCGGTCCGGCACCGGC
>NZ_JBEZLW010000042.1:0-56618 GCF_040652395.1 Streptomyces sp. NPDC048269
CCGGTGAGGACGTACTTCAAATAAACCCTGCCGGAGGAGATGCGTCACGCCACTCGAATACGTGGCTGGACATCCAGCACCGATCTTGGTAAAAGATCCCGGGTAACGTCGCGCGAGCGCCGTACTCGGGCCCTTCGGCCCAGTAAGGCGCTCGTCACGTATCCGCCGGTGTGTGCCCGTATGGGACGGCCCCGAGGGACACAGCCGCGGGAACGCTTACTTGGGGGCCACCCGGCAGGCGGTCACTGCGGTCCCGTTGGCCACACCGCCCTCGGTCAGGCCGGACACACACCGTTGGTGGTCGCCGGACAACCCGACGTAACACGCCGCCCGGACGGCCTCCGGAGCCTCGCCACCCTTCAGCTCCCGCTCAACCTGATTGATGCAGGCCGTGACGTCCGCATGGGCGGCTGGGGCCGTAAGAGCCGCCGAGCCACCGAGCCACCGAGCCACCGAGCCACCGAGAGCGAGGGTCAGGCCGGTGAGGACGCTTGCGATACGGGTCGACGTGCGCATGGGACGCATACCTGCTCTCCGGGATCGCCGCGCGGACCGGAACCCGGTGGTGCCGGACCGCGTGGGAACGGCGCCGAGCGCATGCGGCCGACGTACGGCCACTGGGCCCGGACCCCGCACCGGACCGGCTCGGCAGGGCCTCCCCCTCCTTCGACGCTGGAGCAGCCCCCTGCCGCACGCACCCGCTGGGGCCTTGGTCCGGATCAGCGCGGGCCCGGCCCGGGCGACGCGGCATCTCGCAGCGTCGCCGCGCCGCCGCCGCGCCGGAGTAGTCCTGTACGAGCTGCCACACTCCGCCTCGCGACGGACCGCGCCCTCGCTCCGTCCGACGGCGTGGGTCAGCGGCGGCGGTCAGCGGCGGCTCGTACCCGCACGGCGGCGGACGAAAGCCGGTCAGTCCTTGCCGGCCTCATGCCAGGACATCCCCCAGCCGTACTCGATGTCCACGGCCTGCTGCTTGAAGATGCCGGGCGGCAGCAGGAGGTACTTCGCCTCTCGCCGGACGATCAGCTCACCGCCCACGTTCTCGATCAGGGCGATCGCAGCGACCGGCGAAGGAACGGTGCACTCGTCCAGGCGCATCTCGATCGGCGGACCCGTGGGCGGATACAGCGTGGCGACCCCGTGCAGGCCCGCGAAGCTGGATGCCCCCGCGTAGATGACCACGAAAACCAGGATGCGCTTGATCTCGGCGGCATGATCAAGATTGATCATGAGGTTCTCACCGGTCTCACTCCCGCCGGTCCGGTCGTCCTGGTCCAGCCGGATGTACGGCGGCTGGTCGAACGAGCCGAACTGGTTGTTGATGGGGTGGACGATTCCCCTCAAGCCGTTCTGCAGCTCCCACAGACAGGAGAGGTCCAGATCGACGTCCTCCAGCCGGACGGCGTCCTTCCCCTTCTTCATCCAGCCCTGCGGCGGCCTGGGGGCGCTCCACGAGAGATTGACCCGCATGCCTCCTGAGGTGGCCCCCTGCTTGGTCAGCGACACCGAAGGCGCTGCCTTCGTCAACGTGATCTTCGACAGCCGAACCGGCTGAGCGCGCGCAGGCAACGGAGCCTGCGGCGCAGGGGAAAGCGGAGCAGGCGGAGGGGGAAGCGGAGCAGGCACGGAGGGAAGCGGAGCAGGCCGAGCGAGCTGCGGCGGAGGCGCTGTCTGCCGCACCGGCGGAGGCGAGGCGGGCTCGTCGACGGTGATACCGAAATCGGTGGCGAGCCCCGCCAGGCCGGCCGCGTATCCCTGCCCCACCGCCCGGAACTTCCATGCGCCGTTGCGCCGATACAGCTCTCCGAGCACGAACGCCGTCTCCGTCGTGGCACCCGTGGCGTCGAACCGCGCCGCCTCCGCGCCGCTCTCCGCGTCCAGCACGCGCACGAACAGGCCGGCCACCTGACCGAACGTGCCGTCGGTGGAAGCCGCGACCACCACGGTCCCGATCTCCGGCTCCACCGCGGACAGCGCCACCCCGATCGTCTCGAGCGCGCTCGTGCCGTCCTGACGCCTGCCCTCGTGACGCACGGCACCACTGTGATGCACAGGCTGGTTGTAGAACACGAAGTCGTCGTCCGAGCGCACTTTGCCGGCCGGCGTCAGCAACAGCGCCGACACATCCACATCCGGGGCTCCGGGACCTCCTTGCCAACCCAGCTCCACCCGGACCCTGGTACTTGCCACCGGTACGTTGGCACCCTTTTGCAAGGACACGTGGGTCCCCCTTCCGCGGCTTTCCCCACTCCCGCAGCGTACGAGGTTTTGGCCTGCTCCCCACCCCGAAGACCGGGATTGCCTCTTCTCCAGGGGAAGTTGCGGGTGTCGACCGCCTGCTCACACTGCAACCCGGAGAGTCGGCCCCCGGGCGGCGTCGGAACCGGACGGGTCGCGTCCAGGGTGTCAACCGCCATACCCGGACGGCCCGTTGTGGCAGCCGCGCCCGTGCGTACCGCAGTTGGCCGGAAGCTATCGTCGCAGCCGTCCGATCCAGCGAGCCGTTTCACACCAGTGGAGGGTTTGTGCATCCATTTCTCGCGAGGCTCGGCGGGGCTTCCGCAGCCCTGCTGCTCGGCGCCGGTGTGCTCGTCGGCGGCCCGGCCTCCGCTGCCTCCAGGACCGCTGCCGTCGCCGTCCCGCCCGTCGCCGTCCCGCCCGTCACCGGCGAGCTCAAGGCGTACAACGTCGACGGCGTCTACAGCGCCGGCGTCTCATCCGGCGGGTACATGGCGACCCAGTTGCATGTGGCCTATTCCGGTACGTTCGACGGCTCGGCCGCCTTCGCCTCCGGACCGCAGTACTGCGCGCAGAACGACCTGGGCAAGGCCCTGAACGCCTGTATGGAGGTCTACCAGGACCTCCAGCTCGCCACCCTGAAGCAGACCACCACGAACTGGTCTGCGCAGGGCGCCATCGACGACGCGGCCGGTCTGAGCGGCGACCCGGTCTACGTCTTCAGCGGTTCCAACGACTCGACCGTCGAACGCCCGGTGGCCACCGCGCTGAACGACTACTACCGGCACTTCGGCGCCGACGTGCTCTACAACAAGAGCACCACGGCCGGCCACGCCTGGATAAGCCCGCTCGGCCCGAACGCGTGCACCGTCACCGCCAACCCGTGGATGAACAACTGCGGAATCGACGCCGAGCGCGAGTTCCTCGGACATCTCCTCGGCTCGGTCAGCGCACCCGCGGCCGCCCCCGGTGGCAGCCTGATCCGGTTCGACCAGAACAAGTACGCGCCCGGCGGCGCCGCCAAGCCGATCTCCATGGACGAGAAGGGCTTCGTCTACGTCCCCACGAGCTGCGCGAACGGCGCGGCCTGCAAGGTGGTCGTGACTCTCCACGGCTGCAAGCAGGGCTACTCGTACCAGGGCTTCGGCACCCAGTTCATCGACAAGGCGTACCTCGACGAGTACGCCGACACCAACCACCTGATCGTCCTGTACCCGCAGGCCATTGCCACCACGACCCTGGACAACCCCAACGGCTGCTGGAACTGGTGGGGCTACCTGGGCGACTCCGAGTACGCGCGGCACGGCGGCAAGCAGATCGAGACCATCATGGGCATGGTCAGGGCCCTCGGCGGCACCGGCTCGACGACGCCCACGGGAACCGTCACCCTGCCCAGCGTGGACGCGGAGGACGGCTACATCAAGGCCGCAGGTGACGGCTCGGGGCCGGCCGTCGGCACCCTGGAGGAGGCCTCAGGCCTGGCCCTGGGACGGGGCGCCGACGGCAAGTTCAACCGGACCGTCCTGTCCTTCGACACCGGCGCCGTTCCCTCCGGGAGGGAGATCACCCGGGCCTGGGTGACCCTGACGCGGAACAGCGGATCCGGCGACCCCTGGGCCGGCCCCGTCGGCAACCGGCTCCTGGTCGACGTCCACACCGGCTGCCTCGGCGGCTGCACGGTGGAGACCACCGACTGGGCCGCCGCCACGACGGCCGCGGGCACGGCCGAGATCGGCCCCTTCACCCCCGGCAGCAAAGCCTCCGGCAACCTGTCCGCCGCCGGCCTGTCCGCGATCAACCGCTCCGGGCGGACCCAGATCCGCCTTCGGTTCGAGCAGAACCAGACGGCTACGGCCTACCTCTTCGTCAACAAGGACACGCAGGCGACCCTGACCGTGGAATACCGCTGACGGGCGCATCGGCCGCGGACGCCGCGGCCAGTGGTGACCGCGCAGCCGGCGCCGGTGTTTTTCGGCGGCAGCGCGGGTGCATCGCCGGCGGCTTGGGAGGCGGTGGAACGGCGGCGAGATGGGCGGTGCCTCGGGCAGGGCAGGATCTCGGCCCCGCCCATCCAGCCCGGCGCTGCCGGCAGACGGGGGTGCCGTCCCACGACGTCCCCCCTGTGACGGGTGGAGGTCTACGGCCCCGGTTCAGAAGCTGACAGCGTGGGCTCCGGGCGGACTCCTCTGCAGCCCCTGCTGTCGGCGTCCCTCAGCAGGGACACCGGCAGCAGGGGCTGCGGTCTGACGGGAGGCGGGGGCGGCTATTTCACCGAGCCCGCCATCACGCCCTGGACGAAGTGCCGCTGGAAGGCGAAGAAGACGACCAGCGGGACCACCAGGGACAGGAAGGCTCCCGGCGCGAGGACGCCGATGTTGCTTCCGAACTGCCGCATCTGGGACTGCAGCGCGACCGTGAGCGGCTGGGACCCGCTGTCCGCGAAGAGCAGCGCCACGAGCATGTCGTTCCAGACCCACAGGAACTGGAAGATGGCCAGGCTCGCGATGGCCGGACGGCCGAGCGGCAGCACGAGCCGGGAGAAGATCCGCCACTCGCTGCCGCCGTCCATCCGGGCGGCTTCCAGCATTTCGCGCGGTATCTCGGCGAAGTAGTTGCGCAGCAGGAAGATCGCGAACGGCAGGCCATAGGCGACGTGGAAGAGGACGACCCCAGCGATCGTGCCGAACAGCCCCACCGCGCCGAAGAGTTTGGCCACGGGCAGCAGGCCGATCTGCACGGGTACGACCAGCAGTCCGACGACCACCAGGAAAATGCCGTCCCGGCCGGGGAAGTCCAGCCATGCGAAGGCGTACCCGGCGAGTGCCGCGATGGCGACCACCAGGGCGGTGGTGGGCACGGAAATCAGGACGGTGTTCCCGAAGGCCGCCGCGATGCCGGAGTCCTTCAGCAGGGCGCTGTAGTTGTCCAGGGACAACTGGGACGGGTCGGTGAGCGCGGTCCACCAACCGGCGGAGGCGTTGTCCCGCTCGGAGCGCATCGAGGAGAGGAACAGGCCCGCCAAGGGGGTGATCCAGACCAGGGCGACCAGGATCAGCGCGCCCTGGACGACGGAGTTGCTGAGCAGGCGCGACAGCCGGCTCCGGCGACGCGGCCTGGGCGCGGACGGGGCGGGGACGGGCCTGACCGCCGCCGCCCGCCGGGACGGTCGGCGCTCGATGGTGCTGTGGCCGCTCATGCTCCACTCCTTCGGAAGCGCCGGATGTTGAAGATCATCGCCGGGACGACCAGCAGGAGGAGTACCACGCTGAGCGCGCTGCCGAGCCCCTGGTCGTTGCCGCCGCCGAAGGAGACCAGCCACATGCGGGTGGCCAGTACGTTCGCCTCTTCCTGGACGGGTCCGGGCGCGATGATGTAGACGAGGTCGAAGACCTTCATCACGTTGATCACCAGGGTCACGAAGACGACGGTGAGCACCGGTGCGAGCAGCGGCACGGTGATCTTGCGGAATATCTGGCCCTCGGTGGCGCCGTCCATCCGCGCGGCCTCCAGCGCGTCGCGGGGGATGGCCGCGAGGCCGGCGCTGATCAGGACCATCGCGAAGCCGGTCCACACCCACAGGTAGGCGCCGATGATGGCCGGCGTCACCAGCGCGGGGCCGAGCCAGTTCACCCCCTGGTAGGGGGCCGCGAAGTTGGCCGCGGGCAGCCTGACGGTGTACTCGCCGTCGGTCAGCCCGGTGAAGCGGAACGACCCGTCGTCGGCCGTGGTGGCGGTCGCGGCCACCCGGCTGTCCCGTACGGCCTCGACCGTCATGCCGGGCAGCCCCTTCTCGCCCGGGTCGACCTTGCCCGGCGTGCCGGCGCCGCCAGGGGCGAAGTCGAGGTAGACGACTCCCCCGATGTCCTGCGTGCCGGGCGCCGCGGCGGCCGCTGCCTTCGCGCCGGCGGGTATGGCGTCGGGTGCCACCCCGACGAAGCCGAGGCTGACCGAGCGGCCGGGACGTACGGTCTCCTCGGTGCTGTACGGGCCGCCGGCCCTGCCGGTCAGACCTTGGCCCTCGCGGGCACGGGCCGTCGGATAGGCGGCGGCGTCGTCGAAGCTGTCGTGGACGCCGACGACGGCGGCGTTGAGTACGCCCCGGTCCGGGTCCTGTTCGTAGGCGAGCCGGAAGATGATGCCCGCGGCGAGGAACGACACGGCCATCGGCAGGAAGAGCACCAGCTTGAAGGCGGTTGCCCAGCGGACCTTTTCGGTGAGGACGGCGAGCAGCAGTCCGAGTCCGGTCAGCAGGGTCGGGGCGACGACGACCCAGAGGGTGCTGTTGCGGATCGCCTTGAGCGTGGCGGGGTCGTGGATGATCGCCGCGTAGTTCCCGGCTCCGACGAAGCGGTCGCCGCCGGCGTCGAAGAAGCTGCGGCCGAGGGAGAAGAGGACCGGGTAGACGACCAGCGCGCCGAGCAGCAGCAGGGCCGGCAGGACGAAGACGACCGCGAGGCGCCGCTTCCTCCGCTGGGCCAGGCGCCGCCCGTCGGCCGGGGCGCGGGCGGTCACGGTGTCAGTCATGGGAGCCGCCTCAGTTCCCGTAGGCCTTGGCGGCCTCGGCCTCGAGCTGTGCGGCGGTCCCCCGCGGGTCCGACGGGTCGCGCAGGAAGTCCTGGAGGATCTTCCACTCACCCGCCCCCTTGGTGCCGCCGAACGCGGCCGGCGCCTGGTCCGACATGTCGAAGCGGATCGAGTCGCCCGCCGCGATGAGCGATTCGGCGGTGCTGCGGGTGACGGAGTCGCCGTACGAGGCCATGTCCACCCGGATGTTCGGGGACAGGAAGCCGCCTGCGCCTGCCCAGACCTCTGCCGCCTCGGGGCCGGCCAGGAACTCGAGCAGCTTCATGCCGCCCTTGCTGTTGGTCCCCTGCTTGAGGACGACGGCCGCGTCACCGCCGCTGACGACCGGCGCCTTGCCGCCGTCGACTGCGGGGAACGGGAAGAACTTGGCGTCCTTGCCGGGCTGCTTGCCGAACTGGTCCTTGGCGACGCCGCCGACGAAGTCTCCCTCGTAGACCATGCCCGCCTTGGGCTCGGGGCCGAAGACCTGCTCGACCGACGAGGGGAAGTCCGTACCCAGCGCCGTCTGGGCACCGCCGGCGACGAGCTGCTTGTCCTTGAACAGGTCCCCGAGGGTGGTCAGCGCCTTGACGACGCTGTCGTCGGTCCACTTGAGCTTGTGCTGGGCGAGCTGGTCGTACTTTTCCGGCCCGGCCTGGGAGAGGTAGATGTTTTCGAACCAGTCGGTGAGGGTCCAGCCGTCCTCGCCGGCTATGGCGAAGGCCGGGCGGCCGGAGTCGGCGAGGGTGCGGCCCGCCTTCAGGAGGTCGGCGTAGCTCTTGGGCTCGCTGACGCCGGCCTGGGTGAAGGCCTCGGGGGCGTACCAGACGGTGGACTTGTGCGCGGCCTTGAAGTAGAGGCCGTAGTACGTGCCGTCCACGGTGCCGTAGTTCTTCCACACCGGGGCGAGGGTGGAGACGGCCGTCTTGGAGGCCTGGTCGGACAGCGGCTGGAGCCAGCCCTCCTTGGCGAACTGCTGGAGCACGCCCACCTGGGGGACCATCACCACGTCGGGTGCGTTGCCGCCCTCGATCTTGCTCCCGACGAAGGTGGAGACGTTGTCGCCGGAGGGGACGAAGACCGTCTTGGCACCGGTCTTCTGGGTGAAGGCGTCCAGGACCTTCTTGAAGTTCTTCTGCTCGCTTCCGGTCCAGACGCCGGCCACGGTCACGGTCTGGCCGCTGAGTTCGCCGCCGCTCGCGGGTCCGGTGGTGCCGCCGCCGCAGGCGGTGGCACCGAGGGCGAGGGTGAGGGCCGCCGATGCGGTCGCCGCGGTGCGTCGGGTCGTCTTGCTGGATCGTCGCATGATGAGGTCCTTTTCGAGGAAGTCCGGGGCTACGGGGTGGGTCCTGGCTTCACTTGGCGGGGTTTCGCGCGGGGATGAGGATTGGGGGGCAGGGGCGGTCGGCGTCGGATTCGCCGGGGTCACGGCGCCGGGCACTCGCCCGTCCACCAGGCGGCGGTCGCCGCGGGGAGCACACCGTCGGGACAGGGGCCACTGGCGAGCAGCGGAGTTCCGGGGACCGGGGCGGGCACCGGCTCCGTGCCGAAGTTCACCGCGCAGACCAGGCCGTCTCCGCGGACGATCGCCAGCACCTGCGCGGGCGCGTCCAGCCAGCGCAGGGTGCCGTCGCCGAGCTGCGGCAGGGTGCGCCGCAGGTGGAGGCCGTCGCGGTAGAGGTGCCAGAAGGAACGGGTGTCGGCCAGGGCGCGGTCGGTGGCGTGCTCGGCGAACCACTCGGGCTGCGGCAGCCACGGCTTGGCGCCGGCCGCCTCCTGGCTGAAGCCGAACGGGGAGGCGTGGCCGGACCAGGGCAGTGGCACGCGGCAGCCGTCCCGGATGTGCTGGCGGCTGCCGGTGCGGCGGAAGATCGGGTCGGCGAGGACCTCGTCGGGCAGGTCGAGGACCTCGGGGAGGCCGAGTTCCTCACCCTGGTAGACGTAGGCGGCGCCGGGCAGGGCGAGCATCAGGAGGGCCGCGGCGCGGGCGCGGGCGGCTCCCAGTCCGCTGCCTTCCACCCCGGGCTCGCCCGCGTAGCGGGTGACGGTGCGGACCTGGTCGTGGTTGTTGAGGACCCAGGTGACGGTGGAGCCGGTGCCGGCGATGTCGCGTATCGCCTCGGTGATCGTCGCGCGGAAGGCGTCGGCGTCCCAGGGCGCGCTGAGCAGGTCGAAGAAGAACGCCTGGTGGAGTTCGTCGGGGCGGACGTACTCGGCGTGTTCACGCGCGGTCGGTACGGACACCTCGCCTACCAGCAGCCGCTCGTGGCCGTCCCGGGCGGCGTACTCCTCGCAGACGGAGCGCCAGCGGCGCCACACGTCGTGGACCTCGGGCTGGTTCCAGGCGAGCTGGTTGACGGCGTCGCGGGCGCGCTCGTCGGCTCCGGGGTCGTCCGAGTCGGGCAGCTCGGGGTGCTTGAACAGCCCGGCGGCGACGTCGATGCGGAAGCCGTCGACACCGCGGTCCAGCCAGAAGCGCAGCACCTGCTCGAAGTCGTCGCCCACGGCCGGGTTGCGCCAGTTCAGGTCGGGCTGCTCGGGCGTGAAGAGGTGCAGGTACCACTCTCCGGGGGTGCCGTCGGGCTCGGTGATCCGGCTCCAGGCGGGACCGCCGAACATGGCGCGCCAGTTGTTGGGCGGCTCCGCCCCGTCCGGGCCGCGGCCGGGCGCGAAGTGGAAACGGGAGCGCGGCGCGCTGCCCGGCGCCGCGGCGAGCGCCTCGCGGAACCACGGGTGCTCGCTCGAGCAGTGGTTGGGGACGATGTCGAGCAGCAGCTTCAGCCCGAGGCGGCGCACGTCGGCCAGCAGCCGGTCGAACTCGGCGAGGTCGCCGTAGACCGGGTCGACACCGCAGTAGTCGGCGACGTCGTAGCCGTGGTCGTGCTGCGGCGACGGATAGAAGGGGCTGAGCCAGATGCCGTCGACACCGAGCTTCCTCAGGTAGGGAAGCCCGGCCCGTACGCCGGCCAGGTCGCCGATGCCGTCCCCGGTGCTGTCGAGGAAGCTGCGGACGTAGACCTGGTAGATCACCGCGTCGCGCCACCAGGCAGGTGTGGTGGCGGTGCGGGAGGGATGGCCGGTGCCGGCCGGAAGGGTGCTGAGCATCTCGCGTCGACCTGTTTCTGCTGAATGCGAGAGCGCCCTGGATCAGGTGCGCTGTTATGCATGCATGTTAAGTAGCGACGACTAGAAGGTGTCAACGATGTGTCCAGAAACAGCCGAAAGTTGGGATAGTTTGCGCTGTATATCCGCATGCACAAAACAGGGCCTCTACTTAACATGTAAGTAGAGGCCCTGTGAGGAGGGAGCGGAGGAGTGCGATCAGCCCTTGCGGGAGATGGCGCCGAGTTCACGCGCGAGCCGCGCCACTGCCTGCTCGGGCGTCTGGCGCTGCGCCATCACGTCCTGCGCCACGGCCTGCACGGCGAGGCTCACCTGGTCGTAGCGCGGACTCTTGGGGCGCGGCACCGCCGACAGCACGCTCTGGCGAAGGGTGGGCAGGTACGGGTACGCGCGGATCAGCTCGGGGTCCTCGTACAATGCGGCGCGCACCGGTGGCAGCGAGCCCTCGGTGAGCACCTGCCGCTGGACCCGTTCACTGGTGAGGTAGGAGATCAGATCGGCGGCCGACGCCGGATGCCGCGCATGGCTGCTCACGGCGAGGTTGGAGCCGCCCAGCACGCTGGTGCCGGGTCCGTCGCGGCCGGGCAGCGGCACGGCGCCGAACCTGCCCGCGACCCCGGACCCTTCCGCGCTCGCGTCCGCGTACACGTAGGGCCAGTTCCGCAGGAAGAGCAGCCGGCCGTCCTGGAACGCCTGCCGCGACTCCTCTTCCTTGTAGCCGAGGGCTTCGCGGGAGATCCAGCCGTCCCGCACGCCGTCCGCGAGGAACCGCAGTCCGGCGCGCGCCGCGTCGGAGTCCACGGTCACCCGGGCGCCGTCGTCGCGCAGGATCGAGCCGCCCGCCGAGTGCACGGCCTCGGTGACGTTGACGGTGAGCCCCTCGTACGGCAGGAACTGGCCGGCATAACCGTCCAGTCCGTACTTCGGGGCGATCGTGCGTGCCTGGCGGATCAGCTCGGCCCAGGTACGCGGTGGTTCCTCGCCTTCCCGGTCCAGGATGTCCTTGCGGTAGTAGAGCAGTCCCGCGTTGGTGACGTACGGGACCGCGTACAGCCGGCCGTCGAAGGTCGCGGTGTCGACGACCGGCCGGAGGAAGGTGTCCAGAGGGAAGCGGTCACGCTCGAGCGGGGAGATCCATCCCGCCGCCGCGAACTCGGGCGTCCACGCGACGTCGATGTTCAGTACGTCGAACCGGTCGCGGCCCGACCGCAGTTCGCTGATCATCTGGGCACGGGTCTCGTCGGCCGAATCGGGCAGTTCGACGAGCGTGACGCGCTCGTCGGGGTGGCCGCGGTTCCAGACGTCGAGCAGCGGGGAGAGGTAGTCGGTCAGATCGCCCGCCGTCACGAGCGTCAGGGGGCCGCGGTCCCCGGCAGCCACGCCCGCGTCGGCGCGGACGCCGAAACCGGTGTATCCCGTGAGCACGACCGCCACGACCAGGAGAGCTCTACCCGCGGCACGCATCCACCGCATAGATTCCTCCCAGTGCACGATCCGGCTGCGCCGCCGACCTTCGCGGCCTATATATACCCGTTAGGCATGGGCGATACTAGACGCCCAGGCAGACGATACGGGCGGCGGCGCCACTCGGTCCAAGGCCGAGTGAACAGTTGACTACCGGGCGGAAGGAGGGGGAGCGAGTGCGGCTGGCGCTCCTTGCACTCCTCACCCGTAGCCCTGCACACGGTTACGAGCTGAAGCAGGACCTTGAGAAGCTCCTGGGCGCCGCGTACCCTCAGCCGAACGTCGGCCAGGTCTACGTCACCCTCGGCCGACTGGAGAAGAGCGGCCTGATCGAAGGCGAGGACGTCGAGCAGTCGGGCCGGCCCAACAAGCGCACGTACAGGCTGACGGACGCCGGGCGCGAGGCCGTGCTGGCCTGGTTCGAGGACACCGCGGAGGAGCCCCGGGTACGGGACGAGTTCTTCATGAAGCTCGCGCTCGCACCCCGGTCGGGTCTGGCCGACCCGGTCGCGCTGATCAACAAGCAGCGGCGGCAGTACCTCAACACCATGCGGGACCTTTCCAAGCTGGCCGCGGCGGAAGACCGCGACAACAAGATCTCCCAACTGCTGATCGAGGGCGCCATGCTGCACCTGCAGGCCGACCTCGACTGGCTCGAACGCTGTCAGGAGGAGCTGGAATGAGCGACGACGCCACCGCCGCTCCTGCCGTGCCCATCGTGCGCGCCGAGGGGCTGACCAAGACGCACTACGGAGAGGGCGTGCCGGTGCATGCCGTGCGCGGTGTGGACCTGTCGGTCCAGCCGGGCGAGTTCGTCGCGGTCACCGGGCCGTCGGGAGCCGGCAAGTCCACGCTGCTGCATCTGATCGGCGGCCTCCAGCGGCCCGACAGCGGAAAGCTGTGGCTCGGCGGAGAGCGGGTCGACGAGTACCGCGAGGCCCGCTGGGCGGTCCTCAGGCGCCGCAGCATCGGCGTCGTCTTCCAGTTCTTCAACCTGGTCTCCAACCTCACCGTCGCCGACAACGTCGAACTGCCCGCCCTGCTCGCCGGCGCCTCCCCGAAGGCCGCCCGCGACTCCCGCGCCGAACTGCTCGCCGAACTCGGCCTCGAAGGCCGCGAGCGGTCGATGCCCGGCGAGCTGTCCGGCGGCGAACAGCAGCGGGTCGCTCTCGCCCGCGCGCTGGTCAACCACCCCACGCTGCTGCTCGCCGACGAACCGGCCGGCAGCCTCGACAGCAAGGGCACCCGTGAGGTGCTGCGGCTGCTCTCCCGGTTCCACCAGCGCGGTCAGACGATCATGATGGTCACCCATGACGCCCGGATGGCCAGTGCCGCCGACCGCGTCATCAGCTTCTTCGACGGGCGCATAGCCGACGACGCGCACCTCGGCGACGGGCGCCGCGAGCCGGCCGGCGGCGTCCGCGGCGTACTCGAACTGAAGGAGTGACCGTGCGGGCCACTCTGCGCTGGGCGCAAGCCGACTTCCGCGCACACCGCGGCGAAGCCCTCTTCGTCGTGCTGGCCAGCGCCGGGATCATCGCCTCGCTCCTGCTGGCCGGCGCGCTGTTCAGCTACGCCGCGAACCCGTGGCAGCGGATCTTCAACCAGTCCCAGGGCGCGCACATCTGGCTGCACACCCGCGCCGGGGCGGACATGGACGCCCTGTCCGGCGTGGACGGGATCGCCGGCCTCTCCGGGCCCTTCCGCACGACGGCGACGACCGTCGAGTCGCGCGGCGCGCGGGCCGGGGTGACGCTGCGCGCAGCCGCCGTGGCACCTCCGGAGACGGGGCGGCCACTCGTCACCGCGGGCAGCTGGCTGGCCCCACCGGACGGCGGCGCCCGGGCCGGCACCGTCGTGCTGGAAAGTTCGGTCGCGCGGGCGCTGTGGGCCGAGCCGGGCGACACGGTACGGGTCACCGGGCCGGACGGCGCCCCGCACGCACTGGAGGTGCGCGGGGTGGCCGAAGCGGCCGAGCCGGGCTACCGGCCGGGCGCCGGACCGGGCATCGGCTGGGTGCTTTCCGGCACCCTCGACGAGATCGCCCATGGCGCCACCGGGCAGAGCGTGGGGCTGCGCCTGGAGGATCCGGACGACACCGACTTCATGGTCCAGCGCGCCGTGACCGTCCTCGGCGCCGACCGGGTGGCCCAGGTCACGAAATGGCAGCAGGCGCGGGCGGAGGCGGGCGGCGACGACCGGCTCCTCGGGCAGATGTTCGCCGTCTTCGGGCTCGGAGCGCTGCTCGCGGCGGCGCTCGCCGCGGCCGGAGCGATCGGTGCCCGGGTCCGCGGTCAGCTCAGGGACATCGCAGTCCTCAAGGCCGTCGGCTTCACTCCCGGCCAGGTGACCCGCGGCTTCCTCGTACAGCATCTGGCCTTCGCGCTCCTCGGGGTGACCGTCGGCACGGCGGCGATCGCCCTGCTGGGCGCCCGGATACCCGGGCGGATCGGGGAGGCGGCGGCGGTGTGGCGGGACCTGCCCGGCCACACCGGGCTGATGATCGGCGTTCCCTGCGGCGCGGTGCTGCTCATCGCGGCGGCAACGGGGCTCTCGGCCTGGCGGGCCGGACGGGTGCCACCGGTGCCGGTGGCCCGGGCGGCGCTGCCGTCGGCCACGCCGATGACCGCGCTCGGCAGGCGGGCGCTCGGAATGCGCGTGCCCCCCGCCCTGGTCCTGGGGTGGCGCGCGGCCTTCCCCCGGCGCGGCCGGACGCTCGCGGCGGTGGCCCGGCTCGCCCTGCCGATGGTGCTCATCACGGTCGCGCTCGTCGCCTGGTCGACGCTGGACCAGTTCCGCAGCCGTCCGGCGAGCATGGGACTGCCCACGGCGCTGACCGTACGGGCCGAGCAGCCCGCCGGGCCGTCGGACCCGGAGCTGGAGAAGACCCTCGCGACGATCCCGGACATCGCCGCGGTCCATCCGGGCGCGGAGATGGCGGCGCTCGTGCCGGGGCAGACCGGCACCATCACGCTCCGCGGTCTGGGCACGGCCCGGCACCCGTATCCCTCCGCGGTGGTGGAAGGGCGCGCGGTCGGCGGTCCGGACGAGGCAGTGGCCGGGCAGGGGCTGCTGGACCTCCTCGGGGTGCACGTCGGCGACTGGGTGCGGATGACCGTCGAGGGTCGGCCGCAGATCCTGCACCTCGTCGGCCGCACCATCGAACCCGAATCCGGCGGCCGGGTGATCACCACGACGATCGACGCGCTGCGGGAGCGCGATCCGCGGCTGCGGCCCGGCTTCCACGCCCTGGTGCTGCGCGAGGGGGCGGACCCCCGGGCGGTGAGCGGCACGCTCGCCGTGGCGGCAGGCGGAACGCTGGAGATCCGGGAGACGCCCAATCCGGCCGACCGGCTGGAACCGGCGCGCGGAGTGATCGCCGCCCTGATCGCGGTGCTGGCACTGATCGGGCTGATCGAACTGCTGACGCTGATCGGCACGGGCGTACGCGACCGGGCCCGGGACCTGCTCGCGCTGAAAGCGATCGGGCTGACGCCCCGGCAGATCGGGTCGATGATCGTGACGGCCGCCGGCTTGACCGCGCTGGTCTCCGCGGTGGGGGGAACGACGGTGGGCGCGCTGTTCGGCAGCTGGCTGGTGGACACCCAGGGCGCGTCGAGCGGGATCGGCGCGGGGATCGCCCAACTGCCCCCGTGGCCCGTGTTGTTGACGGTGATCGTCGTGGCGGTGCTGGGTGCTGTGGCGGCGGCGGCGTTGCCGGCGGCACGGGCGGCACGGCGGCGGCCGGCGGACTCCCTGAGCGAGACGCTCTGACCCACAGGTACGGGCGTGCGTGCCTGGACGCGCGGGTCGGTGCCGGGTGAGCAGGTCCGCGCCAGGACGAACCAGGCATCAGCCCTGCGAGTGAGCACACCTTGACAGGGGGTTGCATTCGTCCCGTCCCCCCTCGGTGTCCGAGATCCGAGAACAGGTGTCGGCGTGGAGGTGACGCTGACATCATGGCGCGGCAGCGGTGGCGCGATTGCCGAGTTGGCCGGAAAGGTGTCGGCGTGGAACGGGACATGGAGTCGTTGCGGGCCGGGGATCCCTCACAGGTGGGCCCGTACCGGATCGCGGCCCGGTTGGGCAGCGGAGGCATGGGGGCCGTCTACCTCGGGCGTTCGCGTGGCGGCCGGTCGGTCGCGGTCAAGGTGATCCGGCCGGAGCTGGCCGAGGATCCGGAGTTCCGGATGCGGTTCGCCCGCGAGGTGAGCGCGGCGCGGCGGGTGAGCGGCGTGTACACGGCCGGGGTCGTCGACGCCGACCCGACCGGGGATCCGCCGTGGCTGGCCACGGCCTACGTCGCCGGGCCCTCGTTGAGCGAAGCCGTACGGGACCACGGGCCCTGGCCCGAGGATTCCGTACTGGCGCTCGCGGCGGGAGTCGCCGAAGCCCTGGAGGCCATCCACGTTCAGGGGGTGGTGCACCGGGATCTGAAGCCGTCCAATGTGCTGCTCTCGTCGGACGGGCCGCGCGTCATCGACTTCGGGATCTCGGCGGTCGCCGAGGCCGTCACCGAACTCACCCGTGCCGGGACACTCATCGGCACGCCCGGCTTCATGGCCCCCGAGCAGCTGACGGGAGGCAGGGTCACCGCGGCCACCGATGTGTTCTCCCTGGGCGCCGTGCTGGCGTTCACCGCCACCGGCAGCGGGCCCTTCGGCACCGGAACCGCCTCGGGGCTGATGTACCGGGTGGTCCACGACGAGCCGGACCTCGGCGCGCTGCCGGTCCGGCTGCGCGCTCTGGTGGCGGGGTGCCTGGCGAAGGATGCAGCCCGGCGCCCGACCGTGTCCGCGCTCCTCGACGAGCTCGCCGGAGTGCTGGACACCACGGCCGCCTTCGCGTGGCTTCCCCCGCATCCGGCCCGGCCGTCGTCCTCGCCCGCGGCCGGAACGCCCGACGTGGCGAAGACTCCCGCCGATCCGCGTACCCCGACGACCGTCGACCCGGTGGCCCCGACCTGGACGGCGCCACCGCCGCTGCCTCCGCATCCGCCGGTGGCCGCCGACGTACCTCGGGGATACGGTCCCCCGACCCTGGCCGGGCCCCGGTCCCGGCGGGGCGCGCTGGTGGCCGCCGGGGCCGCGGTGGTCGTGGTCGGTCTGCTGGCCTGGCTGGTGCCGCGGGCGATCGACGCCGACGACGCCGGCAACACCAGCGGAAAGGGCGACTCGGCGTCCTCCGCGGGGCCGACCACCGGGCCGACGGCCGGGCCGACCGCGGGGCAGGGCGGTGGTGCCGGGAGCACGACCCCCGGCGCCACCCGTGCGCCTGGTTCTCCGGTGTCACGCGTCCCGTCGCAGCCGCTCCCGGTCGTCGGTTCGTGGCAGGGAACCTATCGGTGCGGCCAGGGCCTCACCCGGCTCGACCTCACGATCACCTCGCCGGGCGGGCGGGCACTGGAAGCGGTGTTCGCCTTCTCCGCGCACCCCGACAACCCCGGCGTGCCCAACGGCTCCTTCACCATGATCGGCTCGTTCGAGAGCGGCCGGATGACCCTGCGCGGAGACCGCTGGATCAACCGGCCGCCCGACTACCTCACCGTGGACCTCGACGCGGTGGTCGCCGGGGAACGTCCGGCGGTCATGTCCGGCGCGGTCATCAGCACGGTGGCCAGCTGCACCAACTTCGCGGTCAGTCGCCGACCGTGATCGAACCGCGTGCGCCCCCTTCCGCGGCGCAGGCCAGGCCCGACGAGTGACCCACCCGGGCGCCGAAGGCCGGGCCTCGGCCACCCTCGTGCGGCGGGCGGCGGACCGGGGCCGTTCCCGGCCGCGGACCGGGGCCTTCCCGGCGCGTGACGTGACCACGCGGCCGATACTGGAAGCACCGGTTCCGCGGGCGACGGTCCCCCTGGCCCGCTCAGTACGGAAGGCAGTGGCCGACGCATGTACCCCTCCGCTCCGACGCCCGGCCAGTACGGCGAAACCGTGTTCCCGCCCGATCAGGCCGGTGAGGACGAGCGCATCGACTTCGGCGCCCTCGCCTACGACGACATCACCGTCGCGCGGCTGCGGGAGCTGGGCGCCGGCCCCGGATGGAACTGCCTCGACGTCGGAGCGGGCACCGGCAGCGTCGCACGCCGGCTGCTCGGGGAGCTGGGCGTCGCACGCGTGCTGGCCGTGGACCGCGACGTGCGCTTCCTCGCCGCCCGCCCCCGGCCCGGGCTCGACGTCCTGGAAACGGACATCAGCGCTCCCGGGCTCGCTCCCGGGCGGTTCGACCTGGTGCACGCCCGCTTCGTGCTGATGCACCTGCCCACCCGGGAGCAGCTGATCGCCCGCCTCGGCGAGCTGCTCGTCCCCGGCGGGGTACTGGTGCTGAGCGATGCCATCGACCTGACGAGCGAAGCCGCGCCCGCGAGCCCGTACAGCCGGGCCGTGCGGGCCATGTGGCAGGGTCTGCGCGACACCATCGGCACCGACGTCACCTGGACCCCGCGCTACCCGCAGCTGCTGCACGGCATCGGACTGGCCTCCGTGGCCGCCGAGATCCACGTCCCCCCGCTCTTCCCCGGCAGCCCCATCAGCCGCTTCTGGGCGGGGACATGGGACCGTGCGAGGGCTACGATGACCGCGACCGGCCTGGTGGACGACGCGGACGTCGACGCGGCGATCCGGTACCTCGACTCCCCCGGCTGCGCAGCGCTGTCACCCGGGATGATCACGGCTTGGGGCCGTCGGCCCCCGGCAGGTCGGGGAACGTGACGCCGGTGAGTTCCTCCGACAGCCCCCACAGGCGGCGGGCGCGTACGTCGTCCTGGGCCGCGGGGCTCAGCACGGCGGGGCCGGGGTGCCCGCGTAGCTCGCCCCGGCCCTGCGGGCCCGTGTAGCTGCCGCCGGGCAGGGGCTGCGTGGCGGCGTAGAGGATGGGCAGGGCGCCCATGGCGTCGGACTGGGCCACGAACCGGTTGGTGAGCTTCATGATCGTCCGCTGGACGGGGCTGGCGCTGCCGCTCTGGAGGTTCGTCGCCGCGTACCCGGGGTGGGCGGCGTGTGCCGTGACGGGTGAGCCCACCGCGGTGAGGCGGCGCTGGAGTTCACGGATGAAGAGGAGATTGGCCAGCTTGGACTGCTGGTACGCGCGCCAGGGGCTGTAGTGCTCGCGCGAGTTGAGGTCGTCGAAGTCGATGTCGACGCCCTTCCTGCGGTGCGCGTTGGAGGCCACGCAGACGACCCGGCCGGTGATCCGGGGCAGGAGCAGGTTGGTGAGCGCGAACGGCCCCAGGTGATTGGTGCCCAGCTGCATCTCGAAGCCGTCGGCCGTGCGGCGTTCGGGGATGGCCATGACCCCGGCGTTGTTGATCAGGGTGTCGAGCGGCCCGTCCCACTCCTCGGCGAACGCGTGGACGGAAGCGAGGTCGGCCAGGTCGAGCCTGCGGACCTCGGCGTGCGCCCCGCAGCCGGCCGCCGCGGCCTCGCCCCGGGTGGTGTCCCGCACCGCGAGTACGACCCGTGCGCCCGCCCGCCCGAGCTCGCGGGCCGTGACGGCCCCCAGACCGCTGCTGGCGCCCGTTACCACGATCGTGCGGCCCGTGAGGTCCGGCAGGTCGGCTGCGGACCAGGCCGCGGCGTGCGCGCTCATGCCGTCCAGTATCCCCGCGGACGCGCGGTAATGCGCCAAAGATGGCGTTCGGTCGCCGCCGAGCCGTTTCGCTCGCGGCCGGTGAGGGGCGCTCAGCACCTGTTCGGTGTCTTGTTCACCCGCGATTCGACCCCGGCCTGCAGAGCTTGCGGGCGCACCGCACCCGGTCGGTCGATCGCCGGACCCGGTCGACACGGCCGCCGCTCCGATCGGCGAAGATGGTGGGGTCACTCGTCCTCAGCAGGTGAGGAGCACGCGCGCAGATGCCCCCTTCCGGTCTCGGCTCCAAGCCACCGACGATCGCCGATGTCGCACGTGCCGCCGGTGTGTCGCGCACGACGGTCTCGCACGCCCTCAACGGGCTGGGCAAGGTCGACCCCCGGACGCGGGAGCGCATCAAGCAGGTGGCCGCCGAGCTCGGCTACCGGCCCAACCTGCGTGCCCAGCGGTTGCGGCACGGGCAGGCGAAGGCGATCGCGCTCGCCTCGTCCATGCCGTTCGCGGTGGCCGGAGGGCCTTCCCGGCTCGGGTTCTACATGGAGATCGCCGCCGCTGCCGCCGAGAGCGCGCTCCTGCACGGCTACGCGCTCGTCCTCGTACCGCCCGTGCAGTCCGGTTCAGGGCTGCACTCCGTCGACATCGACGGAGCCATCGTCGTCGAACCTGACGTGAACGACGCGGCGGCTGCCCATCTCAACGAGCGCGGGCTCCCGTACGTGGCTCTCGGCAGGCCCGTCTCGCCCGACGAGGGAGCGCCGTACGTCGATCTGCACGGCGGCCTCGTCGTCGAACTGCTGCTTTCCCACCTGTACGAACAGGGCGCCAGGCGACCGGCGTTGATCACCGGATCCGGCGCACGGCACTCGTCGGTCGACGCACGTGCCGCCTACGAGCGCATCGCCGGGGAGTACGGCTGGGCGCCGATCGTGGCGACCGCCCCCGAGGCGGGAGGCGAACAGGCCGGCTACGAGTGCTGTGCGGCCCTGCTCTGCGAACATCCCGGGATCGACGCCGTCTGCGCGGTGGTGGACGCCTTCGCGGTGGGTGCGGTCGAGGCGATCCGGGACAGCGGGCGCGTCGTACCGGACGACGTCATGGTCGTCACCCGGTACGACGGGCTGCGCGCCCGGACGTGCGGGCCGCCGCTCACGGCCGTCGACCTCCATCTGGACCGGGCGGCGTCCGACGCGGTGGAGCTGCTGCTGGGCCGGCTGCGTGGCGACGTGTCCACCGTCTCGGTGGTCACGTCGCCCGAGCCCCGGCTGATCGCGCGTGCGTCGTCGCTGAGGCGCATCAGCCCCACATGAGCACCAGACCGGAGACCAGCGCGAACACGAGCACGAACAGACGCATTCTGCGGGCGTCCATCCGCTGGTGCACCAGGCGGCTGAGCCACGCTCCGCCGGCGATCGCCGGGAGGAGCACGACCGCCCACCCGAAATCTTCGGGGCGCCCCTCCCCCGTCGCGAACAGCACGACCAGCGAAGCCACTTCACCGACGAGGAAGCACAGGGCGACGGTGGAGCGCAGCTCGGCCGGCGGCCGGTGCTGGTAGACCAGGGCGAGCGGCGGGCCACCGATGCCGGTCGCGGTCTCGGTCAGCCCGGTCACCGCGCCCGCGCCGATGTAGGCGGCCCTGCCGGGTGTGAACTCGGGTGCGGCGAGACTCACGACCGCCGCCAGGACGGTGGCGATGCCCACGAACAGGCCGAGACTGCGGTCCGGGATCAGCCAGAGCAGCGCCAGTCCGCCGGGGGTGGCGGCGAGCCGCGCGACGGTGATCCAGCCCGCGCCGCGCAGATCGAGCGAGGCGCGTTCGCGCCAGGCGACGTACAGGTTGAGCGGGATCATCGACGCCAGGACGAAGACCGGGAGCAGGCCGGGATCGAGGATCCCGGCCACGGGGGCAACGATCAGGGCGAAGCCGAGCCCGCTGCTGCCCTGGACGAACGCGGCCACGGCCACCGTGAGGGCCAGGACGGTCAGCATCTCGGTACTCACTGTGCCGTGCTCCGCGCGCGTGCCGCCGTGGAGGTGGGGTGCACGCGGACGATGGGCGCCCTTTCCCTGGCGGCGCGAGCCACTTCGGTCGCCTGCCGTACGAGTGCGGGACCGTCCCAGGCGGTGGGCCGGCCGCGCCACAGCCGCATGCGTCCGGCGACGAACACGGCGGTGATCTGGTCGCGGTTGCCGCGGCGTACCAGCTCCCACGGCAGGTCGCAGGAGAGCGCGAGTTCCGGGTTGGTGACGTCGACGAGGAGGAAGTCGGCGGCCATGCCCTCGGCGAGGGTGCCCGTACGGGTGCCCAGGCCGACGGCATCGGCGCCGCCGCGGGTGGCGTGCTCGAGCCAGGTCCACCCGGCGCCGCAGGACGAGTCACCGGCGACCAGGCCGTACGCGAGGCGCTGGGCGAATTCGGCCGCTTCGGCGAGTCGGAACCCGTCACCGCGTGTGCCGTCGGTGCCGAGGCCGAAGCGGATGCCACGCTCGGCCATGGCCAGGGCCGGGGCCACCGCGTTGCCCTTCCAGGCGCTGGCGACGGGGTTGTAGCTGACGGCGGTGCCGGTGTCGGCGAGCAGGGCCAGCTCGCGTGGGGCGAGCAGGGTGGCGTGCGCGGCGAGCAATTGCGGCCCGAGCGCGCCGACGTGGTGCAGGTATTCGAGCGGTCGCAGGCCGTGCCGTACCAGGGAGCGTTCGACACCGGCCAGGTGCTCGTTGACGTGGATCTGTACGGTCGCACCGGCCTCTGCGGCGAGGCGGGCGGTGTGCCGCAGGGTCTGGGCGGTGGCCGCCTCGGGGACGGAGACGGCGAGGGAGGGGTGGACGAGTTCGTCGCCGTCGTACCGCGCGAGGTGCTTCGCCGCGCTCGCGGGGACGGAGGGGTCGTTGCTCTCGGCGTCGTCGCAGATGAGTCCCAGCACGCAGCGGATCCCGGCGTCACGGGCGGCGCGGGCGACGACATCGACGTCCACGTCGGCGCGGGTTCCGGCGTCGGTGACGGTGGTGAATCCACCGCGGAGTGACTCGTAGGCCGCCAACTTCGCGGCGACGTAGGCCGATTCCTCGTCGAGTGCGCCCTCCAACGGCACCCATACCCGCCGGAATATCTCCGAGGGCTCCCCGAAGGCGAGGGCGGAGCCGAAGCTCTGCGTGAGGTGGTGGTGAGCGTCGACGAAGCCCGGCATCAGGAGGTGGCCGGGCAGTCGTACGGCATCGAGGTGCGGATGCGTGTGCTGCAGCTCCTCCACGGGGCCGACGGCGCCGAACTTGCCGTCGGTGACGACGATGGCGAGGCCGGCTGTGGGGCCTTCGGGTAGCAGGACGGCGTCCGGTACGAGGAGGAGCGGGCCGGAGCGGTCCAGGAGTTCGCAGGTGAGCTCGTTCATCGGCTGCTTTCCGTGCGGGTGGTGGCCAGGCGGGCGGCTATGCCCGGCCTGATGTGGTGGAAGAGAATGTTGAGCACGGCCGCGACGAACGCGCCGACGGCGACGCCGCTTTCGAGGAGGATGCGGACGTTCGGGGGGAAGCCTGCGTACACGCCCGGGATGAGGATGGGGAGCAGGCCGAGCGCGAGGGCGACGGCACAGATGAAGGTACTGGTGTGCTTGTCGAGGTCCGAGCGGCCGAGCATCTGCACCCCCAGAACGGTGATCACCGCGAAGACGACCATGGCGGTGCCTCCGATGACCGCGGACGGGATGACACTGATCGCACGGGTCACCGGCGCGAGGAACCCGATGCCGATGAGGACCGCCCCGGCCGCGGCGGTGACGAAGCGGCTGCGTACGCCGGTGACGCGGACGATCCCGATGTTCTCGCCGCTCGTCACCATCAGCGGCAGTCCGAAGAATCCGCCCATGAGGGAGACGAGCGCATCACCGCGGACCGTCTTGGGGACGTCGGTGCGCTTGTCGATCTCCTTGCCGACGGCCTCGGCGTTGATGACCGTCTGGCCGGTGGCCTCCGCCATGGAGGCGAGGCTGTAGAGCATCAGCGGCAGCGCGGCGAGCAGGTTGAACTGGGGCGAGCCGAACGGCATCAGCTGCGGCATGGTGACCAGACCGCCTTCGGTGGCGCGACCGAGGTCGAGGTTGCCGAGAACTGCCGCCAGGGCGGTGCCGGCGAGCAGACCGAGCATGACGGCGAGCTGGCGCAGGACGCCGGTGAAGAGCAGGTAGAAGACGACGGTGAAGCCGATCGTCGCCATGCCGAGCGCGAGATTCGCGGTGTCGGCGAAGCCGGGCCGGCCGGGGCGGCCGGTGACGAGGACCGCGCCGACCTTCACCAGGTTGACGCCCACGATGACGACCATCGTGCCGATGACGAGGGCCGGGAAGAAGACGAGCAGCCGCGAGAAGACCGGCAGGACGACGAAGTAGAAGGCGGCGGTGAGGATGACCGCTCCGGTGGCCGTGCGCAGGCCGTGCTGCTCGGCGATGGCGAGGAACAGGATGAGCGGCGCGCCGCCCGGCAGCATCACGAACGGCAGACGGGGCCCGAACTTCCACGGCCCGAGCGACTGGATCAGGGACCCGACACCGGATAGCACGAACGCGGCGGACAGCAGATTGACCGTCAGACCGGGGTCGAGGCGCAGGGTGGCGCTCATGAGGAAGACCGCCGAGATCGGCGTGGCCGCCATGACGAGGACGTGCTGGATGCCGAAGAGCAGGATCCGGCCGAGGGGGCGCGACTCGTCGACGGGGTGCGTGGGCTCCGGCGTTGGTGGCGGTTGCGTACCGGGGAGGGTCTGGCGGGCACTGGACACGTTTGAGCTCCGTTCGGCGTCTGGCACGTTCGGGTTTCAGCGGCGATTCAGGCCCTGGACGGAGAGCCAAATCGATTTGGCCAAATCGATTTGGCCGCCAGTATGTGAGGGCGGACGGCCGGGGTCAAGAGCCGGGACGTGGCAAACGACGAGAGCGCGCAAGACGGGGTCTACGCGGGCCGGTTCCCTGCTGTGGGGCACGGCCCCCGGGCCTTTCGGCTGCGGTGACGGGCTGTTCGGTCCCCCGCTACGGCCGACCACGGTGGGCACGTCGCGTACGGATCCCGGCAGACCCCCGAGCCCGCGCTGCTCGGGTGGAGGAGGATGCCGCCCATGGCGCTGCGTCACATGTGTGACCGAGCACCTGGGACGATGGTCAGTCCACTGCCCGGCTCCACCGCGGCGAGAACGCGAGGCCGCCAAGACGGAACGAAGGGACGAAGGGACGAAGGGACGAAGGGACGAAGGAACATACCGCCAGGCCGCCTCGTTGACCCCAGGTCTACTGGTCCACACCGCGAACCCGAGGTGTACTTTGCCCGATACCTCGTCCACCGTCACCGAGCCCCCTCTCCCGCCCCTCGCCGCACAGGCAGATCACCTGATCCGGCTCGGGCTGCACACGCTCGCCGGGATGCCCGCCGACGAGCTGCGCACCTTCGCCGAGGACGCCGGCCGTAGCGACGGCGACGCCCTGCTCGCCATCCACCCGGACCGCGCCCCCGCCTCCGTCCTCGCACCGCTGCTCCGCCACGACGGCAAGTCCGGGTTCGTCGTCACCGACATGCCCGACGTCGACCGCTTCGCCCCGTCCACCATCGAGCTGCCCGACACCCCCCTCTACCTCGTCACCGGACTCGACCGCGGCGACCACTTGGCCAACTGGAGCCCGGACGAGGCCCTGCCCGCCCTCACCGAGGAGAACCGCACCCCGCTGCTGCTCACCGAGGGCATCCACTGGGTGCTGCAACAGCCGGCGGTCCTCGAGCGGAACCATTGCTTCATGACCATCGGGTCCCGGCTGCGCAAGGCGAACGGCGCCTTGGACGCCCGCACCCCGGCGATCTGGATCAGCAACGGCACGGGGCGCGACGGCCGCGAGCGGCGCAACGCCCCCAAGGTCGGCTGGTGCTGGTGGGGCAACCGCCACACCTGGCTGGGCTTCGCCTCCGCTGCGGGCCGCGGACACCAGACCCTGTCGAGGCGGTGACGACGCCCACGAGATCCGGCGCGGAGATCACCCTGAACGGATCAGTCCTCGTCCGGCACCGCCCATGCACCGTCACGACCGGACATCGCGACGAAGTACGGGTTCGCGGCCTCGGCGGTCCGTGCCAACTCGTCGGCTCCGGCCGCGTCCCCCGCTGCGCGGAGGGCGCGTACGAGGTCGTGCGCGCAGGTGGCCTCCTGCCAGGCGTAGCCTCCGGCGGCGTAGATCGCACGGGCGGCCGCGAGCTCGCGGCGCGCATCCGCCGCTCTGCCGGTCTCCCGGTACGCGACGCCCAGCAGATGACCTGCCGCCGCCTCGGCATGGGTGTCACCTGCCTCGCGGCAGGTGCGTACGGCGCTCTCCAGCGCCGGCACGGCCTCGTCGGCGTGGCCGGAGCGCAGGTGCAGCCAGCCCAGGTCGCGGAGGGTGTGCGCGTGCCAGAGGGTATGGCCGACCTCGGCGAAGACCGTGAGCGCCGTCTGCGCTTCCTCACGGGCGCGGTCCATGTCGCCGAGACCCGCGAAGAGCCGGATCCGGGCGTTGCGCACGCGCCCGGACCACAGGCGCTCACCGAGCTGGTCGAACATCTGCAGGGCGCGCTCGTAGCTCGCGAGTGCGGCGGTGCGCTGTCCGAGCAGCCGCTGCACCCGCCCCTGGACGTACAGCGTGCGGGCTTCCCACGTCCGGTCGCCCAGGCGCCGGAAGCCGGCGGAGGAGGCGCGCAGCAGCTCCCCGGCTTCGGCGAACTCCCTCTTGTAGGCCAGTGTCTCGGCGAGGGTGCGGCGCAGTCGGGCCTGCGCCCGCAGGTCCGCGAACCCCTCGGCGACGGCGAGGGCCTCGCGCTGGCACGACTCCCCCTCGGAGGGCATGCCCTGTGCCCGCTTGATCTCGCCCAGCATTTCCAACGCGAGGGCCAGGTGCCAGCCGTCACCCAGCGCGCGGAGCTGCTCCACGGCGGTGGACATGTGCGCGGCTGCCACGTCGTAGCGGCCCTGCTCCCGCTCGATCCGGGCGGTGAGCGCGAGTGTCCTGGCTGCCTCGTGAGGCCCGCTGTCCGGTCCGCCACCGTCTTCAAGGGCGGCCAGGGCGCCGGTGAAGTCCTGGTCGGCCAGCCGCAGCGCCGCCCGCGCCCGGGCGTGCGCCGACCGGGGACCGGTCTGGGGTGCGGCGAACACCGCCGTGAGGGCCTCGGACGCGAGGCCGAGGTCGTCAAGGAAGTAGGAGGCGCACTCGGCGATCAGGGGCGCCACCTCGGGCAGCCCGACCCGGGCGGCCCGGTCGTGCACCCACATCAGTCGTTCCGCCTCGGTGGCGAACCATTCCGCGGCCGGCTGCCCGGCTGCGCTCGCCGCGGGGGTCACGGACTCGCGGGCGGCCAGCTCGGGCGCGCGGACCGCGGCGAGCCTCAGCGCGGCGTCGCGGTAGCCGAGGACGGCCCTGCGCTCCGTCAGGCGGCGTTCCTCCGGTGGCAGCTGACCGTACTGGTCGTGGGCGAAGACACGGACCAGGTCATGCAGCCGGTACTCAGGCTCCGGGTTCGAGGCGTTTCCGCTCGCTTCCATCAGCGCCGTCTCCATCAGTTCGTCCAGAGCACCGGTCGCGGCCGCGGCATCGTCGGCCACCAGCCCGACGTGCCACTCGGTCAGCCGTCCGCGCGGCAGGCCGCCCAGGGCGCCCAGCATCCGCTGGGCGGGGTCCGACAGGTCGCGGTGGCTGAGCAACAGACATGCCTGCAGGCTGCTGTCCTCGAACGCGAGCTCGCGCAGGCGTGATCTCTCGTCCTCCAGCCGGGCCCTCATCCGCCGCAGAGTGAGGTCGGCGCGGGACTGCAGCCGTGCGCCGACGATCCGCAGGGCGATGGGAAGCCGGCCGCAGAAGTGGACGATCTCCAGCGCGGCGGCGGGATCCTCCAGAACCCGCGACCGGCCGGCGTAGTGCGAGAGGACCGCGAGCGCCTCGCCCTCTTCCGGCAGGGACACCCGGATCTCCTCGCGGTGGCTGATGTTGCCGACCGACAGGGCCCTGCGGCTGGTGATGACGACCCCGCATCCGGGACCGGACGGGATCAGGGGCCTGATCTGCTCGGTGGAATGCGCATTGTCCAGGAGTACGAGCATCCGTAACCGGCCTGCCATCGACCGGAACAAGGACGCCCGGTCGCCCACGCTGCGCGGGATCTCGGCCGTGGCCACCCCGAGGCTGCGCAGGAAGTGTTCCAGAGCCTGGGCGCTGGAGACCGGCGCGGTGCCGTCGCCCCGTAGGTCGATGTACAGGCGCGCGTCCGGATAGCTGCCCTTGACCTGGTGGGCTGCGTACAGCGCCAGCGTCGTCTTCCCCGTGCCGGCCGCGCCGTGCACCACGACGACCTGCGCCCGGCCGTGGGCGGGGTCGGCGGTGTTCAGGGCTGCTCCGGCCGGTGCGACGTCCTCCAACATGCTGCAGAGTGCGCGGGCCAGCGTGGTGCGTCCGATGAGGACGGGCACGGGTTCGAGCTGGTCGACGTCGGGGCGGTCGCCGGCGGCCCCGGTCCGGCCGGCGTCGGACCCGCGCTCCGCCGTGAACGTGAGGACGGCAACCGATCCCATGGCCGCGACCATGCCCCCGACCGCCCATTTCGTGGGGAGCCCGATGCCGAAGAGGAGGTCCCCGAGCATGCCGCCCGACGCAGCCACCGCAAGAGTCGCCGGGACCAGCCAGCGCCGCTGCCCCAGGCCCGTACGCACTCCTGTCATCCGACTCAACCCCCTCGCAGATCCACCTAGTTGGATGATCTCATGGCGCTCACGCCGGCGAACTCGAATCGGCGCCGGCCGGCTTCTGCCTGCGGGTCCGGCCCTGCCCGTCCGCACACCGTCACCTGCGCACCGCGTGGGACGTCACCCGTTGGCTCTGGGCCGTGGCGGTCATTGTCCCGGCTGTTCGGGGGACCTGCGGACCATCCCCGTGCTCCGTCCACCCTTCGCGGGCATCCCTGGGTGAAACGGAAAGAGAGACACGATGCCGCTCTATCTATCGAGGTTCCGCTACACGCCGGAGACGTGGGCGAGGCTGATCGGCCATCCCGAGGACCGCGCGAAAGCCGCCCAGTCGTACATCGAGTCGGTCGGGGGAAAGCTCCACGGGTTCTGGTACGCCTTCGGCACGCACGACGGCTACAACCTGTGGGAAGCCCCCGACAACGTCTCCATGGCCTCGGTGGCCCTGGCGATCAGTGGAGGCGGCGCGCTCAGCTCGTTCGAGACGACCGTTCTGCTGACCGTCGACGAAACGCTGGATGCCCTGCGCAGAGCCGAGGAAGTCCGGTACCGGGCTCCTGGCGCGCAGCGGTGAGCGATGCCCGGAATCCGTGGGCCCGGCTACCACCGGGATGGCCCCGCGATTACGGTCGGCCCTGACGTGGAAGCGATCTCGGCATGACCGAAAGCGCGAGTCCCTACATCTCCTCGGCCCGGGTCACCGTACTCGGCGTACATCCCGGTGTCCCGCCGTTCCGCATCGTGGAGATCGACGGCGAGGTCGTCGGCACCGCCAGATCCATGACGGACGTGCTCCTGACCGCCGCTGCCGCCGGCATCACGATCCACGACCTGGGCGACCCGGGCGAGGTCCGGTGGGTCGGCGGCGGGCAGTACCACTGGAGTCCGCACTGACGGGGCGGCCGTCAGTGCGGCCCCGGATCCGGGCCGTACGCAGATGATCACTCGGATGCCGTGCCGGGCAGGCGGGCCGGACCTGTCGGCTCTTGACTGGGTGAAGTCGAACCAGGGAGATGCGATGACAGTGGGCGCACGAATGCGCGGGTTGGCGGGTGTGATGGTGGCCCTCGCGGTGGGAACCGCGGGATGTTCGGACGGAGGCGGTCCGTCCGGGGTGGCCTCGAAAGCGGCGTCCGCCGTGGAGTCGGCGGGGGCGGTGGTTTCGTCGGCCGCGTCCGAGGCGTCGGACACCGTCGAGTCGGCCGCAGCCGTCGCGAAGGACAAGCTCTCCGGGGTCAAGAACGGCATTGACGCGAAGGACGACGTCAGACTCGGTGAGCCCACGACGGACAGCGAGGGCCGCACCACCGTCTCCGTCTCGGCCAGGAACTCTGACGGCTCGAAGAAGTCCTTTGCCGTACAGGTGAACTTCAAGGACGAGGGCGGCAAGCTGCTGGACACCGTGGTGGTGACGATCCCGGACGTGGCTGCGCAAGCGACCGGCGAGGGCACCGCGCGCAGCACCCACACGCTGTCGGGCACGGTCAAGGCGGAAACGGGGACGGCTCTTCGCTACTGAGCCGAAGGGCGGAAGCCCCGGCCGCAAGCAGCGGTGCTGATCGAAGCTGCTCGGCCGGCCACCCGGGTCAGGCCTTCTTGACCACGCTCGACTTGAGCTGCATGGCACCGAAGCCGTCGATCTTGCAGTCGATGTCGTGACCGTCCACGCCGTCGACGAGGCGGATGTTGCGCACCTTGGTGCCCGCCTTGATACCCGAGGGGCTGCCCTTGACCTTGAGCGCCTTGACGACGGTCACGGTATCGCCGTCGTTCAGCACGTTCCCGACGGAGTCCTTGATCACCCGCTCACCGGAGGCGCTCGCGTCCTGCGCCCCGGCCGCCGCGGGGACCCACTCGTGAGCGCACTCCGGGCAGACCATCAGAGCGTTCATCTCGTAGGTGTACTCGCTGGAGCAGTTCGGGCAGGGGGGCGGGCTCGCCGTCATCTGTTCTGTCCTGGCTCGGTGCGTAGGTGCGGGGTGGTGGGGACACCCAGGGAAAGAGATCAGGGTATCCGAATTGCACACTTCTGCATTTCGCCGGACCTCGGGGCGCTGGGTACACGGGTGGCCGCAGCGTCATGACACGGCACGGCACGGCACGGGAAGTCGAGGGTGCAGGTCGGCTCCCGCCTCGGGGACGTCGATCACGTACCGGTGTAGCGCAGGAGCACCGCCGCGCCGTCCTCCAGGGGCAGCTCGTCGCGCGGTACGGCTATCAGGTCGGCCTGAGTGCCGGCCGCAGCCCGGATCAGGGCTGCGCCTACGGCCGGCTCTTCCCAGAAGTAGTGCAGGCCGAAGGCACTCAGGTCCTCGCCGGACAGGGCCAGGTGCGTGGACGCCGTGCCGACCCACAGGTGCCGGTCGGGCTCCACCGGCCGGTCGAGGATCAGGGTCTGGGCCTGCTCGCGCTGAAGGGCGGCGACCGTGGCGGCGATCCCCTCGACGTACTCCGGGTGACGGGCCCGCTGGCCGAGGAAGGCGTCGAGCTGCTTCTTGTCGTGGTCGGGGAGCCGGTCGTCGAGCAGGATGCCGAGCTCGTCCTCCAGGAGTGCCCGGCCGGGCGCCGCCCGTCCGTGACGGCCGTCCTTGAGCTTGACGAGGGCGCCGTGCAGTTTCCTCGGGGCCGACCGCATGAGGCTGTTGACGGCCCACGGGTCGCCGGACAGCACGATCATCTCGACGCCGTTGGTGTCCACGCTGTCGGCCAGCTCTGCCAGGAACCGGCCCGCCTCCTCGGGCCACGCCTCCACGGGTACACGGCGGTGGGAGTACTCGTCCGGGGCGACCCGGTTCATCGGCCACCTTCCGGCCTCGTACTCAAGCTCAAGCTCTTCCTTGCCACCGGGCCCGGCGATGTGCCGGCGACGGGTGACCACGGCCGCGTACGGGATGTCCGGGGTGTGCTGGAGTGCGAGCGGCAGTGCATCGGGCAGCATCCCGTACAGGGCGCTGTCATGAGCAGGGGGCTCGGGCAGGGTCTCCGCGAGGACGAGGCTGCCGTGGGCCGCGAAGACAGCCCGGCCATGCCGACCTGCCACCTCCCGGTCGGTGCCGACCGCCTCCTCGATGGCCCTGACGGTGGGCTCGTCCGCGTCGTGCGCGAGCAGGCTCTCGCGCAGCTTGCGCCACCGCCGGTCGATGGCGCGGTCCGGGTCGTCGACGTCGCGGGAGGTGTCGAGGTACACGGAGGCGATCGGGCCGGGATGGGCGTAGAGCGGGTGGAGGAACTGCAGTTTCACGACTTCCTCCCGGCGGACGAGGGCGAGGCGCCGCCCGCCTCAGATCACGGGTTCGGGGGCCGGCACGGGCCCGGGCAGGGGCCCCGGCTGAGGGTGTGGATCGGGGCGCGGGGCCGGCGCCGGCTCGGGGTCGGGTTCGGGCTGCGGCGGCGCCGGCGGGACCGGGTCCGGCCCTCCCGGAGGGGGTACCGGGCCGGGCAGGGGCCCGGGCTGCGGTCCAGGGCCCGGGCCGGGCGCCGGAGTGGGGCTCGGCGGGACGGGGTCGTTCGGAGGAGTACCCATGGCTGTTCCTGTCGTCGTCTCGTCGTCGGTTGAGGTGGCGGTGTGAGCGTGGCGGTGGCGGTGTGAGCGTGGCGGTGGCGGTGTGAGCGTGGCGGTGGCGGTGGCGGTGGCGGTGGCGGTGGCGGTGGCGGTGGCGGTGTGAGCGTGGCGGGTCGGGCGCCGGCACCGGGCCCGGTGCGAGTTCCGGTGCCGACCCTGACACTGACACCCGGGGGCGGGGCAGGGAACGGTAGGGGTCCGAGGGGCTCTTGCAGGACGGGACGAGTCGGCGCACCGGACTTTCCGCAAGCGAAGCCGGCCCCGGTGACCGCGTACGCGGTGGGTCCACCGCCTACTCCCCACGCCGTCCCGGCCGACCCCGCATGCACCCGGAAGCCGGCCACCCTCATCACCGCGCCTGCCCGGGCGAGCCGACGCCAAACAGCGCGATACCCGCTGCCGGAAGACCCTGTACGCAAGACCCCGGGCGCACCGAACCGGCTCCGCAGCACGAGCCGGTCCAGCACTATGCCCTGTACAGGGGCCCGCACCGGCGACCGCCGGCGCAGTGGGGCCGGCCGTTGCCACAGGAGGAGACCGACAACCGGGCCCTGGGGGCCTGGACGCACAGATCGCGAACGCGATGTTCGGCGAAATGCTCAACACCCAGCAGGCGTCGATCGGCCTGCCGCCGGTGGACAACGTCCGCGACCACGTCTTCACCGACCGGCCGTGGCTGGCCACGGACCCGGTCCTGACCCCGAGGCAGCAGTCGGCGGACCTCGACGTGGTGCAGACCGGCACGTGGATCCTGCCGGACGAACGCCCGCTTCCCACCGCGCTGGCGGCGTTCCTGGACGCGGGCGCACTGCCGGTCTACGTGGGCTTCGCATCCGCAACGTGTGCGTCGGCGGCTACCGCCAGCACCTCGTCGAGCATGCCGCCACCCGCGGCATCGACATGGAAATCACCGCGCCCACTGCTGGGACCGGTATTCACCCCGATACCGAAGCGGTGGGCAGTCGAGCGGACTTACGGCTGGCTCATGCTCCACCGCCGCTTCGCCCGAGACCACGAAGTCTCCGCGACCTGTCGTGCCGTGTGATTGTCCTTGGTGGCCGAAGGCCGGCGCGTAGCGTCGCCGTAGGCGCCGGGGCCGTACGGGCATCACCGACGACTACGGCCCGCTCGTGGCCTTCATGGCGCGCAATGACACGCGCTGAATCACCGGGGACACCCGTCTCCGTCTGTGGCGGCATGCGCTGACGGCCCGGGGTTTGCGCAGTTGCCCCGAAACCGGCCGGAACCGTTGCTCAAGGTCAGCGAGGGGTGAGGAGACAGAACTCGTTGCCTTCCGGATCGGCCAGAACCGTCCAGGAGATTGCGGACTGGTCGATACCGGGGTCGGCGGCGCCCAGAGCGCGGAGTCGGGCTTCCTCTGCTGCCAGGTCGTCACCGGGGTAGGGGCAGACGTCGAGGTGGACGCGATTCCACACGCTCTTGGTGTCGGGGGAGCGGAGGAACTCCAGGTAGGGTCCGACGCCCTTGGCGGAACGCATGGCCGCACGGTCGTCGGTGACCTCGTGCAGCGTCCAGTCCATCGCCTCGCCCCAGAACCGGGCCATCCCTCGTGGGTCGGTGCTGTCGACCACCACCGCAGCGATCGGCCCGGTGTCCCGGTAGATCGGACGGGGCTCCAGGACGCAGAATTCGTTGCCCTCCGGGTCGGCCATGACCGTCCAGGGGACGTCGCCCTGACCCACGTCGGCGAGCGTCGCGCCGAGATCCTTCAGGCGCGCGACCAACTCCGCCTGATGGGCGGTCGAGGTGGTGGCCAGATCAAGGTGCACCCGGTTCTTCACCGTTTTGGGTTCCGGGCGGGCGACGATGTCGATGCAGACGGCCACGGGGTCGGGGTAGACGAAGCCCACGGGTTCGAGGTTGGTAACGCCGGGTCCCTCGCTGTCGACACCCCACCCGAGTGCCTCCGCCCAGAACCGGCCGAGCACGGAGTCGTCCTGAGCCTTCATATTGATCTGTACGAGTCTTGTTGCCATGCCGGAGATCCTAGAAGCTGCCGTCGGCCCGGGGGCCGCGACGACAACATGTGCTCGACCCGGTAGTGACCATGGTCGACCATGGCCTGGCTCGCCGGCTGCCGCCGACTCCACCGACGCTACGAACGCAAGGCAGATCCACTTCCTCACCTTCGCCAGCATCGCCTGCACCCTCATCTGCTACCGCAGAATCGCCAAATGAGATGACCGCTAATACTCCAGTGAGACTTCGTGTCCTGAGCTGGCTTGCTTGGTTATCAGGTCATGGTGGGGACTGTTGACGCCGAGGTGTGGGCGACGGAGCTGGAGGCCGTTTTCGGCCGGGTGGCGGGCCGGTTCGGGCGGGTGGATCTGCAAGGCACGTTCATATTTCCTCCCCCCTTCCGGCCTCATCCCAACCGAAGCGGCGAGGTCAGTCGCCGAGGACCCGCTCCCACAGCAGCCCGTCCCGCCAGCTCCCGTCGAGAAAGATCGAGGAGTGCGCGACGCCGTACGGGCTGAACCCGTTGCGGCGCAGCACCCGCTGCGACGGCAGATTCTCCAGATTGGTGGACGCCTCGGCGCGGTGCAACCCGAGTTCGTCCGTCATCACCCGGAGTACAAGCCCGACGGCGTGCCCGGCGTGCCCTTGATTCTGGGCCACGCTGGCGATCCAGTATCCGACGGAGCCGCGGCGCAGGTGCGGCTGCGGCAGGATGCCTCCGACGGTGATTTGCCCAATCACCTGATCGTCGGCGAGCACCACGCCCGGCCAGACCGCGCCGGCCCGGTATCCGGCCAGCAGGCTGTCGATCCGCTCCGCCTGGCCCTCCGGGGTGAAGAAGTCGGCCGGCTGGGCCGGTTCCCACGGCCGGAAAGCCTCGAAGTCCCGCACCCGATGCGCGGCGATCGGGGCGGCGTCGGTGGGCTCGATCAGGCGGATCCTGGTGCTGCTGCGCATGGGCTGATCCTCGTCGCAGTGCGTCGGATGAGACGGCCAGCCTATGCGAGGGTGCCCGCGCCGCCGCACCCTACGTCCGCCGGAGGATCGAGTCGATCGCGCAGCTCGTGTTCTCGATACCCTGCACGCAGAAAGTGCCTTCCGCTTGGACCGACAGAACCCCTCGACAAGGTTCATCGTCCCAGCTCAGAAGGCACTTTCATACTTGCTCCCCGCTTCCGGCCTCATCTCAACCGAAACGGCGAGGTCAGGCACCCGCCGAACGAAATCCGTACGTCTCTACGGTAGGCGTGGGGTTAGCGTGCCGTCATGACGACTGCCATCGACTTCGAGACGCACGTCGCGGAAGCCCAACAGGCCACCATGGAAGGCTGGGACTTCAGTTGGCTGAAGGGCCGTGCGGACGGCGCGGGCCCCTTCTGGGACTACGAGCAGCACGCTCGCGTCCTGCTCCCGCGCGCGCGAAGCCTCCTGGACATCGACACCGGCGGCGGAGAATTCCTCGCCTCGCTCACCCCGCTGCCACCGCAGAGCGTGGCCACCGGGAACTGGGTTCCCAACCTCCGCCTGGCCCGGCAACGCCTTTCCCCTCTGGGAGTAGAGGTCCACCATGCATCGGGCGCGGGGCCCCGGTGCGCGCGATGTGCCGGGTGGGCGCGGCCGGTTGCCGTCTCGCTCTACAGGTACGGGTCGAAGGGGATGCCCGCCGGCTTGGCTTCCGCCAGGTGGGACGCGAAGGAACCGTCCTTCAGGCCGAAGTGCGCGCTGCCGAAATCGGCCTGGCTGAGCGTGTCCCGCAGTGCCGATGGGTAGCCCGACCATCCGACGAGCGCGGGGAACTGCCAGGCGCCGCGATGGTTCTCGGGCGGTTCGTCGTTGGTGTTCGCCGCGCGGAAGCAGTGCGTGCCGACGCCGTCCTTGTGGTAGACGATCTTGGGGTGGGTACCGTCCCAGCGGATCTGGTCGCGCGTGTGGATGCTGAAGTCGCCGTGGGCGGAGGTCGCGACGTACTTGGCCTCGTTGCCCTGGATCCACACCACCACGTGTTCCCAGTCGTGCCGGTGGCCGCCGAGACTGATGCCGGGGATGGCCTGGTCCTTCTCGAAGTACAGCGCGTACATCACGGCGCACCAGCCGTTGTTGCAGGTCCAACGGGAGTAGCCGTTGGTGTTGTCGAGGTCCGAGGCGTCCCGACAGTTGCCGTTGAGGGCGCCGGTGGGTTTGAGTCCGCTGTTCAGAACTCCGCTCGGGCCTATGGCTGGTGTCGGGTAGCAGCCGTCGGTGTCGTAGTCATAGGCAGGCTGGAAGGTCAGCTCGATCGCTTCGGCCTGGGCGGGCAGGGCCGGGGGTGGCGCTGCGAAGGCCGCCTGGGGAACGCCGACGACCAGCGCGAGGGCAGTACCGACGACTACTAAGGATCTCCGGATGTGACGGTTCGTCCGCAAAACAGGCCCCCTGCCCGGTCGGCTTCGATGGTGGCGAGCGGACCGCGACCACCGTCGGCCGACACACGCCCGGAGCATCATTCGCCAACCGGGACGACACGGCAAGAGTCCGGGCAGCCTCCTTTTTCTGCACGCTCTGGCTCTGGACAGCCGTTAAGGCAAAGGAAGTTGATTGGACGTCAGCGATACGACATTGAGCCGGAACGCGGCAGCCGAGTGGCCCGCGGTCTGCGGCTCCCTCGCGTCCTGCGGCTCCTTCGGCTGCTTCCGCTCCTTCGGCCCCTTCGGCTCCTTCGGCTCCCGCAGCACAGTGTTCGGCGCATTGAGCACCTCGTCACACGAGGGCCCGTCGCCGCGCGGTGCAGGAGTGCGGGCCGGATGTGGGCCGGAGCGTGGTCGAACCGTCGACCTGACGCGGCAGCGGACGAGCGCCGCCGCGCAGTGGACCGTGAGGCGCGGCGGCCGACCGTCACACGGTCATCGTCCGACGGTGTTCATCAGGACGATGGCCAGGAGGTTGAGGAGGATGACGGCGATGACACCGCCGATCGTGACCCAGGCTCTGCGCGATTCGTCCATGCGTACGAGTCACCTCCCGACTCAGACGTGCCGCCACGGGCAGGTCCGGCGGCTGCACGAAGGTCCCACCCGCCTCTCGCCATGATGGCCCGGTTCCACGCGGAGCACAGGTCGGCCGCCCGCCGGCCCGGCTTCAGCCGGAGCTGCCGTCGGAGGTGAGGGTGGCGGCGGCCGCGAAGAGGCGGGCGCAACGCTGTGTCATGGCCGCCGGGGTCTGCTCCGGGTGCTTGACCCACCAGCGGACGAGGGTGGCGACCAGGTCCCGCCAGACGTATTTGAGCGCGTCGGCGTCCAGCGGGTCGGTGGATCCGGCCGCGCGCAGTAGTTCGGCGGTGCCGCCCGCGGCGAGCCGGTCGATGGCCGACCAGTACCCGGAGGCCCGGCGCGCGGCCTCGCCGCCGGGCGGCAGCGAGGTGTCGTACAGCACGAACCAGGCCTCCCGCTGCCCCTCCAGGGCGGTGAAGATGCCGTCGAGTACACGCAGGGGCGTGTGCGGCGCCGCCCCGTCCGGGCCCATCGCCGTACGGATGGCGTCCAGGAGCCGGCCCCCGACGGGCTCCAGGCAGGCGACGTACAGGTCCTCCTTGGTCCCGAAGTACTGGTGCAGCAGCGTCTTGGTGACGCCCACGCGTGCGGCGATCGCGGGGAGCGACGCGGCCGCGTAGCCGCGGGTGCCGAATTCCTCCGTGGCGGCCTCCAGCATCTGCTGCCGGCGGTGCTCCCTCGGGACCCCCTTGGTGCCGGCTCTCGAAGGTCTCGAAGGTCTCGAAGGTTGCGAAAGTTGCGAACTCTTCGTACGCGGGGTTGCCATGAGCCGATATTATCAGTAGGTAATTTACCGCAAGGTAAGTTACCTCGACCCCTGGAGCGCATCCATGGCCGGCACCACCCCGCAGCCGACGTCCCGCACCCGCTCCTGGTGGGGCTGGGGCTGGACGGACGCGCATCCCGACGACGCGGAATGCGCCGCGATGGGCTCCCTGCTCCCCGGCACCCTCAGCCACCCGCTCCCCGTGCCCCGTGTCCGCGACCTGGGCATCGCCGCCCCCGCCGTCGAACCCCCGGCGAGCCTCGCCCGTCTGGTCACCGCCGACCCCGCGGACCGCGCCGCCCACGCCATGGGAAAGGCGTACCGCGACGTCATACGCGCCCTGCGCGGGCGACCCGGGCGCATCCCCGACCTCGTCGCACGCCCGGCGGCCGAGCGGGACGTGGCCGACCTGCTGGACTGGGCCGGCGACCGGCAGGTCGCCGTCGTCCCTTACGGCGGGGGTTCCTCGGTCACCGGCGGCGTGGAGTACCGCGGCGACGCCCACCGGGCGGTGATGTCCCTCGACCTGACCGCCATGGGTCGCGTGCTGGAGGTCGACACCGAGGGCCGCGCCGCACGCATCCAGGCCGGCACCCTCGGGCCGAGCCTGGAGGACCAGCTGCGGCCGCACGGCCTCACCCTGCGGCACTTCCCGCAGAGCTTCGAGTTCTCCACTCTGGGGGGCTGGCTCGCCACCCGGGCCGGCGGCCACTACGCCACCGGCCGCACGCACATCGACGACTTCGTGCAATCGCTGCGCGTGGTCACCCCGGCCGGCACGAGCAGCTCCTGGCGGCTGCCAGCCTCGGGGGCGGGACCCTCCCCCGACCGCCTGTTCCTGGGCTCCGAAGGGGCTCTCGGCATCATCACCGAGGCATGGGTCCGCCTGCAGGAACGCCCCCGCCACAAGGCGTCCGCCGCAGTCGCCTTCGCCGGCTTCCAGGACGCGCTCCGGGCGGTGCGCGCCCTCGCGCAGTCGGACCTCTCCCCCGCCAACTGCCGTCTGCTGGACGCCGGTGAGGCCGCGCTGTCGGGCGCGGCCCGGGACGGTTCCGCCGTGCTGGTCCTGGGATTCGAGTCGGCGGACGAACCGGTGACCGCCCGGCTCGAACGGGCCGTCGGCCTGGCCCGCTCGCACGGCGGCCGGTACGGCGGCACCGCCGGTTCGGACGGGTCTCCGGCCGGGGACACGGCCGTCAGCGCATGGCGCTCGGCCTTCCTGAGGATGCCCTACCTACGCGACGGCCTGGCCAGGATGGGCGCCGTCGCGGAGACCTTCGAGACGGCGGCCACCTGGGACCGGATTCCCGCCCTCATCGACGCCGTGCGCACCGAGGTCGGCGAGGCTGCGCTCAAGGCCACCGGACACCCCGCGACCGTCAACTGCCGTCTGACGCATGTATATCCGGACGGCGCGGCGCCTTACTTCACCGTCCTCGCCGCCGGCCGCGCCGGTGACGAGGTCGCGCTCTGGGACGATCTCAAGGCTGTCGCGGGCGAGGTCCTGCACCGCCACCGGGCGACCATCACCCACCACCATGCCGTCGGCCGGGACCACCGTCCGGGCTACGACCGCCAGCGCCCCGAGCCCTTCGCCCTCGCGCTGCGGGCCGCGAAGGGCGCGCTCGATCCCAGGGGCATCCTCAACCCCGGCGTGCTCGTGGACTGAACGGGCCGCGGGCGGCCGGTGGACACGGTGGTCCGCCGGGTCAGGATCCGATCGCCTGCCCGTACCAGCTGCCGGTCCCGTGCGCACCGGGCGGCTGGTACGGGCGCCTCTTGGCCCGCGTCGGCACTGCGGGCGGGCCCGCCTCGGCCCGCCCGGGGCCGACGGCCTCACGCCCACTGCGTCCTGGGGCGTAGAGCTCGTCGGAGAAACTTCCCGGCGGGCCGGCACGACCGCACCGTGCCGAAACGGCTGCCCGGGCCCGGATTCCGTCTTCGGGCCCGGGCGCACCCGAGTCGGCGGCCGTGCGGCACTCCGGCTACGGGACGAACGCCGGGACCTGCGAGGCGTCCCCCTACTTGGCGATTCCGTCGCCGCACATCGCTTCCCGGTTCAGCGTCCGCAGCGCGTCGTCGATGGGGTGCTGCTGCGGCTTCCCCGAGGAGTCCGGCTTGTTCCACCTCTGGAGGTTGACCGCGACGGACATCTGGCGCTTGCCGTCCGCCCGGGTCAGGGAGATCGTTCCGGCCCCCCAGACCGTGCCGTCGTGGCCCCAGAAGGTGCCGCAACCCTGGATGTCGACCTTGTGCAGACCGAGGCCGTACTGGATCGTCGATCCGTCCAGGGCGATGACCGGGATCGTGCGCTGCATCTGCTCCAGTGACGACCGGTTGACGATCTTGCCGTCGAGCAGCTTGCCGTAGAAACGGTTGAGATCGTCCATGGTCGACACCAGAGCGGCCCCCGTCCCCGTCCAGGACATGTTGTAGACGCTGTAGTCGCGCGGCGGGTCGAGCAGGCCGTACGCGGCCTCGTACATCCGCGAGTGGGGTCCCTTGATGCGCGGCCCGGTCGGAAACCCGGTGTGCCGGAGCCCGGCACGCTCGATGACGTTCCGGGTGATGTACTCCTCGGCCGGGGTACCGGTCACCTGCTCCAGGAGCTGGCCGAGGAGCAGGTAATTGGTGTTGGAGTACACCCCTGTGGGGCCTCCGGGCTCGCCGGTGGGAGGCGCGTTGAGCCCCAGCTCGATCAGCTCGGCCGGGCGGAACTGCCTGAACCGGTTGTCGTCCAGGCTCTCGGGCGAGGGCGTCTGGAGGGACGGGAACGCATAGGGGATGTAATCGGGGATGCCGCTGGTGTTGTTGAGCAGCATCCGAACCGTGATCTTCCTGCCGCGCTCCCCCGGCACCAGCCGCGGCAGATAGCCGCCGATCGGCGCGTCGAGCTCGATCCGGCCCTGTTCGACCTGCTGCATGACCGCGGCGGCGGTGAAGGTCTTGGTGATGCTGCCGACGCGCTGCCGCATGTCGGGAGTGACGGGACGGCCGGTCTGGACATCGGCGACCCCGGAGGCGCCGCGCCATGTCCGGTCGGCATCGCGCACCTCGGCGTACACGCCCGGTATCCCCGCGCGGTGGACACCGTCCAGGGCGGACTGCAGCTCCGCGGGGTCGAAGCCGGTCGACGGGCTCGTGTTGCCGGGAGGTACCTCCCTCGTCCCGTCGGGCGCGGCAACTGCCGTCACCGTGCCCGCACACACACTCAGCGCGGCCACGCTTGCGCATAACACCAGTCGGATCTTCAAGTCATCCGTCCTTCCATGTCGATTCGTGCCACGGGGACTTCCCCCGTGCCTTTGGACATCCACGGGTCACCCGGCCAGAGCGCGGCGCAGAGCGGCGCCGAGTTCGAGGTTCTGCCGCTGCGAGACCGCGGCGGACAGGATCGCCTGCGATCCGTGGAAGGTGCCGGCCCACTGGTGGAGCTCGACCGACACGCCCGACTGCATCAGGCGCAGCGCGTATGCGATGCCCTCGTCGCGGTTCGGACAGAACTCCGCGGTGGCGATGTAGGCCGGCGGCAGGCCGGACAGATCGGCGGCCCGCGCCGGGGCGGCGTACGGCGTGGCGGGCTGCGAGCCCAGGTAGTGCCGCCACGCCGCGGCGAGCTTGTCGCGGTTGAACCAGGGCGTGTCGGTGAAGTTCTGCGCCGACCACGTTTCCCGCCGGTCGTCCAGTCCCGGCTGGTTGAGCAGTTGGAAGCGGATCGCCGGCCCCTGCTCGTCACGCGCCCGCAAGGCCACCGCGGCCGCGAGGTTCGCACCGGCGCTGTGACCGCCGACCGCGATCCGCGCCGGGTCGGTGCCGAGTTCGTCCGCGTGCTCGGCCGCCCACGTCAGTACGGCGTAGGCGTCGTCCAGGGCGGCCGGGAACCGGTGCTCGGGCGCCAGCCGGTAGCCCACTGAGATCACCACCGCCCCGGAGAGGTCCGCGATCCGGGCGGCCCACGGATGCTCGGTGTCCAGGTCACCGAAGACTCCGGCGCCGCCGTGCAGCCAGACGACGGCGCCCTGTGCCCGGTGCGGGCGGTAGACCCGGACCGCCACGTCCGGATCGGCGGACACCGTGCGGTCCTCGACCTTCATGTTCGAGGTGTCCGGCGCCGGCGCCGCAGCGGCACGCTCCGCGAAGTCCTTGCGCGTGGCGACCGGGTCATTCATGTCCAGTTGCGGGAGGAACGGGATGAACGCTTCGAGTTCGGGATCCATGGCGACCATCCTCACGGGCCCCGCCCAGGGGGTCATCCGCCATCCGTCGCGCATCCCGCCCCGATCACGCGCCGATCGGCGCACCCTTGTCCTCCTATCCTTCTGCCATGGAGGCACTGGCCGTACGGCTGTCAGGACTGGATCCGTACGTCGACGGCGCGATCCGCGTCATCGCGTTCTACGACACGCTGATGCGCCGACGGGTGGACCTCCTGGCACTCGCCCGGGCTTCGGCGGGCCTGGCCGAGTGCGTGGCGGGCCTTCGGCTCCACGGCACGGGGCGGGTGATCCGCGTCTCACCCGACGGCAGGCAGACGTCCACCCCGCCGTCACCCGCGTCGACCACGGTCCCGGTCACACTCGATGAGGAGGAGATCGGCACGGTGTGGCTGGAACGCCCCGGCGCGCCGAATCCGCTCGACGAAGTGCTCCTCGACCGGCTCGCCATCGCCGCCGGGGCCGTCGTCGAGCGGTACGGCCCGGCCCGCACCACCATGGCCGACCCCGCCCTCGTCGAGCTGGCGATCAGCTCCGACAGCGACGAGGCGGCCAGAGCCCGGGCGCTACGGCTGCTGGGTTTCGCCGTCGGCCTGCCGGTCCGCGTCGTCGCCGTACGGTCCCAGCTCCCGCTCGACCGGATCGGCGGCCTGGTGTGCCCGGCCGGACCCGTGAAGGCCGCCCCTCTCGCCGACGTGGGCGTCATCTTGGCCGCCGCCGTCGACCCGTCCCGGTTCCCGGCGGGCGTACGCGCGGGCATCGGCGCTGCGGAAAGCCCCGACCACTCCTGGCGGCAGGCCCGCACCGCCCTCCGCTTCACCGGCCTGCGCGAACCCGTCGTCCGCTACGACGACCTGGGCGCGCTGGCGCTCCTCGCCGAGATTCCCCAGGACGTCTCGCGCGCCAACGCCGATGTGGCCGGGATCACCCGCGTGGCCGGCAACCCGGAGGACCTGGAGACTCTGGACGCCTACTGCGTCACCGGCTCGCTGCGCCGCGCCGCCGACCTTCTCCACCTGCACCACAGCAGCGTGGCCCGCCGCATCGAACAGATCGGCAAGACCCTGGACATCGACCTCGGCCAGCCCACCGGACTGATGCGGGCCGGGCTCGCCCTCACCGCGTGGCGGCTGCTCGACCGCTGAGGAAGACCCCCTCGGCGACCGCCCCTCCGCCCTGCCGTGACCACTACTCAAGCCATACAAAATAGGACAAGTCACACATATTACGTATTCAACTTGGTTCATCTCATATACCTCTTGATGGTGTGTCAGCCGCAAACGCGCGAGGCATAATCGGGCCCGGTCGTCTCCGGGAGTGGTGGAGCCATCGGGGCACCGACCCACCCCCTCGGCGGAATTCCGCACCGGACCGATCCTCAAGGCGTTGTAGATGTCCCTGGCCAGCCGCACCCGCCTCGCGGCCCTGCTCGCCGCGCTCACCGTCGGCGCCGCCGGGGTGACGACCTGGGCGTACGGGTACGGGAACGCGCAGGAGCAGGCCGCCCCCGAGACGGTCCTGCGCCCGAGTGTGACCGAGGGCACGGTCCTCCAGGTCGTCGCGCATCCCGACGACGACCTCTTCTTCATGAACCCCGACCTGAGCCGCTCCATATCGACGGGCGTCAAGGTCGCCACGGTCTACCTGACCTCCGGCGAGTCCGACGGCAGGAACGAGGCCCACAGCCCGCACCTGGAGGACCCCGCGGGCCCCGCCGACCACGCCGCCTACGCGGAGGCCCGGCAGAACGGCATACGGGCCGCCTACGCGCAGATGGCCACCGGTGACCGCACCAGCGCCTGGCAGCGCAAGTCCATACCCACCGCCGGCGGGGGGAGCGCCGAGGTGGACGTGCTCGTCGCCAGGCCCGAGGTCAACCTCGTGTGGATGCAACTGCGTGAGGCCCGGAGCATCTCCGGCGACAATCCGGACAGCCTCCGCGGCCTGTGGGACGGCAAGGTCCCCGCCCTGGGCGCCCAGCTGACCTCCGGGACACCGGTCAAGCCCTGGTTCTCCTACACCAAGGAGCAGGCCGTGGAAGCCATCGCGGACGTCTTCGCGCGGTACCGGCCGACCACGATACGGACGCAGGACCCGACGCCCGGCCGGGCTCAGGGCGGCGGCGCGTTCCTCGACCACCAGGACCACATGTACGGCGCCCGCTTCGTGCAGGCCGCGGCCGAACGCTACGCGCAGTCCACGGACCGGCCGCACTTCTCGATCCAGAACTACGTGAGCTACCCCAACAGCTCCCTGCCCCCCACGCTGGACCCGCAGGCGGCCGAGGAGAAGCTCGGCTACCTCAAGACCTACGCCTGGACGGACCACCAGGACTGGTGCGGCAGCCCCGCCGGCTGCGGCGACCGCAAGACCGCGACCCGGCCCACCGGCGCAGGCTGGAACCAGACCATCCGCTACAGCCGGGGCGACGGCACGTCCTGGATGACCGAGGGCGTCCCCGGCCGGCTGTGGGCCTTCGCCGTCCTGGACGGCCGGATGGCGTACTGGTCGCGCAGCGGCCCCAAGGCCCCTTGGCAGGGGCCCCAGTTCCTCCCCGGAACCGGGATCGACGCGGGCGCGACGGCGGTCCGGCTCCCCGACGGCAGGATCGCGGTCCTCGGCACCCGCACCACCCTGGGCGCCACCCCCCAGGAGTACGGGCGCGACCTCGTGTACGCCGTCCAGGCCGCGCCCGACGGCGCCTTCGGCCCGTGGCAGTCGCTGGGCACCCCGGACACGGACGACATATCCGGCACCTCGGCGATCAGTGCACCGTCCGTCGCCGTGGACCGTACGGGCCGGATGACGGTGTACGTACGCGATTCCCGGCGCACCCTGCGCGCCCGCGCACAGGCGACCCCGGACGGCGCCTTCGGCTCGTGGCAGGCCCTGGGCGGCACCGGTCTGCAGGGCGACCCGGTCACCGCGACCGACGCGGAGGGGCGGCGCCACGTGTACGCGGCAACGGCCCAGACCGTGCTGGCCTGGGTCCAGCCGACCCCGGACGCCCCCTTCCGCGGCCCCCTCCAGACCGGGCTGCCGGCGACCACCGGTCCGCTCTCGGCGAGCCCGCAGGACGACGGCGTCCGCCTGTACTTCCGCCGCCCCGGTACGGGCACCGTCGCTACGAGCCTGGCCACCGCGGGCGGTCCCGCGCCGAGCTTCTCCCCGGTCACCGAGGCTGGCGGCGAGGGCGGCTACGGGGCCGTCGGCGTCGCGGGCCGCCTGCTCGCGGGCCGCGCGGGCGCGGGGACGGCCGGCGTGTCGGGCCCGGACGATGCACCGTCCTGGTACGACTCCCAGATGCTCTACACAGGCGCACCGGCGGCCGTGACCGAGCCGGACGGCACGGCCGTCGCCGCAGCCCTCGGCCTGGACGCCGGTCTGCACGTCACAACGGCTCCCCCGGCCGGGTCCGAGCCGATCGGCAGCCGCCCGCCCTCCTCCCCCTGGCACCGGGCGGTCCAGCCCACGACGGTCGCGCAGGCCGCGCGCGCCGGCTCCGGGTGGCAGCGCTGACCGGTGCGGGCGAGGATGGCGTGCGAACCACGTCGGGGCCCGGCCGTGGCCCGCTCCTCACCACCTGACCACCGGCGATCGGGGCTCCCATGACCCCTGGCTACACCGTGCGGAGGCGCGCGGGACCGGGAACGGTCCGCGCCGTGGCCTCCATAGCCGTGCTGGTGGCCCTCGCCACCGGGTGCAGGAACGACGCCGCGCCGTCCTGGGGGTACCCGGAGCTCGGGACGACCCTGGGATCGCTGTCCCGGGCCCTGGAAGAAGGCTGTGCCGGGACGGCTCCCGCGAGCTGCGCCGACGGCCTCGACCGGATCGACGCCCTGGCGGACCACGCGTTCGACGAGGTCCTCGACCACCGGCTCCTCGACGACGCGTACGTCGAAGCCAGGAACGAGGTGGACCGGGCGAGGGAGCTCCGCCTCGCCGCGGCTGCACAGGCCCGGTCACGCCGTGATCCGCACTACCTCCCCCTCGGACGGGCGGTCGCGGCCGAAAGGCTCGCCTACCGGCACCTCCTGGCCGCGCTGGAGAGCGTCCGCACCGCTCCGCCACCGGGTGACGGCACGGAGCCGTTCTGAGGCCCTGCCCCGACCCGTAGTGCGGGGCACTACGGCCGCAGGGGCGGGGTGGGAAGCCCCGTGCCGTCGAGCGCCACGAGGGACAGGACGGCGATCGAACCCGTCCACGCGAGGGGAGCGACCGAGGCGGGTCTGCCCTCCTTGTCCACCTTCTCCGGCAGCTCGCCGAGCGGGTTCCTCTTGGAGAGGACCCAGTCCAGGACCTGTCCGGCCTTCGCCGGCCGCCCCGTGGTGGCCCACGCGAGCGCGAACAACGCCGTACTGGGCGTCCAGGCGTTCCGGCCCCAGGGCGCCGTGGGGTCGTTTCCGGGGGTCAGCCCCCCGTTGGGCAGGAGCAGCGCCCGGTACGAGGCGTCCAGCGCCCCGGACAGACCGGCGGGGGCCGTGTTGAAGGGCGGCGCCATGAACGCCACCGCGCTGTCGAGTCCGTGCCGTCCGTCGACGGTGCGCTGGTATCCGAGGGGAACGAACCGCGCGGAGATCCCCGACGAGAGCCGCCGCGCGGCCCGGGCCCAGCGCGCCGCGTCGTCCGGCCGGCCCGCCTCCCGGGCGAGGTCCGCGGAGGCGTTGAGTCCAGCGAGCAGCGGCGCGGCGGTACCGATGTTCGTGGTGGCCGTCATCAGCTCCCAGTAGTCGGGGGAGGCCGGGGGCAGCCCGTCCGCCCGCAGGGAGGCCGCCGCGTGGTCGGCCGCCTTGCGGATCATCGGGTAGAGGGCGATCAGCCGGGCGTGGCGGGTGGCCCGAGGGGCCGTCCGGTACCAATGCCAGGTCGCCCAGGGGACCCAGCCGTTGGCGTCGAGCTGCCACCGCCTGCCGTCGGGCGGCCCGGATCCGTCGAGCTTCGTCCGCGCCTCCCAGGTGCCGTCCTTGCGCTGGGTCGCGGCGCTGTAGCGCAGGATCCGGTAGGCCTCGGCGTCATGGCCGGTGTGCGCGAACGCGGCGGAGGCGAAGCTGGAGTCGCGCGGCCAGGAGTACTTCCAGCCGGGGCTCCACGCCGCCGCCATGGCGCCGTTCGGCCGGAGCAGGGAGCGCATGGTCAGGAGGGCGCGCTCGGCCGCCGCGCGCCGCGCGGGCGACCTGCCCGGGATGCTGCCGGAGGCCAGCCAGGCGCGGCTCCGCGCGATCTGCTGCCACGCCGGCGGATGGTCGGGGGCGACCACGGCCGACGCCTTCCCGCCGGCGGGAAGGTACATCCACCGGCCGGACGCCAACCGCAGGACGTTGCTCCCCTCGACGTACCGCGCGCCCCTGGCGACGGACGGCGGAACGCCTTCGACCGCGTTCGTGTCGGACAGGAGACCGACGGTGGGGGCGGCGAACATCGACAGGGGCGCGTAACTGCGCTCCGCCAGTCCACGGCTCTGGTGGCCCACGGGCGAGACGAAGAGCACCGGCGGCGTCGCGCCGGTGGGCCGCCCGGCATGGCGGCCCGCGGCACACACGGGAACGGCGACGCTCGCCAGGGCAGCCGTGACGACCGCCCAACGGCCGAGCCGGACTACGGGCATCGCCACTCCCTCCGCCGGGCCCGGGAACGCGCGGACCCGGATTCCCCATCCTGGAAGAGCCGTGCGGAGGCTGCCACGGAACACCCGCCGCCCGGGTGAGCGAGGGGTTTGCCAGGGGCCTCGCAGCTCCGTACCCGTCCGGGTGAGCGGGGGTCCCGGGAGGCCCGGGGCCCCGTACCCGTCCTGGCGCGCCCGGGATGCCGGTGGCCGCGAACCGTGCACATCATGGGTGTTCGCGGGCCGTGCGGTCACCGCAGTCGGCGGGCGCATCGGCCGCCTCTCCGGCCGGGCCCCGCTGCGAAGGGGTGGTGAATGAGCACTGCTGCGGTCGAGGGCGAGGACGTCCGGACCCCTTCCCCCGCGATCGGCCGGGAAACCGGCTGCCGCCCCGTCCTGCGGCAGCTCCTCCCGGCGGCCGGGGCGACGCTCGTCGTCGCCGCCGGAGCCCTGATCGCCGTCGGATGCTTCCTCGGTCTCTACGTGCGGCCGACGTCCGACGACTGGTGCGCCGCGTGGAAAGCCCGTGATCTGGGGGTCCTCGGCATCACGTCGGATTTCTACACGACGCAGAACGGCAGGATCGCCAACGCCTTCCTGAGCGGTGTCGTCTACGGCGACGGACTGGCCGGGGCCAAGGTCCTGCCGACGGTCATCGCCGTGTGCTTCACCGCCGGACTGGTCCTGCTGGGGCGTGATTTCATACGGTTCCTCGGCGGCAGACCCCGGGTACTGGTCCTGACCGCCTGTGCCCTGGTCGTCCAGGCGCTGCTCTACTTCGCGGGCACCCGCAGCTATCAGGTACTGCTGTGGGCCCCTGCCACGATCTCCCACACCGTTCCGAGCGTCATCGGGCTGGGGGCGCTGCTGCTGGCCATCCGGACCGTCCGCCATCCCCGTGCCGCCGTCCGGCTGGCCGGCTTCGCCTCGGCGTTCCTCGTCGGCTTCGCGCTCGGCACCCTGAGCGAGCCGTTCGCGCTCGTCAGCGGGCTGCTCGCCGCCGGGGTGGGGTTGCTCTGCCTGCCCCGCTTCGGCCTGGCCCGGAACCGCCATCCGTTCACCTGGTGCCTGCTCTGGTGCTCCGGCCTCGTCTGTGGGCTGGTCGTGCTCTACACCTCCCCGGGAGCCCGGTGGCGCCGGGCCCAGCAGCCGGACGAGGAGTCCTTGCTCTCCGCGGGCGAACTCAGGGGCGCCTTCGCGGACTGGCTGCACATGTGGGACTACGTCACAGGGCAGTGGGCCTACCTGGGAGCCGCCGCAGTCGGCGTCCTCCTGGGCCTGGCGAGCGGGCTCCGCGGGCCCGCGGAGCCCGTTCACCGGCTTCGCGGGCCCGCACCCGGGGAGCGGGAGCCGCGGCGGACCGTCCCGCGCAGGGTGCTGATCGCCGTGCTCCTGCTTCCGGTGCCCGTGGTGGTGCTGGGGTCGTTCGCGGTGGTGGTGGGCCTGCGCAGCGGCTACGGTCCGAGCGGATGGATGTTCGCCCGTACCTGGACGAACTATCTCGTACCGATGGAACTGGCGCTCTGCGGCTACGGCGCACTGCTGGGAGCACGGGGCGGCCGGTGGCTCTCGGGCCGTCGCACCGCCGACGCGGTCCTCGTGACCGGCGCCGTGGCGGCGGGCTGCCTCGCACTGGCCTCGGTGGCCGCGCTCGTCCCGAACGTCCGGCAGCTCACGACCACCACGGTCGCCCGTTCCGTGGGCTGGGACGCCCAGGACTCACGCATCCGGACCGAGGCCGCGGGGGGCGTCACGGACGTGGGCTACCGGCCCCTGCACATCGGCGGTCTCGCCGAGCCCTTCTTCACGGGGAGCTACGAGCGGGACTGGGTCGCCGCATGCGTGTCGAAGTGGTACGGCGTCGACCGGATCCACCGCCTCTGAGCGTGCAGCGCGAGGTCACTTTCGCGAGGTGACGGGTCCTGGAGGCGACCACCTTGCCGACGGCGTCACCGCCGCAGCAGCCCGAACCGGGAAACGTCGCGTACCGGCGGGACCTCTGGACGATCCACCGCGGAGTACCCGCACACCCGAACGGAACGGCGTACCTGCGTACGAAGCAGCGGCAGGCCGCCTGTTACACAGCCCTGAATCCATTCGGCGCACACCACACAGGCTGGCGCGATTGACCGGCTTCCGTGGCTCAAACCCCCTGCCCCGAAACCGCACGGGCCGTCGTGGCCCTCGTACGGACTCCCGTCAACGGAGCATTGACACATGCCTTCTACAAGGGAGAGTTACGGACATGTCCATATTCGGCAACACGCGTCCTGAGTTGTGGCGTTTGGCGGTGGATGGGGTCAGAGTGTGGCTCCCCGGCAGGACGCCGGGAACCGCACGGAGCCCGCCCGGCTCGCACGATGCCGGATCGGGCTGACTTTCCGAAGGAGTCGTCTCCATGTCTGCTTCTCCCGCCACCCGCCGTCTTCTCGCCGCGGTCCTGGCCGCCGGCGCCCTGGTCGGCGCGGCCGCCATCCCGGCCGCGGCCGCGACGACCGCGCCCTGAACCGCGAATGGATCGAGGTGAAGAACACCGGCCGCCACAGCGTCGACCTGCGCGGCTTCACCCTCGCCGACCGCGACGGCAACCGCTACCGCTTCAACCACCTCCGCCTCGACGGACACTCCAGCGTCAAGGTCCACACCGGTAACGGCCGCGACACCCACCGGGACGTCTACCAGGACCGCCGCCACCAGATCTGGGACGAGCGCGACACCGCCACCCTCCGCGACAACCGCGGCAACGTCATCGACACCGAGTCCTGGGGCGGCCGCGGACACCACGGCAACCGCCGCTGACCCCTCACCCCGACGGCAGCGACACAGGTGAGCTGCCCACCCCTCCAACGGCGTGCCACGGCCAACCGGCCGCGGCACGCCGCACCCGTGTCAACGGTGCCGCGTCATGCCGGAACCAGACGTCCGGCACCCGTTCCGCCAGAACCGTCGAGCCGTGTGCAGGAGACGACGACGGCCCCGCAGGCCGGAGAGTGACCGGCAGGGCGCGGGGGGAGCCTCGCTCACGTGGAGTGAACCACGATCTGGGACACGACCCAGAGGGCCCAGGCCAAGGGAATCAGGGCCACGTACGCCTGTGGCCGTCGGAGCACCGGCGGGCCCGTGTCGAGGTGGGCACGCCCCGGGGCGGGCGCCGACGGGGGAAGCTTGCTGTACTTCATGTAGGCCAGCAGATTCCATACGAGCGTGAACGGGTTGAAGATCACCAGGGACAGCGGGCCCCACCACCCCAGGCACAGCGTCCTGGTGGTCATCTGGCGGACGACGGCTATGCCGCAGGTTCGGCAGAACGGTCCCTGCAGGTGCTCGAACTTCATGAGGATGAGAATGCCCATGTGGGACCGGACTTTGAAGTTCTCGGCAGCCTGGCCACCGCAGGCGCGGCACGCGAGCGGCGCGTAGCCCATGGGAGCCGGGGCGGCGTAACCGCCGGGCGCGGGCGGGTGGTTCCCCGGTGCCGGGGCGTAGCCGTATCCTCCGGGCGCGCTGTAGGGGTTGCCCGACACCGGACCGTGACTGGAAGGGGGTTGTGGTGTTGCCATTTTTGAACAGGTCTCCAAGATAGCTCGTACGTGCTGACCCTAGCCGGAGTCGGGCAGGCGCTCGGGCGAGGGGGGGAAGCCGGCTCCATTGCGCGCGGTGCGCTCATCCCGCCGACGGCGGCCTACCCCACGGCAGTTCGCGCCCGCCCCGGAGGTCCGGATGCCCGATGCCGCCGCACGCGGGCATCAACTGTGTGGCTCCAAGCGCTCCAAGGCTCCAGGTGAGCGGCGCGCGCGTCAGCTCGTCGCCGTGCGGATCATGGCGGGAAGGCGTTCCTGTCGATGCGAGCACACCGATTTCGGGCGGAACGGGAGTTGACGGCTAGGACCCGGGAAGCGGGATGCGGTGAACAGCAAGGGGGGCCTGTATGCGCGTTCCTCATCACAGTCGAGAGCGGGAGCCGGGGCGCCGACTCCGGTGCGTTGCCCGAACTCCGTCGGCACCTGGGCGAGCCGCCGCCTCCCGATGCCATGGGCCTGGGCTCCGACGCACTGATCGCCGTTCTCGCGCCGGGCGGCGTCGCCGCCGTCCTGGCCGGCGCCGTCGTGGCCTGGGTGCAGAGCCGCCGTGGGGACCAGACCGTCGCCATCACCACGGGTGAGGGCACCGAGATCACCATCTCGACCACTCGCGTCCGGGGCCTGGACGCCCGCCAGAGCGCGGACCTGGCCAGGGAGTTGGCAGCCATGCTCGGAGCTCCGCCGGCCGGTCACTCACCCGCGCCCGTCGCCGCGACGGCACCCGAACCCGTCGCCGGGACGGCACCCGAACCCGTCGCCGGTCACTCACCCGCGCCCGTCGCCGGGACGGCACCCGAGCCCGTCGCCGGGACCGCACCCCCGGGCGCCCCGCCCGCCGCTGAAGAGCACCCGCCGACGCGTCACCTGCCGTGAGCAGCCAGACGCCCGGGGCCGAGCCGGTTCCCTCCACCGGAGCGGTCCGCGAGAGCAGGGAGCCCGGGCCGTCCGCCGCGGGCTCGGGCCTCGGCGAATCGGGGGCGCACGCCGTACTGATCGGCACGGGGCGCCACGTACCCGGCTCGCGGCTGCCGGATCTGCCCGCTGTCACCACCACGCTGGACGACCTCGCGTCCGCCCTGCGCGACGCATGCGGCATCACCGACCCCGACCGGATCCACCGGGTCCTGTACGACGCCGACACCGACGCGGTGATCGCCGCGGTCGAGCTGGCCGTCGCCGAGGCCACCGGGCCCGTGCTCCTGTACTACGTCGGCCACGGCCTGCTCGGCCCCCGCAACGCCCTGTACCTGGCCACGCACGCCACCACCGACCAACGGCAGGACACTCCTCAGTTACACCGGGCTGACCATCACCCCCGAGGAGGCGAAGGACCGGAACTCGTTGACCACCACGTCGGGAACCACGCTCTGGGACATCAGCGACCCGGCCGCGCCACGCGACCTCACCCGGCTGCCGGCCACCGCCACGCGCAGGGCGTTCAGCCCGGACGGCCGGCGGCTCGTCACCACGAGGAGCAACGAGGTCCAGGTCTGGGACGTGCGCGACCCGGCGAAACCGACGGAAATCGCCCGGTGGCCGGCGCACCGCGGAGCGGTGACCACCCTGCGGTTCAGCGATGACGGCACGCGACTGCTCACGGCCGGCGATTCCTCCGACAAGGACCTGGCGCTGTTCGACATGACGGTGCTGCCCAAGGTGGAAGTCCGGGCACGGTTCGCCGGGCACACGGGCGGTGTGGCCGATGCCTCGTTCACCTCCCCGAACGAGGCGCTGGTCTCCGTGGGCGAAGACGGGCGGGTCATACGGTGGGACCTGAAGAGCTGGGGGCGGCCCGTCGCCGTCGCCAATGGTGTCAGCGGCGGGCCGGCGATCGAGAGCGCCGCGTTCACCGCGGACGGACGGATTCTCGCCACAGGAGGGAGGGGTCACGACGTCACGCTCTGGGACATGGCCGAACCGCGGCAGCCGAAGAAGCTGGCGGTCATCCCCGGTGACCGCTTCGTCTGGGGTGTCGCCTTCAGCCGGGACGGCCGGACGCTCGCCATCGGGTACGCGCGTGCGGGCGTGAGCCTCTATGACGTCGAGGGTCCGGCGCACCCCAAGCCGGCCGCGGAGTCCGAGGAAACGCGGCGATGCCGGCTGCCGCAGATCGTCGCGGACCCCAGGGCGATGGCCTGTGCGGCGGCGGGCGGCGGGTTCACGCGCGAGGAGTGGAAGAAGTTCGTCCCCGACCTTCCCTTCGAGGAGACGTGCACCCCGTAGGGCCCGGAGGCGCGCTGCGGACTCCCGCCACCCACTGACACGCGCGACGTCGCCACCAGCCGGCAGGCGTCACAGCGGGTCTCCGAGAGGCCCGTACTGCTCTTCCAGGTTCTCGGCCCAGTGGGCGGCGAAGTCCGGTTGTGTGCCGTCGGCGTCGGTGAACCCGTACTCCTCGTACAGGCCCCAGGTGGCCAGTGCCCGGCCGGACTTGGCCATGATCTGCGGGTCTGCGGCCAGCGCGGCGACGGCCCGGCCCAGGTAGGCGGGGGTTTCGGAGTGGGCGAAGTTCGGGTCCTGGGCCGCGCCGTCGCGCCAGTTGGTCTCCGTGACGCCGAAGTGCTCCAGCACGGCCTCCGAGCGCAAGAAGCCGGGTGTGATCGCCACGGCCGCGACGCCGTGCGGCTTCAGCTCGGCCGCTTGCGCGACGGCGAGACGGATCACCGCGGACTTCGCGAGGTCGTAGAAGAACGAGCCCCGGTAGCGGGCGGTGTTGCCGTCAGTGACCTCCACGACCAGGCCGCTCTTGCGGGCGACCATCAGCGGCAGCGCGAACCGGCTGGTGATCACATGGGTTTCCACCGCCTGCCGGATCAGACGGAGACCGGTTTCCAGATCCTGCTCCCACAGCGGGTGTTCCCAGTCGGTCAGCGGGTCTCCGCCCCAGACGGAGTTGACCAGGACGTCGAGCTGTCCATCCTGTTCCGCGGCGATCCGGTCCACCAGGGCACGGACCTCCTCAGGCCGGCTGTGGTCGGTGCGGACGGGAATGCCGAGGCCGCCGGCCGCGGTGACCTGCTCAGCGGTCTCCTCGATGGTCTCCGGGCGGTCCAGGCCGGAGCGCCCGACAGCGCCGCTGCGGCCGGTCACGTACACCGTCGCGCCGGCGGCGCCGAGTGCGACGGCGATGCCCCGTCCGCCGCCCCGGGTGCCACCGGCGACCAGGGCCACCGTTCCGGTCAGCGGGCGTATGCCGGTCGAGGTCATCATTGCTCCAGGTCGTGGGGTCGGCGGGGCGGGAGGTTCGGGGAGAGCACGGTGTCGAGCTCCTGCCGGAGCCGCTGTTGGAGGGTGCCCCGGCGTTCGAGGGCCCATGTCAGACCCGCACCGGCGGTGATCGCCTGCACGGTGCCGGCCAATGCCGCCACATCCGTTCCGGCGCGAAGCTCGCCGGCGGCGGCCGCCTCCGCCAGCAGGTCCTCGATCGCGCGTCTCCGGGCATGATGAACGGCCAGGGCGCGCTCGTGGAGCTGTGGATCGGTGAGGTCCGTGCACAAGAACGCCAGATGATTGGCGAAGGTCTCTGGAGTGACCATCTCGCCCACCGATTCCACGACCAGCGCCACCAGGGCCCCGAGCGCCGATCCGTGCGACTGACGCACTTGCCCGGCCCTCTCACCCGCGTCCTGTGCGGACCGGTCGGCGAGTGCGAGGAGCAGACCGCGCTTGGACCCGAACCGCTGCACCAGAGTGCCGGGGACCAGCCCCACCTCACGCGCCACGGCAGCCAGCGTGAGCCCACCAGGACCCACCCGGCCCATGACCTTGCCCGTCGCGCGCAGGATCACCGCGTCCTCGACGCCTCGGGGACGTGCCACCGCCACCACCTCTTCATTAATAAATGCTCGTTCATTTATTAAATCGTCCGACCCGGGCCTGAGGCAAGTCCCGGTCCGGCCCGCGGCCGAGGCCCGGCCTGGACGCGGCCGCACGCGCGAGCGGACCCCCGGCCGGCCATTCAAGATCATTAAGGGTGCAGAATGACCCGTATGCCGATAACGAACACTCCGAAGCCGGCGGCGGTCGACGACGCTCAACCGGTCAGCCACACCCTGGCCCGCGCCTTCGACGACGACCCGATGATGCGATGGTTCTTCCCCGATGATTCCTCTCGGGAGGCGGGGCTGAGCCGCTACTTCACCACGCTCTTCACCCGGCAGTACGCCCACCACGGCGTGTGCGAGCGCACCGCCTCGGCGGCCGCCTTCTGGGTACCGCCGGAGGGGCTGGCAAAGGCCGTTCCCGACGCGGAGACCATCCAGGAGCTCCAGAACATCCTCGGAGACCGGGCTCCACTGTTCCGCGATGCCGTCGAGGCGGCGGCCGAGCACACGCCGGAGGGACCTCACTGGTACCTGGCAGTGATCGGCGCCGACCCGGCCGCGCGGGGCCAGGGACACGGGGCCGCCCTGCTGCGCTCGGGGCTGGCCAAGGCCGACGCGGCGGGGATGCCCGTCTGTCTGGAGTCCTCCAAACCGTCCAACCTCCCCTTCTACGAGCACTTCGGCTTCACCGTGCGCGGGGAGCTGCGACTGCCGGGGGGCGGCCCGGTGCTGTGGGCCATGCGGCGCGAGCCCCGCCCTCCGGCCGGCGTCTGAACCAGTACGGCGGCGGGCGGCGGGGCGGCGAGCCGGCCGAGCACAAGGCGTGGGCCGCCTCCGCCCAGCTCCGCCCGATCTCCGGCGTGAGCCTGGACGGGATCCCGGAAACCCGCGGGGCAGCCACCTGCGGCGGCGCCCGCCGCCCGGTGGTCCTGGCTCCTGGACGGCCGCACCCGCGACCCGGCCGCCACCGTCCACGCCGGGGCCTCTCGGCTCGCCACCCTCCACGCCGAGGGCTTCCCCGGCTTCGCGAGGCAGCTGAGAGGCCAGTACACAGGTGAGACGGTCGGGGAGGCGGTGGAGCCGTGGCCTGGTGGCCGCGTCCGTCGCCGCCACCAGGGTCGGCTTGCCGTCGGCGGCCCAGCTCTCGGAGCTCAGTGGAGGACGAGGTCGGGCTCGCTGTCGCTGTCGGTGTCGGTGTCGGTGTCGGTGTAATCCAGGCGAGGCTCGCCGTCGTCCGTGCCCCCGGGGTCGGGCTTGGGGCTGGGGGCGCCACCACCGCCGTGCCCGGGGTCGGGCGGCGGTACGTTGCCGCCCCCGCCTTCGTGGGTCCCGTCGGTCATGATCGGGCCGGAGCCCTTGGGGATGTCGACACGCTTGACGACGGAGATACGGCCGATCTTGTAGACCTTGCCGCTGGGGGCGGGAGGTTCGGTGTCGCCGCCGTTGGCCGTGTTCGGGCCGATCCTGCTGAGTGCCCCCGCCTTGGTGAGGCCCGCGAGGAGGCCACCACCGGGGCGGGGCTTGTCCTCGGTGGGGACGCCGGTGGCGGTGGTCGGTGCGGCGTGGGCGGTGGTGGTGAGGGAGATCCCTCCTGCGGCGATCAGGGGGGCGATGATGAGGGGCGCGAGGCGTCGGGTTCGGGTGCTGGCCATGAGGAGAGTGTCCTTACGTGAGGGGCGGGCATTTTCCGGATCAGGCATGCGGTTCGTCCGCGCTGGGTGCCGATGTCCGTGACTCCATTGGGCCGCACGCAGGGGACGGGGGTCACGGCCCGGAGATTCGGGACTTGACAGGCAGATTCACCGCCGCGCAGGGCTCGCGCGCACCGGACGCCGACGGGTCGGCAGGCCGACGGTGGCGAAGACCGGCTGGTCGCAGGGGCGGCGCCCCGAAGCGCGCCACGTAGTGCCACACCCGACTGAGTGCCTGCTCGTCGTGTCGGCCGGCCCGGGCAGCGCGCCCGACGACACGCGGATCCAGCCGCCCGTCCGTTGCGAGTTCCAGGCCCAGGTCGGCGTACTCCTGTCCGCGATGGCCGGAGTGGCGCCGGAGCTCCTCGACGGCGAGGCTGAATCCGGGGTGCCATTCGACGGGACCGGGAAGACGCCGTGCCGAGGCCTCGACGTCCGTGCCGCGGTAGCAGGGGTCCAAGACCACAGCCTCCACGTCGCGGTGGAGCCGGACCGGCCCGTGCACCTGCAGGGCGCGCGGCGGAGGAGTCGCCGCCCCGTACGGCAGCAGAAGCCGGAGAGGTGGTCACCTCTCCGGCGTCTGCTGTGTGGTGGGGCGGGTGGCTCGCCGGGGTCTGTTCCCGGGGGGCCTGCGGGGCGGTCAGCCCTCACTTGCCGAGCTTC